>JBEVLE010000026.1:0-20846 GCA_040509335.1 Longimicrobiaceae bacterium | reverse complement strand
CCGCCGGGCGGACGATCCGGCCGGGGCGCACCTCCCACCCCCGCGGACGCCAGCGCCCACCCCGCGTGAGGGATTTCGGCCCGGAGGGGCGAGACCCCGCGGGGCAGTTTCCGCGGGGGCTCGCCTCCGTTACGCAGCGTTGTTTGCTGCGTTACGGAGCCGAAGCCCGACCCCGGCGCAGCCGGGGGCACGCCCGAACCCTGCTCCTCTCCCTCCTCACGAACCGTTTGCGGCGACGCCCCGGCCTGCTACGTTCAGTGACGCCGCCAAAAAAAACGTGCGGCGCGCGACCGCCAACACGCACCGGGGACATGGATTCACAGCTGGTTCTGGAGATCGTGGGGTACGTGGCGTCCGTGCTGGTCGCCATCTCGCTGATGATGAGCTCCATCCTCAGGCTGCGGCTGATCAACCTGGCCGGCTCGGCCGCGTTCACCGTGTACGGCGTGCTGATCCACGCCTACCCGGTGGCCGTGGTGAACCTGCTGATCGTGTTCATCAACCTGTACTACCTGCGGCAGATGCTGGGCTCGCGCGAGTACTTCAAGCTGCTCCGCGTGCGCCCCGACTCGGAATACCTGCGCTACTTCCTGGACTTCTACCGGGAGGACGTGCAGCGCTTCCTCCCCGGCTTCGCCCACGTGCCGGCGGAGGGGCAGCTCACCTTCTTCGTGCTGCGCGACCTGGTGCCCGCGGGCCTGTTCGTGGGCGAGCTGCGCGGGGACGGCTCGCTCCTGGTGCTGCTGGACTTCGTCATCCCCCAGTTCCGCGACTTCAAGACGGGGCGCTACCTGTTCTCGGACCAGGCGGCGTTCTTCCGCGAGCTGGGCGTCCGCGAGATCCTGAGCCACCCGGGCAGCCGGGTGCACTCGGACTACCTGCGCCGCATGGGCTTCGCCCCGGCCGGGCCCGGCGACCCCGACGGCCTGTTCCGCCTCCCGATATCGTGACTCCTCCCCCCGCGCTCGTCCTCCGCTCGCGCCGCGCGGTCCTCCCGGACGGCGTCCGCCCCGCCTCGGTGCACGTGGCGGGCGGCCGCATCGCGGCGGTGGGCGGCCCCGACGACGCGCCCGACGGGGTCCCGGTGGTGGAGGCGGGCGACGCCGTGCTCCTGCCGGGGCTGGTGGACACGCACGTGCACGCCAACGAGCCCGGCCGCACCGAGTGGGAGGGCTTCGCCAGCGCCACGCGCGCCGCGGCGGCGGGCGGCGTGACCACGCTGGTGGAGATGCCGCTCAACAGCGTCCCCGCCACGACCAGCGTCGCGGGGCTGCGCGCCAAGCTGGATGCGGCGGCGGGCCGGTGCAGCGTGGACGTGGGCTTCTGGGGCGGCGTGGTGCCCGGCAACACGATGGAGCTGCGCCCGCTGTGGGAGGCCGGGGTGCTGGGCTTCAAGTGCTTCCTCGCGCCCTCCGGGGTGGACGAGTTCGGCCACGTGGGCGAGGCCGAGCTGCGCCTTGCGATGCCGGTGCTGGCCGAGCTGGGCGCGCCTCTGCTGGTGCACGCCGAGCTCCCCGCCGCGCTGGAGCGCGCCACAGCCTCCCTTGCCGGGGCGGACCGCCGCGCCTACGCCACCTGGCTGCGCTCCCGCCCGCCGGAGGCGGAGACGGAGGCCGTGGAGCTGCTCGTGCGGCTGTGCCGCGAATACGGCACGCGCGTGCACGTGGTCCACCTGGCCTCGGCGGAGCCGCTCCCGCTGCTGCGCCGGGCGCGCGCGGAGGGGCTGCCCGTCACCGTGGAAACCTGCCCGCACTACCTGCACTTCGCCGCGGAGGACGTGGCCGACGGCGCCACCGAGCTCAAGTGCGCGCCGCCCATCCGCGGACGCCGGGACCGCGAGGCGCTGTGGGACGCGCTGGCGGCCGGCGAGATCGACCTGGTGGCGTCCGACCACTCCCCCTGCCCGCCCGCAATGAAGCGCCGTGACACGGGCGACTGGCTGGACGCGTGGGGCGGGATCGCCTCGCTGCAGCTGGGGCTGCCGGTGGCGTGGACCGGGGCGCGGGCGCGGGGGATGGGCCCGGAGCGCCTGGCCGGGTGGATGAGTGCGGCCCCCGCGCGGCTGGCCGGGCTGGAGGCCCGCAAGGGCGCCATCGCCCCCGGGCGCGACGCCGACCTGGTGGTGTGGGACCCGGACGGCGAGACGCGGGTGGAGCCGGGGACGCTGCACCACCGCCACCCGCTGACGCCGTACGCGGGCGGCGTCTTTGCCGGCGCGGTGCGGGCGACGTACGTTCGTGGCACCTGCGTGTACGACCGCGGCCGCTTCCTCCCGGAGCCGGCCGGCCACCTCCTCCTGCGCGACGATCCATGACCGACTTCACGGAGCTGCCGGACCTGGCCTCCGAGCGCCTGGGCGGCGCGGTGCTGGCCGCCAGCGACGAGTTCTTCGCGCCCATGGAGGGGCTGCTGAAGCCCGGGCCCGCCGAGTGGCGGGAGGGCGAGTACACCGAGCGCGGCAAGTGGATGGACGGCTGGGAGACCCGCCGCCACTCCCCCGGCCGCGACTGGGCCATCGTCCGGCTGGGGGCGCCGGGGATCGTGCGCGGGGTGGTGGTGGACACCAGCTGGTTCCGCGGCAACTTCCCCGAGGCGTGCTCGCTGGAGGCGTGCTCCGTCCCCGGCACCCCCTCCGCCGCGGAGCTGGCGGGCCCCGGGACGGAGTGGTGGGAGATCGTGCCGCGCTCGGAGCTCCAGGGCGACAGCCACAACCGCTTCGCGGTGAGCGGCGACCGCCGGGCCACCCACGTGCGCCTCAGCATCTTCCCCGACGGCGGCGTGGCGCGGCTGCGCGTGCACGGCGACGTGGTGCCGGAGTGGACCCGCTTCGCCCGTGCCGGCGGCGAGGTGGACCTGGCGGCGCTGGAGAACGGGGGGTGGGTGGTGTCGTGCAGCGACATGTTCTTCGGCCACCGCCAGAACCTGATCCTCCCCGGCCGCTCGCTGTTCATGGGCGACGGCTGGGAAACGCGCAGGCGCCGCGGGCCGGGCCACGACTGGACCGTCGTCCGCCTGGCCGCGCCGGGCGCCATCCACCGCGTGGAGATCGACACCGACCACTTCAAGGGCAACGCCCCGGAGCGCTGCACCCTGGAGGCGATCCACCTCCCCGGCGCGGGCGCCGACGCGCTGGCCGATCCGTCCGCCCCCTGGAAGCCGCTCCTCGCCGAGACCGGGCTGCAGCCCCACGCCCGCCACCGCTGGGAGGAGCTGGCCGACGCCGGGCCGGCCACGCACGTGCGCCTCCGCGTCTTCCCCTGCGGCGGGATCGCGCGGCTGCGGCTCTTCGGGACGCTCGCCCCCGCCCCGTCGTGAGCCCCCTGGACCGGCTCAACGCCCTCCCGCCCGCCGACGCCGAGCGCGAGCTGCTCGCCTGCTGCGGCTCGCGCGAGTGGGCGCGCCTCGTGACGGCCGCGCGCCCCTTCCCCGACGCCGCCGCGCTGCTGGACCGCGCCGACGCCGCGTGGCGCGGGCTGGACGAGGCCGACTGGCAGGAGGCCTTCCGCAGCCACCCCCGCATCGGCGAGCGCGAGGCGGAGGCCGGGCAGACCGGGCGGGAGCGCGCCTGGTCCGCGGGCGAGCAGGCCGGGATGCGCACCGCCGCGGAGGCCACGCAGCGCGCCCTCGCCGAGGGAAACCGGGCGTACGAGGCGCGCTTCGGCTTCATCTACATCGTGTGCGCCACCGGCAGGAGCGCGGACGAGATGCTCGCCCTGCTGACGGAGCGCCTGGCGAACCGTCCCGCGGACGAGATCCGCGTGGCCGCCGAGGAGCAGCGCCGCATCACCCGCCTGCGGCTGGAAAAGCTGCTCGCCGCCCCGGAAGCGCCGGCCTCCTGACAACGATGCCGTGCCGTTCTCCCCCTTTCCCCCGCCTGCGGGGGCAAGGGGGCCGGGGGGTGAGGGGGTCGGCACTCCCGGACGCCAGCGCGAACCCCGCGTGAGGGATGCGAGCGCGAAGCGGCGAGACCGCGCGGCTGTTTGCGCGGGCTCGCCTCCGTTACGCACAGTTTTATCGTGCGTTACGGAGCCGCAGCCCGACCCCGGCGCAGCCGGGGGCACGCCCGAACCCAGGTTTTCCACTCCGATGATACAACCGGATCCCCATCGATGAGCGAGATCACGACGCACGTGCTGGACACCGCCCGGGGCCGTCCGGCGCAGGGGATCCGGGTGGTGCTGGAGCGGGTGGAGGAGGGATCCGCGTTCGTGCTGGCCCGCGGGCTCACGGACGCGGACGGCCGCCTCCGCGACCTCCTCCCCGACGACGGGCCGCCGCTGGAGCCCGGGACCTTCCGGCTGGTCTTCGACACGGGGCGCTACTTCGCCGGGCAGGGGGTGCAGACCTTCTACCCGGAGGTGGCGGTGGTCTTCCAGGTGCGCGACGCGGGGCAGCACCACCACGTCCCGCTGCTGCTGAGCCCCTTCGGCTACACCACCTACCGGGGGAGCTGAATGGTTCCCGCCCTGGGCGAGCTGCTGGACCTGGTCCTCCGCTGGATGCACGTGATCGCGGGGATCATGTGGATCGGCAACTCCATGCTGTGGAACTGGCTCGACCGCAACCTGCTCCCGCCCGGGCCCGGCTCCGGCGGGGAGGAGGTCCAGGGCGAGATCTGGCTGCTGCACAGCGGCGGATTCTACCTGATGCGAAAGGACCTGTCCGGCTGGGACCGAGACCGGCCGCTGCACTGGTTCAAGTGGCAGGCGTACACCACCTGGCTCACGGGCGCGGCGCTGCTGGCGGTGGTCTACTACGCCGGCGGCGGCGCGCTCCTGGTGGACCCCGCCGTCGCGGAGCTCGCCCCAGGCGCGGCGGTCGCCGTGGGCGCGGGGAGCATCGTGGCGGCGTGGCTGGCGTACGACCTGGTGCTGGGGCGCCTGATCTCGCGCATGGGGAAGATGGGGGCGGTGGCGGGGCTCGCGCTGGTGCTCGCCGTGGCGTACGCGCTCACGCACCTGCTGAGCGGGCGCGCCGCGTTCCTGCACGTGGGGGCGATGCTGGGGACGCTGATGGCGGGCAACGTGTTCCGGGTCATCATGCCGTCGCAGCGCGTGCTGGTGGCCGCCGCGGAGCGCGGCGAGCGCCCCGACCCGGCGCCCGCGAAGCGCGCCAAGGAGCGCTCCATCCACAACAACTACATGACCTTCCCGGTCATCGTGCTGATGCTGAGCAGCCACTTCCCCGCCCTGTACGCGGGGCGGCTGGCGTGGCTGGTGCTGGGGGTGCTGGTGCTCGCCGGCGCCGCGGTGCGCCACGTGCTCAACGTCCGCTTCGGGTGGCCGCGCTGGAAGCCGGCGCTGGCCGCCGTCGCCGCCGCCTCGCTCGGCGCGCTCGCCCTGCTGACGGCGCGCCCCGCCCGCCCGGTCCCGGCCGCCGCCGCGCACGGCGGGCGCGTCACCTTCGCCCAGGCCGACGCCGTCATCCAGAAGCGCTGCGCCGTCTGCCACTCGGCGGACGCGGCGGACCGCACCTTCGGTCCCGCGCCCGCGGGCGTCGCCTTCGACACCCCGGAGCAGGTCCGCGCCCGCGCCGACCGCATCCGCGTCCGCGCCGTGGAGACCGCCACCATGCCGCCCGCCAACAAGACCTTCGTCACGCCGGAGGAGCGGGCGCTGCTGGGGCGCTGGATCGACCAGGGCGCGCGTCTTGAATAGGGGAGCACACGACGCAGGAGCCGGCAACCGACACCCCGGAGGACACGCGATGGAGCCGCACGAGAACAAGCGCCTGGACCTGAGCAAGGCGATCAGCGCCCACGAGCAGGCGGAGGCCACGCTCGTGGACCTGATGCAGGCCGCCCCGGACCCGCGCTACGAGCGGATGATGGAGCGCATTCGCCAGAGCCTGGCCGAGCTGCGCACGGACACGGTGGCCCCGCCTCCCTGAACGTACACCTTGTGCCGTCGTCGCCGGGCGCGCATATTGCGCCTGTGCAGTTCGCGCGGCATACACACATCCGCAACCCGGAGGGTCGTGATGACGGACGCCAGCAGGCCGGAAGGGGCCGCGGAGGAGGAGGCTGCCGGGGGCTACACGCGCCGCGCCGGGACGGGGACCGGCAGGGTCCGGGAAACCGCCGCGGCGTACCTGCCGGGGGCGGTCTCCGCCGGGGTCCGCGCCTCGCTGGTCAGCCGGGTGGAGCGCTGGCTGCGGGGCTCGCTGGAGCGGATGAGCGACGACGAGGTGCTCCGGGCGGTGGAAGCCCAGTCCCCCGCCGAGACCATCGCGGAGATCCTGGTCGCGACGCCCGAGACCCGGGCGTCGGCGGACAACGACTGGGCGGAGCTGCTGCTGCGCGGCGCCGAGGCGAAGGGCCGCATCGCCGAGCTTGTGGGCGGGCTGATGTCGTCCTCCGAGGCGGCGGCGGTCCTCCGCATCAGCGTCCCCGGCGTCAAGCAGCGCATGGAGCGGCACAGGGTGCTCGCGGTGCCTCTCCCGGGCGGGCAGTGGGGCTTCCCCGCCCTGCAGTTCGCCCCCGGGGGCCACGTCCGCGCCGGGGTGCCCGAGGTGGCGAAGGCCGCCGCCAAGGTGGATCCGTGGGCGCTGCTCTCCGTCCTGGTGGACGACGCTCCGGACGGGTCGGGGGTGCTGCTGGAGCGCCTGGACGACCCCGCGGTCCTGCGTGACGTCCTCGGCCGCCTCGCGTCCTACGGGGAGCACGCCGCGGCCTGATGCCCATCTCCCTCCCCGACGATCCCCCGCTGGCCGAGGTCCCGCTCGGCCAGGTGCTCTGGCGCGTGCATCCCCTGGAGCTGGGGCCACTGTGGTTCGGGCCGGGCGACGGCCGGCCGCCGCGCGGGCGCTTCGACGCGCCGGGCGGCGAGTTCGGCACCTGCTACTTCGCCGCGACGCTGGGCGTGGCCGTCCTGGAAACACTGGTGCGGGGACTCAAGGTGCCGGTGATCCCCCGCGCGGAGCTGGCGGCGCGCGGGGGATCTGCCGTCGCGCCGGCGATGCCGCTGCGGATGCTCCGCCTGGAGGGACCGGGGCTTTCCAGCTTCGGGGTGGGCGCGCACGAGGTGGCCGGCGACGACTACGGCGCGTGCCGCGACCTGGCGCGGCGCGTCCACCGGGCCCTGCCGGAGGTGGACGGGATCCAGTACCGCTCGCGGTGGGACACCAGCGAGCTCTGCTGGGCGGTGTTCGACCGCGCGCGGGGGCGCCTGGGCGCGACCCTTGGGACGCAGCGCCTGGACGACGCCGCGGTCGTCCGCCCGGCGCTCCTGCCGTACCGCCACGTGTCCGTCACGTAGCGATATCCGGCTGTTGCGGCACAGGAATCGTTCCGCGACACCGGACGAGCGCGAGCCGTGACGATCTCCCCGCCGTTCAGGCGACGGCCCGCTACCCCCGCCGCTGCCGCCCCGCGAGGATCCGCGCGAACGAGCGCCCCCGCAGCTCCTCCGCCGTCAGCCCCGTCCCCTCCAGCACCTCCGCCTCGCCGAAGGCGCCGCAGCCGACGCCGCGCAGGAAGTAGTTGAGGAGCGCCTGCCCCGCGTGCGGGTCGTCGAACGCGTCGCCCGCCCGGGCGGCCTTCGCCAGGAAGCCGCGGAGGCGCCGGGCCGCCGCGTCCCGCCCGGCGAGAAAGAACGCGAACACGGCGGCGTAGCGCGTGGGGAGCTGCGCCGGGTGCAGGTCCCACCCCTGGTAGAAGCCGTGGGCCAGCGAGTGCCGCACGTCGTCGAAGTGCATCCGCCAGGCGCGGTGCACGGCGGCGCGGTTCTCCCGCTCCTCCGCGTCCGTGGGCGAAGGTCCCTCGTGCACGGGGACGGGAAGGGTCGCGGTGGACCCGTCCGACAGCCAGATCCCCGTCCCCGCGAGCGCCACCTGCATCGCGTGCCGCGCGAAGTCGCACGCCGGGTGGCGCATGCCCTGGAGCGCCGCCGTGATCCCCACCCCCGAGGTGTAGTCGTAGGTGCCGAAGTGCGCCGCCGCCAGCCGCCCCCGCGCCGCGTCCACGAAGCCGGGGAGCGGCGTCCGCCCGTCCGCCCCGATCACCGCCTGCGGCACCTCCACCATCAGCTCGAAGCGCAGCGTCCCCTCCGCCAGGGCGAGCCGGGCCTCCAGCATCTCCAGCACGTCCGCGAAGAACGCCGCCTGCTCCGGCACCGTGACCTTGGGCACCGTCAGCAGGAGGCCCGGCGGCAATCGCCCGCCCGCGGCGTCCAGCAGCCGGGTGAGGAACAGGTCCAGCGTGCGGACGCTGCGCCGGCGCGTTTCCTCGCCGAGCGCCTTGAGCCGCAGCCCCACGTACGCCGGGAGCGTTGCCGCCTCCATCCCCCGCGCCATCTCCTCCGCCACGGCGAGCGCCGCCGCGTCCTCCTCCGCGTCCGGCCGGACGCCGTAGCCGTCCTCGAAGTCCACGCGGAAGTCCTCCACCGGCTCCCGCTCCAGCCGGTCCACCACGCGCGCGTACAGCGCCTCCGCCGCGGCGTCCGCCGGGATCCCGACCGTGCCGGCGAAGCCGGCCGCCGTGGGCGCGTACCGCCGCAGCGCCCCCAGCGCCTCCCGGCCGTGCCGGGCCGCGGCATCGTGGCGGAAGTGCTGGGCGCCCGCGTACACCGTGTGCACCGGCTGCCGCAGCGCCGACTCGCCCGGGTAGCGCGCCGCGAACGCCAGGTTCGCCGGCCGCAGCCGCGCCGCGGCCGCTTCCAGCGCGGCGTCGTCCAGGGAGCGATTCAAAAGCACTCCCTCGCTTCCGGTTCACGCACTCCGCTTCTCATCCGTTGTAGATGATCCCCTTGCTGGCGCGGTACATCTCCAGCACGGCGTTGGCCTCGTCGCGCAGCACGCCGTGGACGATGCGGATTCCGCGCGCCTCCAGGTAGGCGTGCGACTCGGGGAAGACGGGGCCCTCCTCGAAGTTGAGCCGCCGCGCGTCGTCGCGGTGCGCGCCGCACACCACCCGCCGCACCCCGCTCCACAGCGTCGCCCCCAGGCACATGGCGCACGGCTCGCACGACGTCACCAGCTCGTACGCCGGCCCGTCCGGCGAGCGCAGCGAAAAGCTCCCCAGCCGCGCCTGCGCCATCATGATGGCCACCATCTCGCCGTGCAGCGTGCAGTTGTTGAGGCGCACCACGCTGTTCATCCCCACCGCCAGCGGCACCCCGCTCTCCGCCTGGAACACCACCGCCCCGAAGGGCCCGCCCGTGCCGCGCGCCACGTTCTCGCGCGAAAGGTCGATGGCCAGCCGCATCCGCTCCTCGTCGGAGGCGTAGCCGCGGTCCCACTCGACCAGGGGCTCCACCCAGTCGGGGTAGTCGATGAGGAGCGGAGGAAAGCGCATGGCGGGAGGCTCCGGGGCGGGTCGGGAACGGGGATCGGCCGGGCGACCGTACCATAGCCGCCCGGCCCGCGCGCGACAAGCGCCGCCGCCGCCGATTGCGCTCCGCCGAAAAACGCTTATTCCTTGTGGAGCCCCCGACGCGCCTCCCCTTCCCCACTACCCGGGCCCGCATGACCCCAGCCGTAGGCCGGAGCGTTTCGCGCAAGGACGGGATGCCCAAGACCACGGGCGCGGCCAAGTACGTGGACGACCTGAGCTTCCCCGGGATGCTGTACGGCCGGACCATCCGCGCCACCATCCCCAGGGGGCGGGTGCGGGCCGTCCACCTGGACTTCGACCACGCCGGGTTCACCGTGGTGGACCACCGCGACATCCCCGGCCCGCTCTGCAACTTCGTGGCGCTGATCGAGGCCGACCAGCCGTTCCTGGTGGCGGACGAGGTCAACCACCTGGCCGAGCCCATCCTGCTGCTGGCGCACGAGGACCGCGAGGCGCTGCTCGCCGCCGAGGTGCGCGTCGAGTACGACGAGGCCGAGCCCGTCCTGGACCCCGAGCGGTCGCCGACGGTCTTCAAGCACCTGCGCATCCGCAAGGGCGACACCGACGCCGCCATGGCGCGGGCCGAGGTGGTGGTGGAGGGCACCTACCGCACCGGGCACCAGGAGCACGTCTACATCGAGACCAACGGGGTGATCGCCGTCCCCGAGAACGGCGGGATCACGGTGTACGGCTCCATGCAGTGCCCGTACTACGTCCACAAGGCCCTCAAGGCGCTGCTCCAGCTCCCGGACGACCGCGTGCGCGTGGTGCAGACCGAGACGGGCGGCGGCTTCGGCGGCAAGGAGGAGTACCCCAACATCCTGGCGGGGCACGCCGCGCTGCTGGCCCGCAAGTCCGGCCGCCCGGTGAAGATGGTGTACGACCGGGTGGAGGACATGCTCGCCACGACCAAGCGGCACCCCTCCGTCATCCGCCACCGCACGGGGGTGATGCGCGACGGGCGCCTGGTGGCCATGGAGATCGACGTGCTGATGGACGGCGGGGCGTACGTGACGCTCAGCCCGGTGGTGCTGTCGCGCGGCTGCATCCACGCCGCCGGGCCGTACCGCTGCGACCACACGCGCATCGACGGGCGCGCCGTGATGACCAACACGCCCCCCAACGGCGCCTTCCGCGGCTTCGGCGCCCCGCAGACGCAGTTCGCCACCGAGGTGCACATGGACCGCGTCGCGGAAGCGCTGGGGATGGACCCGGTGCGGCTCCGCGAGATCAACGCGCTGCGGCCCGGCGACACCACCGCCACCGGCCAGACGATGGGCGAGGACTGCAGCGCCCTGGAGGCGCTGCGCACAGCCGTGGAGCGGTCGGACTACCACAGGAAGCGCGCCGAGTACGCCGGCAGCGGCCGCGGCATCGGCCTGTCGCTGTTCTTCCACGGCTCCGGCTTCACCGGCAGCGGCGAGATCTACCTGGCGTCCCGGGCGACGCTGGAAGCGACGGAGACCGGCGCGCGCATCCGCGTGGCGAGCGTGGAGATGGGCCAGGGCACGCGCACCATGCACGCGCAGATCGTCGCGGACGCGCTGGGCATCCCCTACGAGCAGGTGGAGGTGGTGCAGCCCGACACGCACCAGGTCCCCGACAGCGGACCCACCGTGGCGTCGCGCACCTGCATGGTGGTGGGAAAGATCCTGCAGCGCTGCGCGGAGGAGATGCGCGAGCGGCTGGGCGACCTGACGCCGGGCGAGTACGTGCGCGAGCACGGCCCTCTCTCCGTGACCCGCCAGTTCGAGAAGCCGGAGGAGATCTCCTGGGACGACACCGAGTACACGGGCGACGCCTACGCGGCCTACGGCTGGGGGTGCGACGTGGCGGAGGTGGAGCTGGACCCGGTGACGTACGAGGCTCGCCCGCTGCGGATGACCATCGTGCACGAGATCGGCAGGGCGATCCACCCGAGCATGGTGGTGGGGCAGATCGAGGGCGGCACCGCGCAGGGCGTGGGGTGGGCGCTCAACGAGAACGTGGTGATGCGGGGCGGCGGCATGGCGAACCCCACGCTCACCAACTACACCATCCCCACCACGCTGGACACGCCGCGCATGGACGTGGTGGTGCTGGAGAATCCCAGCGGCTACGGCCCCTTCGGCGCCAAGGGCGTGGGGGAGATGCCCATCGACGGCCCCGCGCCCGCGCTGGTCAACGCCATCCGCCACATGGGGCTGGACGTGCGCTCCATCCCCGCGGTCCCCGAGGTCCTCATGGAGGCGGCATGCGCCTGACGCTGAACGGCGCCCCGGCGGAGGTGGAGGCGCACCCCATGAAGCGCCTGCTGGACGTGCTCCGCGAGGAGTGCGGGCTCACGGGCACCAAGGAGGGGTGCGGCGAGGGGGAGTGCGGGGCCTGCACGGTGCTGCTGGACGGGCAGCCGGTGGTCTCCTGCCTGGTGCCCTTCGCGCAGGCGGCGGGCGCGGAGGTGGTGACCATCGAGGGGCTGGGCGGCGACCACCCGTACCAGCGCGCCTTCGCGGAGTTCAGCGGGGCGCAGTGCGGCATCTGCACGCCGGGGATGATCCTGGCGGCGGTGGCGCTGGGACCGGAGCCGTCGCTGGAGGCGGTGCGCACGGGACTGGCCGGCAACCTGTGCCGCTGCACCGGCTACGAGGCCATCTACCGCGCCATCCGCAGCGTATGAGGACCGCGACCTCCACGCTGGACCTGCGCGAGCCGCGAACGCTGGACGAGGCGCTCAGGGTCCTCCGCGACGACGGCCCGCGCGTGCCGCTGGCCGGGTGCACGGACGTGTTCGTGACGCTGCACTTCGGCACGCAGCCGGCGCGGCGCTTCCTCAACCTGTGGCCGCTGGACGAGCTGCGCGGTATCTCCACCTCCGTGGACGGCGGCATCCTCCGCATCGGCGCGCTGACGACGTACACGGAGCTGGTGCGCTCGGAGGCGGTGAACGGGTGGCTCCCGGCGCTGGTGGCGGCCTCGCGCGAGGTGGGCGGCGCGCAGATCCAGAACCGCGGCACGCTGGCCGGCAACATCGCCAACGGCTCGCCCGCGGCGGACACGCTCCCGGTGCTCGCGGTGGCGGAGGCGGTGGTGGTGCTGAGGAGCGCGGACGGGGAGCGGCGGGTGCCGGTGGCGGAGCTGTACACCGGCTACCGGGCCACGGTGATCCGGCCGGACGAGCTGATCGTGGCGGTGGAGGTGCCGCGCCTTCCGGGGACGCAGTGGTTCCGCAAGGTGGGGACGCGGGCGGCGCAGGCCATCAGCAAGGTGGTGATGGCGGGGGTGCGCGGGCCGGAGCCGCGGGTGGCGTTCGGGAGCGTGGCGGCGACCGTGGTGCGCGTGCCGGCGACGGAGCGGTGCCTGGCGGGGGGCGGATCCATCGAGGAGGCGCAGCGGGTGCTGGCGGGCGAGATCCGGCCCATCGACGACGTGCGCTCCACGGCGGCGTACCGGCTGCGGGTGGCGGGGAACCTGCTGCGCCAGTGGTGGGAGGAGACGGGCTGAGCCTGGGTCCGGCCGGGTGCTCGCTCAGGACGGAGCAAGTCCCGAGGTTTGCCGATGCATTCAACTAGCTCTAGACTGGCCCGTGCTGAAGGATGCCTAAACGATTACTCGGCTCGATCAGTGGATCGGATACCAACTGCACGGTTTGGGCTCATGCCGAACTACCTTTGAAAGGCTAAGAGACCATGTCTCACTCTCATATCCGGTTCTCGACCGACATTCTCAGAAGACTCGGGGAGGAGCTCAACCCCGGTTCTGACCAGAGCATTCTAGAATTGGTTAAGAATGCGTATGATGCGGATGCAATCAGCTGCACAGTAGAACTTCTGGGAGTTGACCAGCCAGGTGGACTAGTCCGGGTAACAGATAACGGTGACGGGATGACCGTTGAGGGTATTCGGTACGGCTGGCTCGTTCTGGGGAGATCACATAAAGCAGCAATTAAGCGAACACGGTTGGGAAGAATTCCCGCTGGTAATAAAGGGCTAGGTAGACTTGCTGCTTTGCGGATGGGGCGTCGCGTTGTTCTAAGAACGCGTCCTGCGGAAGAGCCAACCATTGAAAATTTCGTTAGTATTGATTGGGATCAGTTTGACGCCGCTGAAATCGTCGAGAATGTCACAGTCAACATCTCATCGACACAGAAGAATTCAACTCACGGGTCCGGCACCGAAATCGAAATCCATGATTTACGTCAAAAAATCGGGCGAATGGATGTAAAGCGCCTCGCTCGCGCGATGATATTGCTTGCTGATCCATTTGGAACGGATCCTTCAGGATTCAGTCCAAATTTGATCGTTCCCGAATTTAGAGATCTAGAGGAACTTGTCAGCAAACGCTACTTTGAAGAAGCTGATTATCACCTCGTGGCCTCTGTCAATGCTGAGGGGCTCGCTTCGGTAAGGGTTGTGGATTGGCGGGGAGACATTCTATTCACGGCAGATCACACTGAAGTTGCGAACAAACGCGATGGCACTCCATACAAGTGTCCACCAGCAGAGTTTGACCTATGGGTGTTTATCCTTTCCCAAGCCGCGTTCTCTGTGAGATCTGTCTCCATGGGGGAAGTTCGTGATTGGCTCCAAGAATTCGGTGGAGTTCACCTATACGAGAACGGGTTGCGGGTATCACCATATGGGAATCCCGGCAATGATTGGCTGGAGATGAATTTGCAGCGAGTTCGCAGCCCTGAGGAACGTCCAGGTACGAATACTTCAATTGGACGTATTTCAGTACGCGACTTAAAAGAATCCCTTGTGCAGAAAACCGATCGCTCAGGCTTTATCGAGACTGAAACGTTCCTGGAACTAAAAGCATTTGCACAGGATGCCCTCGACTGGCTGGCGCGGCGAAGACTGGATCTTGCTGAACGGAGGCGAGCAAAGGAGCGTGAAACCGCCCCACGGCAGTCCGCACAATCCAGGCAGAGTGTTGTAGAATCTATACGTGAATTACCTTCTGAAGCTCAGGACACAGTACGCAGAGCATTCAACGCATATGACCGAGCTCGAGAGAAAGAGGTGCGCGGCTTAGAGCGGGAAGTTCAGCTCTATCGAACTCTGAGTACCGCTGGGATAACCGCTGCTACATTTGCACATGAGTCAAGCGGGAACCCCTTAAAGGTGATTGATCAATCAGTTAAGGCGATTGATCGTCGAGCAAAGCAAGCCCTTGATGGCCAATATGAGTCTCTGAAAAAGCCTATTGAAGGCATCCAACGCGCATTGAAATCGCTATCCGTACTCGGTACAGCGACCCTGCGGCTACTTGAATATGACAAGAGGCGGCCTGGTCGCGTTGAGGTCCACAATGTGATCCGGGGCTTGCTAGAGACATTCCAGCCGTTCTTGGATGGCCGTGACGTGAAAATGGAAACTCGCTTGGCTCACGTCGAGCCCTTTCTCCGCGGAAGCGAAGCAGCGGTGGAGTCAATCCTTACCAATCTGATCAACAATAGCCTAGCTGCGTTTGAGGATACAGATGTAAAGCAACGCTTCATTCTACTTCAGACCGAAGTCGAAAATGGACATCTTCACATGAGGTTTTCAGACAACGGACCAGGCATTCAGGGAATCGATATGAGCGAAATCTGGCTTCCTGGACAAACCACCCATAAAAATGGTACTGGACTTGGCTTAACCATTGTGCGAGATGCGGTTCGTGATCTGGGGGGTAGTGTCTCTGCTACGGCTCAAGGAGTAATGGGGGGAGCCGAATTCCTTATTCAACTTCCCATCCTCGGAGTAGGATAATGGCACTTGTAATCAGCGGGAGAGAAATCTCGCGAGTTTCAATCGTTGATGATGATGACGAGGCGCGGCAGGGATATCAGTATTCAATTGAAGATCTGAACCTTACCCCTGTGTCGGAGACTGGTCCAATTAACAGCTTGACCGAATTCCTGGCAATCGCGCAGGAACGATCTGATGCAGCTATTTGTGATCACCACCTGCGAAAACGCAACTACGCACAATTCAACGGAGCAGAAATAGTCGCGGCTTTGTACCGTCGCGGCTTCCCAGCCTTACTATGTACAAAATATGAGACCGCTGAAGTCGAGGAGATACGAAAGCATATGCGCTGGGTTCCTGTGATGATGAAACCCGACCAACTAGACCCGAGCTCAATGGAAGAAGGCTTTATGCGATGCATTGATGAATTTCGGGGAGACTTTCAGCCAAGTCGGCGTCCTTGGCGAACTCTACTGCGTGTCGACGATGTAGTCTCAGACGGTCGTAGACGTTGGTTTGGCGTGATCATCCCCGCTTGGGATTCAAATCAAGTCGTGCGAGTTTGGTTTGATCAGGTTCCAGAACAGATTCAAGGAATTGTCAAGCCTGACATTCGACTTCATGCTCAGGTAAACCTAGGCGCAGAAACTTCTGCAGAACTTTACTTCACCGACTGGGAGGAACGTTGATTTATGGAATATGGACCGCGGCTCACCATTCTTGATGTCGGGCATGGAAACAGCGCTGTTCTCCAAACTACGTCAAGCGTTGTAGTTATCGACGCGGGAAACAGAAATACGCTATTAGAGTTCCTCCGGCAACAACAGATAAATCGAGTCAACTTGGTTTTGATTTCGCATGCTGATCAGGATCACATTGAAGGGTTACTCGCAATTTTGTCGTCTGGTGTTTTCGAGATTGGCCAGGTTCGCCTCAACTCGGATTCAATGAAAGGAACCGCAATTTGGGACGATCTCCTGTACGAGCTTAATAACCTGCATCAGGAAGGCACACTTTATTTCGAACCTCTCCTGACCTCCGATCCCGACGGTATCTTCAATGAAGGAACGATTCGGCTTGAGGTATTAGCACCGTCACGCTACTTAGTGGGGAAGGGAGCTGGAAGCACTGATCGTGCAGGGCGAAGGTTATCAACAAACTCTATAAGTGCAGTTATTCGGCTAATGCACAACGGAGATCCGGTCGCACTACTACCAGGCGACATCGACCAAATCGGACTTGATCATCTTGTAAATTCGCACGAAGACGGCTCGGCTCCCGTTCTGGTGTTCCCTCATCACGGTGGCCGAAGCGGAGACATGGATACGGCTACATTCGCATACCAGCTCTGTGAGTTAGTGCGACCTGATATCGTCATTTTCTCTATTGGAAGAAATAAGTTTACTAACCCGCAACCAGAGGTAGTTAAGGGCGTCCAGCGAAGCCGAAACGGGGTTTGGATTGCCTGTACCCAACTATCCAAACAATGTGCTGCAGATGTTACCCATACCAATCCAGCTCACTTGGCTGAGGCATTCGCAGATGGAAAGCAGGGACAGAAGTGTTGCGTTGGAAGTTTTGTTATCAATTTAAACCCGTCTCGGTCAACAATGTTACCGATCCATGACGCTCACCAGCAATTTATTTCGAGATGCGCTCCCACCGCCTTATGTCGCCGAGCACGCATTGACGACTCTTTGCTAGGATAGCATTGGTTTGCACCACAGCTCCGTACCGGAATTCGCCCCTTTCTGCCATTGGACGCCGTGCCCGCCGCCGTCAGAGCCAGCGCTCCAGCCAGGCGAACGCCTCGTCCTGCATGGCCGGCCGGAAGGAGTGCGGCTCGTCGTGGAAGACGCCGCGGAAGCGCTCGGGGATGCCCGCCTTCGCGTAGATGCGCTCCAGCTTGTCCACGGCGCCGCGCATCCCCGCCATGGGAAACAGCGTGTCCCGGGCGCACTGCTGCACCAGCAGCGCGCCGGGCGCCAGCAGCGCCGCCGCGTCGGGCAGGTCCAGCGAGGCGCGCAGCCCCGGCGTGTACGCCATCCAGGTGTGCCGGCGCGCGTGCGCGGGCACCATCGCACCCATCTCCGTCATCCACGCGACCACGACCGCCGCCCGGATGCGCGGGTCCGCCGCGGCGAGGAGCGCGGAGCGCAGCCCGCCGCCGGACAGGCCGATGCAGCCGATGCGGCCGGGATCGACGTCCGGGCGGGTGAGCAGGTAGTCGACGGTGCGCCGGTCGTCCCAGGCGAGCAGCCCGGGCCAGGTGGCGCCCGCGGCGAGGAGCGTTTTCGCCATCACCGCCTCGAACGCGCCCGCGACGCGGTTCTCGGCGGCGTTCCGCTCCGCCGAGCCGGCCGCGAGCGAGGGGAGCGAGCGGAGCGCGTCGCGCCCGTCGGCGGGGACGGCTTCGGCGGGGACGGTCTCCGGGCGCAGCCGCCGCTCGCCGAAGTAGAACGCGTCGATGGCGACGACCACGAAGCCCCGCCGCGCCAGCAGCTCCGCGTACGGGCGGCCGTAGAGCCGGTCACGGTACGCGGCAAGGACGGGCGGGTCGTCCGGGGACGAGACGAGCTTGCGGGCGCCCCAGGCGTACTGGCCCCCGTGGCAGTGGAGCGCGACCACGGCGGGGCATCGCCCGCGCCGCCCGGCGGGGACCAGCACGAGAGCGGGGACGTCGTACGCCGGCGTGGCGCGGATGATCACCGTTTCCACGGTGAAGCCGTCGCGGGCCTCGCGGCCCACGACCTCGCCGCGGACGGGGAGCGGCTCCGGGTCGAACGCGAGGTGGCGGTGGAGGGCGGGGCGCGCGGCGGCCTTCCAGTCGTCCAGCGACTTCCAGCGGGGATCCAGGAAGGAAAGGGCCGGCGCGCTCTCCCGCGCCACCCAGTCGATCGTCGCGGACAGGTTGCCGGTGTCGGGGCCCGCGGCGGTGGGCGGATCGGGCGCGGGCGCGGCGTCCGCGGGGGAGCGGCGCTGCCCGAGGAGGTCGAGCGGGAGGGGGAGCGCGAGCGCGCCCAGGGCGCCGAGCGCCCGGCGGCGGCTGATGGGGCCCGGCACGCTCACCGCGCCCCGCCTCACCGGGCCGGCAGCGGGGCGCCGCCGCGCAGCACGGTCAGCTTCACGGGGTTGGCGAGGCGCGCGCCGAACGCGTCCGCCGCGCGCCACCAGTCCTCCACCGTGGCGAAGTCGCCGCTGGCCGTCCACCCGGCGCCCACGTACTGCACGGCGGGGACGCCGGGCCGGGCGCTGGAGATGGCGAGGTAGTGGTCGGCGGTCTCGCGCGACTCGACCAGGCGCGACTTCTCCACCAGCACCACGGTGCCGAGGCTGCCGTGCCCGCCGTTCTTGCGCTCCACGGGACCCCAGGTGCTCACCCACGCCCAGGGGCCGGCCTGGCTGGAGGAGCCCACCAGCCCGGCCCGCTTCACCGTGCCCACGGCGTAGGGGACCTCCGCGGCGCCGGGGGCGCGGTAGGTGATCTCCTGCCGGAAGAAGTTCTGCCCGGCGTCGATGCTGATTCGCTTGGTCTCGGACACCTGCACGCCGCCGGCATCCCAGGGCTCGTACTCCAGCTCGAAGACCGCCCGGATGGGGCCGGTGGCGAGGATGCGGTGCGACCTGAAGTTGCGGGCGCGGTGCAGCTTCCCGCCGCGCCACACGGCGCTCCCGCCGGCCCCCAGCGTGGTTCCCACGGAGTAGAAGTCGGCGCCCTCGCCGGTGTCCACGTGGTAGGCGTCGTGCCCCTTGGCGTACCAGCGCTCGACGATGAGCTCGCGGGTGCGCTTGGGCCACACGTCGATGCCGCTGCTCACCAGCGGCTCGTACTCGGAGGCCTGCCAGAGCCCCTGCCCGTAGATGCGGAAGCCGATGCGGTCGCTTTCCCACGCTACGTCGTCGCGGTGGGCGTCGTGCCGTGCGTGCACGCGCGCCCTGGGCGCGGCGGCGGGCGCGGCCACCTCCACCACGAACTCGCGGACCTCGCCCGGCCGGAAGCCGCCCTGGAAGAGGAGCTCGTCCACGCCGCCGTCGCCGTCCGCGTCCAGCGGCTGCGACGCCGTTTCCACCCCCGTGCCGGCGTCGACGACGCGCACGCGGTCGGCGCGGAGCCCCGGCAGCGCCTGCCGCAGGGTCGCCCAGGACAGGGACAGCGTCTCGTCCGGCCGGTCGGCGGCGAGCGGGTTCTCCGCGCGCACGGTGACGCGCTGCGCGGCGAGTGGCGAGACGAGCGCGGCGCCCGCGAGGAGGGCGGCGGCGGCGGAGCGGATTGAGAGACGCATTGGCACACTGTTGTTGGTGTCGGCGGGGGCGGCGGCCCCCCATCCCCCCGGCCCCCTTCCCCCGCAAGCGAGGGAAGGGGGAGCACGGCGACGGCGACCCCCTCCCCGCAAGGGGGAGGGGTGGCGCGCAGCGCCGGGGTGGGGGGCCCCAGCGGACGCCAGCGCGAAGCTCGACCCCGGCGCCAGCCGGGGGCACGCCCGAACCGCGGTCGAGCCGTCCTAATCCCGTCCCCGCCGCAGACTGTCCACCTCGGCACGGAGCGTGGCGATCAGCTCGGCCATGAACCCGAAGCCGAAGAGCATGAACCCCACCGTTTCCAGCAGCAGCACCAGCGTCAGCAGCGGACGGTAGCCGAAGGGCGGCATCCACCCCACCACGCGCAGCACCACCGCCACCAGCCCCACCAGCAGCCCCACGGCGATCAGGATCAGCCCCGTGCCCCCGAAGAACTGCATGGGCTTTTCGCTGAACTTGAGGTAGAACCACACCACCAGCAGGTCGCCCACCCCCACGAGCACGCGGCTGCGCCCCGAGTACTTGGCCACGCCGGCGCGCCGCGGGAACAGCTCGATGTCGATCTCGGACACCGAGTACCCCTGCGAGTGCGCCAGCACCACGAAGAAGCGGTGCCAGTCGTGCCGCAGCGGCACCTCGCGCAGGATCTCGGTGCGGAACGCCTTCATGGAGTTGAGGTCGCGCACCGGCACGTCGAACAGCGTCTGCGACAGGCGGTTGTACACCGAGCTGACGGCGCGCTTCTCGTAGGCGCCCATCTTCCGCCCGGTGACGATGTCCCACCCCTCGCCCAGCTTTTCCAGGAAGCGCGGGATCTCCTCCGGGGAGTGCTGCAGGTCGGCGTCGAAGAGCACCAGGTACTCGGTGTCCGCCGCGAAGGCGCCGGTGACCATGGCCTCGGTCTTCCCGCGGTTGCGGCGGTGGCGGAGCACCTTGACCCGCGGCATCCCCGCCGACTCGCGCAGCGCGGCCTCGTAGGTGCCGTCGCGGGAGCCGTCGTCCACCAGCACGATTTCCCCCGCAAGCCCGTGACGCGCAAAGGTGGCCCGCAGCTCGGCGAAGAGCGCGGCGACGTTGTCCACCTCGTCGAACGCGGGGACCAGGACGGTGAAGTTGCTCCGCAGCGCCTCCGGGACGACCGGAACGCGCCGCGCCGCCGCGGAGGACGGGTCCACGGCGGCCGCGGGGGATTCGACGATGGCTGTGGTCTGCATCGGACGGGAGAGGGGGCAACTGCTGGATCTTGAGAACGGGCGAGCAGCTGCGTGAGGGATTACGGCCCGGCGGCCCTCACCCGGCTCGCTTGGGGCTCGCCACCCTCTCCCAATCCTGGGAGAGGGGGCAACAACCGGATCCTGGGAACGGGCAAGCAGTCGCGTGAGGGATTACGGCCCGAAGGGGCGAGACCCGGCGGGGCTGTTTCCGCCGGGGCTCGACTCCGTTGGGCTGCGTTGTTTGCAGCCCTACGGAGCCGAAGCCCGACCCCGGCGCCAGCCGGGGGCACG
>JBEVLE010000025.1:0-9976 GCA_040509335.1 Longimicrobiaceae bacterium | reverse complement strand
TGTTTGCGCGGGCTCGCCTCCGTTGGGCTGCGTTGTTTGCAGCCCTACGGAGCCGAAGCCCGACCCCGGCGCAGCCGGGGGCACGCCCGAACCCGCCGTCGAAAGCCGTTGCAGTTCCGAAGCCAGCTGTCATTCCGAGGTAAGGTAGGCCAGGAACAGGCGCACGGTGGCCTCCACGTCGGCCGGGTCCACGGCCTCGAACGGCGAGTGCGAGTAGCGGATGGGCGGCGCCACCAGCGCGGTCTCGATCCCCTGGCGCAGCAGCGTGGCCCCGTCCGAGTTGTAGTGGTAGAGGACGGCGTCCTGCACCGGCAGCCCCTCCCGTCGCGCGGTGTCCTGCAGCTCGCCGATCAGCCGGCGGGAGTAGTGGGCCGAGGTGTCGCGGTGCACCAGCGCGGGCCCGCCCCCCAGCCGCACCGGGAGGTGCTCGGGCGAGACGGTGGGGGTGTCGCCGGCCACGCCGTTGTCCACGATGAAGCCCACGTCGTATTCGCGGCCGCCGCGCGCCAGGCTCGCCGCGCCCAGCAGCCCGATCTCCTCCTGCACGGTGGCCGCCAGCGTCAGGTCGAAGCGCAGCCGCGTCCGGTCGATGCGGCGCGCGACCTCCACCAGCACCGCGATCCCCAGCCGGTCGTCCATGGCCTTGCCCACCAGCAGCCGGCCCACGCGCCGTACGCCGGGGTCCCACACGATCCGCGTCCCCACCCGGATCCCGGCGGCGGCGGTCTCGGCGGCGGTCATCCCCACGTCCACGAACACGTCGTCCCACCCCAGCCGGTGGCGCTCGCGCTGCTCCAGGGTGAGGGCGTGCCCCGTGGTGGTGGCGAGGACGCCGGGAAGGTGCCCGCCGCCGGCGAGGACGCGCAGCGGCGCGCCGAAGAAGTACGGGGTGGGAAAGTGGTCGCGCTCGCCGGGGATCACGCGCAGGAAGCCCTCCGCGGTGACGGAGCGCACGATGAGCGACAGCTCGTCGGCGTGGGCGGCCACCAGCACGCGCGGGCCGGGGCCGGGGATGCGCAGGAGGAGGTTGCCCACCGGGGTGCGCACCAGCTCGCCGCGGCCCTCCCACTCCGCGGCCAGCCAGTCCAGGACGGCGTCCTCCTCGCCGGTGGGGCCGGGGAGCGCGGACAGGGTGCGAAGCAGCTCCTCCATCACGCCTCGTCGGCCGGGGAGGCGGGCACCCGCCCCACGCCCTGGGCCAGGTAGTCGCGCGACAGCTCCACGTAGTGCGCGGCGCTGTGGGTCACCCACCCCAGCGAGGCGCCCTCCAGCTCCTTCCTGACCCGGGCCGGAGCGCCGGCCGCGAGGTGCCGGGCGGGGACCTGGGCCCCGTCGCCCACCACCGAGCCCGCCGCCACCAGCGCCTGGCCGCCCACCGTGGCGCCCTGGAGGACCACGGCGTTCATCCCGATCAGCGCCCCGTCGCCCACGGTGCAGCTTTCCAGGATGGCGCCGTGCCCCACCGTGACGTCCGCGCCGATGACGGTGGCGCCGCGGGCGCTCACGTGGATCACGCAGTTGTCCTGGATGCTGGTGCGCGCCCCGATGCGGATCTCGTGGTCGGGCTCGTCGCCGCGCAGCACCGCGCCGAACCAGATGCTCGCCTCGGCGCCCACCGTCACGTTGCCGATCACCGTGGCGCCGGGCGCCACGAAGGCGGTGGGGTGGATGCGCGGCCACACGCCGCGGAAGGGAAGGATGTTGGCCATGTGTCGTCGCCCGCTCCGGTTCTGCTACTCGGACAGGATGGCGGCCAGGAGAGCCGCGTCGATGTTGCCGCCGCTCACCACCACCGCTACGGGGCCGCGGAGCCCGGGGACGGCGCCCTCCAGCAGGGCGGCCGCGGCCACCGCCGCGGACGCCTCGGCGACGACCCCCTCCTCCACGTACAGCTGGCGGATGGCGCGGCGCACCGCGTCCTCGCTCACCAGCACCACCTCGTCCACCACGCGCCGGGCCAGCTCCAGGGCGCGCTCGTCGATGTCGCCCGAAAGCCCCTCGCACAGCGTGGGGAGCACCGCGGGCGAGCGCAGCTCCCCGGCGGCCAGCGAGTCGTGCAGGGCGGTGGTCGCCTCCGTCTGCACCCCCACCACGCGGACGCCGCGCCCCAGCGCCCGCGCCACCACGCCGATGCCGCCCACCAGCCCGCCGCCGCCCGCGGGGACCACCAGCGTCCGCACCTCCGGCAGCTCGGCAAAGATCTCCAGCCCGACGGTCCCCTGCCCGGCGACGACGTGGAAGTCGCTGAAGGCGTTGACGAAGGGGAGCCCGGTCGCGCGGGCGTGCGCCTCGCCGGCGTGGTGCGCCTCGTCGTAGCCGCCGGGGACCTCGTGCAGCCCGGCGCCGAAGCGGGCGATGCGCCGCCGCTTGGTGGCCGCCGCGGTGGCGGGGACGAACACGCTCGCCGGCACGCCCAGCGCGCGCGCCGCCCAGGCCACGCCCATCCCGTGGTTCCCGGCGGAGGCGGTGACCACGCCGCGGGCGCGCGCCTCCGGCGGCAGCGCGGCGAGGGCGCTCACGGCGCCGCGCAGCTTGAAGGCGCCCGTGCGCTGCAGGTTCTCCAGCTTCAGGTGGACCTCGGCGCCGGTCCGCTCGCCCAGCCAGTGGCTGCGCTCCAGCGGTGTCCGCCGCGCGATCCCCTCCACCCGCCGCGCCGCGGCGAGCACGTCCGTCACTCCCGGGAACTCACCCGCGCCCATCGCTCCTCCCATCGTCCGTTTCCGCCTCCACCACGTGCGGCCGGGTGAGCCGCACCCGCAGCACCTGCGTCTCGGAGGCGTCCTCCACCCGGATGCGCACCCCCTCGCGCTCGAACTCGGCGCCCACGCGGGGGACGTAGCCCAGCTCCTCCAGCACGTAGCCGTTGACGGAGCGGTGCTCCAGCTGCGGAAAGCCGGTGTTGAAGAAGTGGTTGATCTCCCGCAGGTCGGCGTAGCCCTCGGCGAGCACCTCGCCGCGCGACACGCGGACGATGGGCTGCTCCTCCACGTCGGTCTCGTCCACGATCTCGCCCACCAGCTCCTCCAGGATGTCCTCCAGCGTCACCAGCCCGTCGGTGCCCCCGTACTCGTCGATCACCACCCCCATGTGGATGCGGCGCGACTGGAAGTCGCTCAGCAGCTTGAGGAGGGCGACGCTCCCGGGAACGAAGAAGGGCTCGCGGGCCAGCTCCCCCAGCGTCACGTCGCGCTGCCCGGACACGAGCGCCTGGTACGCCTCGCGGGTGTAGAGCACCCCCACCACGTCGTCGATCCCCCCGCGGAAGACGGGGACGCGCGAGTAGCGCACGGCGGGGAGCTGCGGCGCCAGCTCGGCCAGCGTCATGCTGGCGGGCCAGGCCAGCATGTCCACGCGCGGCGTCATCACGTCCCACGCGCGGGTGGAGCCCAGCCGCAGCACCCGGTCGATCATCTGCCGCTCGCGCTCGGCCAGCTCCGCCGCGGGCGGGCGCGGGGACTCGGCGCCGGCGCGCTCCTCCCGGCGGGCGTCGTCGCCGGGGCGCGGCCACGGGCCGCGGAGCCGGCGCAGCAGGCGGCGGAGGAGCTCCGTCATGGGTGTGGCGCGGCCGCGCGGGCGCGGCGGCACGCGTCTCGCGGCGGGCGGGGCGCCGCGGCGGCGGGAAGTGCGGAGGGGCGGGGGAGGGAGGAGCGCGCCGCGGCGCGGGGCGGCGGGAGCGCGCCGCCGGGAGGACGGCGTTGCGGGCCGGTGTCCACGGTCGGGGAGGGGGGCGCGGATCAGGGGAGCCGGAACGCGGCCCGCTGCTCCGCCCGCCCGCCGCCGGCGGTCAGGAAGCCGCGGGCGACGAGCTCGCCGGCGGTGCCCGCGGGGACTCGCCACCTCCCCTCGAAGGCGCGCGTCTCGCCCGGGGCGAGGCTTTCGCTGCGCAGCGCCTGCGTGAACACGCGGTCCGCCGACCAGCGCCACAGCTCGGTCCCGGCGCGCGACACCACGAAGTCGTGGGTCTGCCCCGAGGGGAACTCCAGCTCCACGGGGGCGCTCCCGGTGTTGGTCACCCGCAGCGCGAAGCTCACGCTGTCGGCGAAGGCCGCCACCTGCAGCGAGGACACCAGGGGGTCGGCGCCGCGGGCGGCGGGGGCGGTCCCGGCGGCCGCGCAGGCGGCGGACAGGGCCGCGGCCAGCGCGAGCAGCAGGCGGGCGAGGGGCTGGAGCATTCTGGATCTGGACGCCACGGCGGAGGTGCGGACGACGCCCGCCCGTGAGGTGCGGCGGGGGCCGGAGCGGGCGCACGAGGCCCGGGTCCGCCCGGAATCGCAAGATAGAAGCCGCGCGTCGGGAGCGTCAAGCAGCCCCGTCGTCGGACCCTTTCCGGAAGCTTGCGAAAAAATTCACAAGCTCCTATATTGCCCGCTCGGACGCCCAGACAAGGAGCCCCGATGGCGCAGCAGGATCGTGGTCCGCAGCAGAACCGCCCCTCCGCGAACCGCGGGGCCGAGTTCGCGGGCGTAGGGCTGCAGCTCGCCGGGTCCATCCTGCTTTTCCTGTTCCTGGGGCAGTGGCTGGATCGGCGGCTGGGCACCGGGCCCTGGCTCCTCCTGCTGGGGGTGTTCGTGGGGTTCGGGCTGGGCTTCTGGGCCATGTACCGCAAGATGGTGGTGCTCCCCCGCGAGGAAGAGCTCCGCCGCAGGCGGGGGGAGGAGCCGTGACCCGGCTGGCATTCCCCGCCACGGTGCTGGCGATCGGGGCGGCGGTGCTGGGGATCGGGTGGGCGACGGCGGAGGGGGAGGGGCGCACGGCGGTGGCGGTGGGGGTGGCGATCGGGGTGCTCTTCCAGCTCGCGGTCTTCGCGCTGACCGAGCTGCTGCTCCGCGACAAGCGGCTGGTCGCCTTCGGGGTGGGAATGATCGGGCGGTTCGCGCTGGTGGCCTTTTCGGCGCTGGTGCTCCTCCGCCTCACGGGGCTCCCGGGGGCCCCCCTGCTCTTCGCGCTGGTGGGGACGCTGTTCGGGACGACGCTGGTGGAACCGGTTCTCTTTGCGGCCGACAAACGGAACAAGCCTTCATGATCGCTAGAATCGCACTCCTGGCGGCCCTCGTGGCCGCGAACCCGCTGGCGGCGCAGCACGGCGCCGGGGCGGAGCGTGCGCTCCAGCCCGCCTCGCCGCAGGTGGAAGCGGCCGCCGCCGGGCACCTCGAGGACGAGGGGCACGGCGACGGCATCGACTTCATGCACCACATCCTGGACTCGCGCGAGATCGAGCTCCCGGGAACGACGCTGCACCTCCCCGCGGAGGGGTCGTGGATGCTGGGCGGCATCGACATGACGCCCACCAAGCACGTGGTGTTCCTGGGGATCGCGGCGCTGCTGACGCTCCTGGTGCTGCTCTTCGGCGCGTCGCGGGCCGGCCGGGCGAGCGAGGGCCGCACCAGCGGCAAGCGCCACAACGCCATCGAGGCGGTGGTGCTCTTCATCCGCGACCAGGTGGTGATGCCCAACGTCGGGCACGGCGGGGAAAAGTTCGCCCCGTTCGTGATCACGCTGTTCTTCTTCATCCTGTTCGCCAACCTGCTGGGCCTGATCCCCTACGGCTCCACCGCCACCGCCAACATCTCGGTCACCGCCGCGCTGGCGCTGATGAGCTTCGTGGTCGTGGAGGTGGGCGGCATGGTGGCGCTCGGGCCCCGGGGGTACCTGGGCACCATCTTCTTCGTCCCCAAGGGGATGAACCCGGTGGCCGCGTGGGCCATGGCGATCGCGCTCGCGCCGGTGGAGGCCATGGGCAAGATCACCAAGCCCATCGCGCTGGCCATCCGCCTCATGGCGAACATGACGGCGGGGCACATCGTGCTGCTCGCCATCATCTCGCTGATCTTCGTCTTCGGGAGCTTCGCCATCGCGGTGGCTCCGGTGCTGATGGGCGTGGCGATCACCTTCCTGGAGATCTTCGTGTCGCTTCTCCAGGCGTACATCTTCGCCATGCTGACCAGCGTGTTCATCGGGCTGATGCGCCACGCGCACTGACCGCGGCCGAAGCATAGAAGTATGGAAGCAGGGCAGCGCGGGGCCCCTCGCCCGCGCCGGCGGAGACCGCTCCCCTCCGTCGTACAGTACCCGGAGATGGGCTTCCGGGGAGGGCGCGCGGCGGCGACGCCGGCAGGCGCCCGCGGTCCACGGCAGGGCCGCTCGGAGCAGTGCCCGAACCCTTTTTCGCTCCAGCAACGGAGACTTCCATGATGCAGGTTGAAGCGGCAAACGCGTTCCTGAACAACGGCCTCCTCGGCGCCGCCATCGGCGCCGGCCTCGCCGTCATCGGCGCCGGCATCGGCATCGGCCTCATCGGCTCGCGGGCGATGGACGGCATGGCCCGTCAGCCCGAGATCGCCGGCAACATCCAGACGGCGGCGCTGATCCTCGCGGCCTTCGTCGAGGGCGCGACGCTGTTCGCGATCGTGGTGGCGTTCCTGATCCAGCAGGGCGTGCTCGGCGCGGTCGCCGGCTGACACCCGTGCGCGGGCGCCGCGGGGGAACCCCCCCGCGGCGTCCGACCTGAACTTCTACTCGGCAGACACATCATGCGTCGCTTGCTTCTTCTGCTTCCGGCCCTGATCCTCGGCTCCGCGGCGCCCGCGTACGCGGCGGAGGGGGGCGGGCTCCTCTCGGTCAACGAGGGGCTGATCGTCTGGACGATCCTGATCTTCCTGATCGTCTTCGCGGTCCTTGCCAAGTTCGCTTTCCCCAAGATCCTGGGGGCGGTCGAGGCGCGCGAGCGGCACCTGGCCGAGCTGGCCGCGGCCGCCGAGCGCGACCGCGCCGAGGCCGCCACGCTCCTGGAGCAGACCCGGCGGGAGATGGAGGAGACCCGCACCCGGATCCAGACCGCCATCGCCGAGAGCCGCACCGAGGTGGAGCGGATGAAGGCCGACATCCTCGCCGACGCGCGCCGCGAGCAGGAGGAGATGATGCTCCGCGCCCGCCGCGACGTCGCCTCGGAGCGCGCCGCCGCCCTGGACACCGTGCGCCGCGACGCCGTGGACCTCGCGATCGCCGCCGCCGAGAAGCTGGTGCGCCGCAACCTGGACGCCGAGGACAACCGCAGGCTCGTCCGCGAGTTCCTGGGGCAGGCGTCCGGCTCCGCCGCCGCCGTCCCGGCCGGAGTCTGACCGGTGCGCGCCCAGGCCATCGCCCGGAACTACGCGGACACGCTCCTCGCCCTGGCCGAGCGCCACGGCGGGCGGCCGACCGCGGAGGAGTTCCTCCGGGCCATCGAGGACCTCGCCGCGCTGCTGGAAAGCGAGCCGCGGGTCCGCCAGTTCCTGGAAACCCCCCGCGTGACCGGCGCGCAGAAGCAGCAGGCGCTGCGCGCCTCGCTCGCGGGGCGCGTCCCCGAGCTCTTCCTCCGCTTCGCGCTGGTGGTGCTGGAAAAGGGGCGCCAGTCGCTGTTCCGCGAGATCGCCCTGGCGTACCGCGACCGGGTGGACGAGATGCTCGGCCGGGTGCGGGTGGGGATCGAGATCTCGCACGCCCCCGACGCCGCCCTCCGCGAGGAGATCGTCCGCGCGCTGGAGGCCCGGCTGGGGAGGACGGTGATCCCGGAGTTCAACGTGGATCCCGAGCTGCTGGGCGGGATGATCGTCCGGCTGGGCGACGAGATCCTGGACGGCTCGATCCGCAGCCGCGCGGCCGGCCTCCGGCGGCGGCTCATGGACGCGCGGATGCCGGCCCTCGCCGCGGCGGGGTGAGCGGCGGCCGGCGGACGCGCGGAACCGCGCGACCCGCCGCCGGTACAGGGGCACGGCAACGTAACCGGTTTCGGTTCGGGGAGTTAACCCAGGCAAACGGCCACGTCCAGCGACTCCGCTGGACCGGAAAAGGATAAAGAGATGGCGGTCGACACCCAGCTTCGCGCGAGCGAGATCAAGAACGTCCTCCTCGGAGAGATCGAGCGCTTCGAGGACGTGCTGCAGGCCGAGGAAGTCGGTGAGGTTCTCGAGGTCAAGGACGGGATCGCCCGCATCTACGGCCTCGGCGGGACCATGGCGAGCGAGATGCTCGAGATCACCGCCCGCGAGAGCGGCCAGGTGATCGCCGCCCTGGCGCTGAACCTCGAGGAGGACAACATCGGCGCCGTCGTCATGGGCGACTGGACCGCGATCCAGGAGGGCGACCAGGCCCGCCGCACCGGGCGCGTGCTCGACATCCCCGTGGGCCCCGAGTTCCTGGGCCGCGTGGTCAACCCGCTCGGCGAGCCGGTGGACGGCAAGGGCCCCATCCACGGCGTGGCCCGCCGCCAGGTGGACATCGTGGCGCCCGGCATCGTGCTCCGCCAGCCGGTCAAGGAGCCCATGCAGACGGGGATCAAGGCGATCGACGCGCTGATCCCCATCGGCCGCGGCCAGCGCGAGCTGATCATCGGCGACCGCGGCACCGGCAAGACGGCCATCGCCATCGACGCCATCATCAACCAGAAGGGCCAGGGCGTCGTCTGCGTGTACGTCGCCATCGGGCAGAAGAACTCCACCATCGCGGGCGTGATGCAGCGCCTGGTGGACGCGGGCGCCATGGACTACACCATCATCGTCGCGGCCTCCGCCTCCGACCCGGCGCCGCTGCAGTACATCGCGCCGTACGCCGGCACCGCGCTCGCCGAGTACTTCATGTACACCAAGGACGAGAACGGCAAGGGCAAGGCGACGCTCTGCGTGTACGACGACCTTTCCAAGCAGGCCGTGGCGTACCGGCAGATGTCGCTGGTGCTGCGCCGTCCCCCGGGCCGCGAGGCGTACCCCGGCGACGTGTTCTACCTGCACTCGCGCCTGCTGGAGCGCGCCGCCAAGCTGTCCGACGAGATGGGCGGCGGCTCGCTGACCGCGCTTCCGATCATCGAGACGCAGGCCGGCGACGTGTCGGCGTACATCCCGACCAACGTGATCTCCATCACGGACGGGCAGATCTTCCTGGAGTCGAACCTGTTCTACTCCGGCGTCCGCCCCGCCGTGAACGTGGGCATCTCGGTGTCGCGCGTGGGCGGCTCGGCGCAGATCAAGGCCATGAAGTCCGTGGCCGGCAAGCTCAAGGGCGAGCTGGCGCAGTACCGCGAGCTGGAAGCCTTCGCCGCCTTCGGCTCCGAGCTGGACCCGGTCACCCAGCGCCAGCTGGCCCGCGGCGCCCGCTCGGTGGAGGTGCTCAAGCAGGGGCAGTACTCGCCCATGGCGGTGGAGCACCAGGTGGCGATCATCTACGCGCTCACCAACGGCTACCTGGACGACGTGGACGTGCCGCAGGTCCGGGCCTGGGAGCGCGACTTCCACCTGTACCTCCGCAGCACCCACCCCGAGATCCTGGACGGGATCCGCGAGGCGCGGGCGCTGACCAAGGAGAACGAGGAGGCGCTGGCCGCCGCGATCCGGCGCTATGCCGAGCTGTTCGCCGACCCGCACTCGCCGGTGGGCACCGACAGCTACGCCGGCTCCGCGATCCTGCAGGAGACCGACGCCGACCGGCGCATGGGCGAGGACCAGCTCCGCATGGCGGCGCGTCCCGAGGCCAACGCCGCCTCCGCCCGGCAGAGCTACTGAGCGGCCGCCGCACACGCTAGAGGCGAGGAGCCATGGCCAAAGGAAGAGAGCTCAAGGGGCGGATCCGCTCGGTCCAGAACACGCGCAAGATCACCCGGACGATGGAGATGGTCGCCACGTCCAAGCTCAAGCGCGCGCAGGACCGGGTGGCGGCCGCGCGGCCGTACGCCGAGCACCTGGGCGAGGTGGTGCGCCGGCTGATCAACCCCGAGCTGGCGGCGCGCTACCCGATCCTCCGCCAGCCGGAGAATCCCAAGCGCGCGGCGGTGCTCCTGATGACGGGGAACCGCGGGCTGGCGGGTGCCTTCAACGTCAACCTCATCCGCCAGGGGCGCGACCTGCTGCGCGACCTGCGCGGCCGCGGCATCGAGGCCGAGCTGCACGTGTCGGGGAAGAAGGGGATCGCCTTCTTCCGCTTCATGGGCGAGACGCTCGGCAGCGCC
>JBEVLE010000024.1:0-8802 GCA_040509335.1 Longimicrobiaceae bacterium | reverse complement strand
GGCGGCCCCGCCGTGGGGCCGCCCCGCTTCGTGTTCACCCGGCCCCGGCGGGACCTACCGCGCCGCGGCCAGCTCCTCGCGCTCCTTCCTGGCCGCCTCCACCAGCTTCTGCACCTCGTGCTGCGGCACCTCCTCGTACGCGTGGAAGGTGCGCGCGTGCGTCGCACGGCCCTGCGTCAGCGAGCGGAGCGCCGTGGAGTACTTGTACAGCTCCGCCTGAGGCACCAGCGCGCTCACCTTCTGGTTCCGCCCCGCCGAGTCGATCCCCAGGATCTGGCCGCGGCGCTGGTTCAGGTCGCCGATCACGTCGCCCAGGAACTCCTCGGGCGTGAACACCTCCACCTTCATCACCGGCTCCAGGATCACCGGCTGCGCCTTTTCCGCCGCCTCCTGGAACGCCATGGACCCCGCCACCTTGAACGCCGCCTCGGACGAGTCCACCGAGTGGAAGCTCCCGAAGTAGCACTCCGCCTCGAAGTCCACCACCGGAAAGCCCGCCAGCACCCCGCGCAGCGCCGCCTCCTGCACCCCCTTGTCCACCGCGGGGATGTACTTGCCGGGGATCACCCCGCCCACGATCGCGTCCGTGAAGCGGTAGCCCTCGCCGCGGCCCAGCGGCTTCAGGCGCACGTGCGCGTCGCCGAACTGCCCGCGGCCGCCCGTCTGCTTCTTGTAGCGGCCGTGCGCCTCCGCCACCGAGCGGATGGTCTCGCGGTAGGGGATGCGCGGCGCCTTCAGCGCCACCTCCACCCCGTACTTGCGCCTCAGCCGCTCCATCTGCACCTCCAGGTGCAGCTCGCCGATCCCCCGGGCGATGGTCTGGCGCAGCTCCGGGTTGTACTCCGCGGTGAAGCAGGGGTCCTCCTCGTGCAGCTTGTGCAGCCCCACCGCCAGCTTGTCCTCCTCGCCGCGCGTCGTCGCCTCCACCGCGATGGCGATGTCCGACTCCGGGAAGCGGATCCCGTCCAGCACCAGCGGGTGCGCCGGCGCCGCCAGCGTGTCGTTGGTGTGCGTGTCGCGCAGCTTCGCCACCACCCCGATGTCCCCGGCGCGCAGCTCCTCCACCTCCATCCGCTCCTTGCCCTGCGGCACCGACAGGTGCGCCAGCTTCTCCGCCTTTTCGCGCGTGGCGTTCAGCACCTCGTCGCCGCTCTTCAGCGAGCCGCCGTAGATGCGGAAAAAGGTCAGCTCCCCCACGTGGGGCTCGCTGGTGGTCTTGAACACCAGCGCGCAGAACGGGTCCGAGTTCAGGCTGCGCAGCTCCACCGTGTTCCCCGTGCGCCCCGCCGCCGGCTCCGCCGGGCGCTCCTGCGGCGAGGGCATCAGCTCCACGATCTCCGTGAGCAGCGTCCGCACCCCCCACTCCTCGCTGGGCGCGCCCACGAACAGCGGCACCAGGTCGCCGCGCAGCATCGCCTGCTTCAGCGCGTGCAGCGCCTCCTCGCGCGAGATGGTGTCGCCCTCCAGGTAGTGCTCCAGCAGGTTGTCGTCCGTGGAAGCGATGGTCTCGATCAGCTCCTGGTAGTAGCGGTGCTCCACGTCGCGGTACTCCTCCGGGATCTCCCCCTCCTCGAACTGGTCCGCGTCCGCGCCCTTTTTGATGAGCTGCGCCCGCTCCGTGAACAGGTTGATGATCCCCCGGAAGTCGTCGCCGCTGCCGATGGGCACCTCCACCGGGATCACCCGGGCGCTCAGGTGCTCCTTGACGTCCTGGAACACCTGCTCGAAGTCCACGTTCTGCCGGTCCATCATCGACACGAACACGATGGTGGGGAGGTGGCGCTCCTCCAGCAGCTCCCACACCCGCTCCGTCCCCACCTCCACCCCGTTGGCCCCCGACACCACGCAGATCGCCCCGTCCGCCACCCGCACCCCGGCCCGCGTCTCCCCCAGGAAGTCCAGGTAGCCCGGCGTGTCCAGGAAGTTGATCTTGGTGTCCATCCACACCGCGTGGGCCACCGACACGTTCATCGACACCCCGTGCGCGATCTCCTCGGGGGTGAACATGGTCAGCGCGGTGCCGTCGGCGCTCGACCCGTGCCGGCGCGAGCTCCCGGCCGTGTGGCAGCAGGCGTCCACGAGGGTGGTCTTTCCCGCCCCGCCGTGCCCGACGACCACGACGTTGCGGAGCCGGTCCGTTGTGAAGGATGGGGCTGACGCCATTCTGCACCTCCTTGTGGGGTGTGGAGGGTACCGCGAGGGTTGGTGTAGCCAAGTTGCCCGACCGCAGGACGTTGCGTCAAGCGTCTTCGTCCGCGGCCCTGGGCGCCGCACACCGGGGTTTCAGCGCACGCAAGAAGTGTACGGGGGGTGGGCTGGTGCGGGGGCCGCTCCGGAGCCCGGGCAAACTGCGCCCGGTCTCCTGCGCGGGCTGCGGGAGCCAGCCGAAACTGCCCGGCTGTCTCCCTTCGCCGGAGGGAGCCTCGCCAAACTGCCGGCGAGTCTCCCTCCGTCAAAAGATCCTATGGGTACTGCGGGAACTGCGAACGGCGCCCCGCCGGGAGATCCCGGTACGGGGCGCCGCCTCTTCGGCCTCGCGCTCAGCCGGCCGGCGCTCCTCCGCCTGGTACCGCTGCTCCTCCTGCTCCACAATGCGGAGGAGGCGCTGTTCATGCGCGCCTTCCTCCCCCGGGTTCCCGCCCTCGTTCCCCCTGCGCTTCGCGACGTCGTCCCCGCCGTCAGCTACCCGCAGTTCCTGGTCGCACTCGCCGTCGTGACCGTGGTCCCGCTCGCCGTCGCCCTGGCGGGCGACCTCCGCCGCCCCGGCCCGGCGACCGTCTTCCTGCTGTTCGTGCAGGCGGTGCTGGGAGTCAACGTCCTTTCCCACGTCGCGTCCGCCGTCTTCCTCGGCGGCTACTCGCCCGGGCTCGCCACCGCCCTCGCCGTCAACCTGCCTTTCTCCGTGTACCTGCTGCGCCGCGCGCGGCGCGAGCGCTGGGTCGGCGGCCGCACCTTCCTGGCGCTGCTTCCCGCCGCGTTCCTTGTCCACGGCCCCGGCCTGCTCGCGCTCCTCGCCGCTGCCGGCCAGCTGGCCCGCTGACCCGCCGCGCTCCACGCGCAGACGAACGACGCCCCGGCCGGGAGATCCCGACCGGGGCGCCGTTCTTTTGCAGGCTGTTCCCTGTAACCTGTCCCCTGTAACCTGCCGTTCCCCCCTACCCCAGCATCTCCTTCATCCGGGCGAAGAAGTTCCCCTTCAGCTCCTGCCGGTCCTCCTCCGAAAGGGAGCTGGCGGTGCCGGAGCGGATCTCCATCAGCTCGCGGGGGACCTCCTTGAGGAAGCGGGAGGGCTGGCGCGGGACGGGCTCGCGCGGGGAGCGAGGGCGCGACTCGCCGTCCTCGTCGGCCGCGGGCTTGGGGCGGCCGCCGCCGCGCACGGCGCAGCCGGAAAGGGTGAGGCGGTGGCGGGCGCGGGTGATCCCCACGTAGAAGAGGCGGCGCTCCTCGGCGATGGGGTCGGGGGCGCCGGGCTCCGTCTCGGCGACGGCGTGGACGCTGCGGGCGTGCGGGAGGATCTCCTCCTCCAGCCCCACGAGGAACACGTGCGTGAACTCCAGCCCCTTGGCCGCGTGCAGCGTCATCAGCGTGACCTTGTCGGCCTCCTCCTCCTTGTCCTTGTCCTTGCGCGAGTCCTCGTCCTCGGTGAGGGAAACGCGCTCCAGAAAGGATTCCAGGCGGGGCGGGTGCCAGTCGTCCTCCTCGTCGGGGAGCGGCTTCTCGGCCCAGGTGCGCGCCTCGTACGTGCCGATGGAGGCGATGAAGTCGCGCAGGTTGTCCACGCGGATCTCCGCCACCTTGTCGGCCTTGTTCTCGGCGCGGATCGCTTCCTCCAGGCGCACCCGCTTCAGGAACTCGCGGGCGAAGCCCTCCAGCGAGCGGCCCATGGGCTCGCCCGAGTGGATCGCGGCCTCCGCGGCCTGGAACTCCGTGCGCGCCTCCTCCACCATCTCCACGAAGTGGCGCACCGCCTCCGCCTGGGCGCGCGACAGGCCGTCGCCCTGGCCGGCCTCGCGCAGGGCGTCCCACAGCGTCTGCTTCTTCAGGCGCGCCGACTCCACCAGCTTGAGGAGCGAGGTGCGCCCGATGCCGCGGGTGGGGTAGTTGATCACCCGGCGCAGCGCCACCTCGTCGCGCGGGTTGGTGACGATGCGCAGGTACGCCACCGCGTCCGCGATCTCCTTGCGGTCGAAGTACGAGGTGCCGCCCACCACGCGGTAGGGGATGTTGGCGGCGCGCAGCGCCTCCTCCAGCGGGCGCGACTGCAGGTTGGTGCGGTACAGCACCCCGAAGTCGGTCCATTTCAGCTTCTCGGTGAAGCGCCGCAGCCCGGTCTCGCGCGCCACCATCTCCGCCTCCTCCTCCTCGGCCGTCTTCGCCCCGGAGCCGCGGAACTCCCAGTAGTCCAGCTTGGGCCCCGGGCCGTTTCCCGTGCGGAGGCGCTTTTCCTTGCGGGACGCGTTGTTGACGATGACCGCGTTGGCGGCGTCCAGGATGCGCTGCGTGGAGCGGTAGTTTTCCTCCAGGATGACCACCCCGGCGCCGGGGTAGTGGCGCTCGAAGTCCAGGATGCTGCGGTGGTCCGCGCCGCGCCACGCGTAGATGGACTGGTCGTCGTCGCCCACCACGCACAGGTTCTTGCGCGGCCCCGCCAGCAGGCGCGCCATCTCCAGCTGCGCCCCGTTGGTGTCCTGGTACTCGTCGATCATCAGGTAGTGCCAGCGCTTCCAGAGCGCCTCGCGCGTCCCGGAGTCCTCGCGCAGCAGCTGCACCGGGAGGAGGAGGAGGTCGTCGAAGTCGGCGGCGCCGGCCGCGCGCAGCGCCTCCTCGTAGCGCGGGTACACGTCCGCCGCCAGCACCGCGTAGTCGTCGGCGCGGCTGCCGCGCACCTTTCCCTCGGCTACCTCGCGCGCCGCCTCCAGCGGGGTCACCAGGCGGTTCTTCCACGAGGAGATGGCGTGCAGCACCCGCTTGACGTCGAACTTGTCGTCGCCGGCGGTGGCGGCCACGTGCACCTCCTCCGCGAGGATGCGCTTGGCGAGCGACTGCTGGTCGCCGGTGGCGTAGATGGAGAACTTCTTGGGGAGCCCGATGCGCTCGCCGTGCTCGCGGAGGATGCGCGCCCCCAGCGAGTGGAACGTGGAGAGAAGCACCCCCTTGGCCTGCTTCCCCACCATGGAGGCCACGCGCTCGCGCATCTCCCCGGCCGCCTTGTTGGTGAAGGTCACGGCGAGGATGCGCCGCGGCTCCACCCCCTGGTTGAGCAGGTGGGCGATGCGGTAGACGAGCGTGCGCGTCTTGCCGGAGCCCGCGCCGGCGAGCACCAGCAGCGGCCCCTCGGTGGCGAGCGCGGCCTGCTGCTGCTCGGGGTTGAGCGCGCGGAGGTACTGGGGGACGTGGGACGACAAAGTGCGGAAGTGCGTGAGTGCGAAAGTGCGACGGTGCCCCGGCGCGGCGGGGGAGCCGGGGCGAAAGCTACCCCCGCGCCCGACGGGTGTAAAGCGCCCCGAAAGGAAGGCGAACGGGGGCGCGGGCGGGCGGGAAAAACTCCCGAAAAGCCGAGTTTGACGCGAATCGGTGTCCCCGCTATGTTTGTCGCGGCGTTTCAGGCCGAACACCCGTCCGGAGGTTTCATGGCGCTTCGCGACCGCTTCCGCGGTTCATCCGTAGCGGAAAGTCTGGCGCTCCGCGCTGCCGGCGACCCCAGCCGCACCTTCGTGGTGCTCGGGGACCGGAGACTCACCTACCAGCAGGTCGACGCGCAGTCCACGGCCCTCGCGGCCTCCCTCCACGAGCTGGGGATCGAGGCCGGGGACCGGATCGCGCTGAACCTTCCCAACTGGCCCGAGTTCGTCGTGGCGATGTTCGCGGCGGCAAAGCTCGGGGCCGTCATCGTCCCGCTGAACCCGCGCTACACCTCGCCCGAGCTGCAGTACATGCTGCGCCACTCGGAAACGGTGGTGGTGGTGACGGCGGAGAACTGGGGCGGCGTGGACTACCTGGCGCGCTTCGAGAGCTTCCTCACCTCCCTCCCCGACCTTCAGTACGTGGTCTCGGTGGGCGAGGAGGACCTCTGGTACGACGACCGCATCTACCAGTTCGAGGACCTGCTGTCCAGCGGCGAGGGGCGCGAGCTCCCGGCCGTGCAGGCGAGCCCGGAGGACGTGTTCGCGATCCTGTACACCTCCGGCACCATGGGCAAGCCCAAGGGGGTGTCGCTCACGCACGCCAACCTGCTGGAAACGGCCGCCGCCACCTCGGAAGCGGTCGGCATGGCCGCGGACGACGTGGTCTTCGGCGTCAACTGCCTCTTCAACATCTTCGGGGTCGGCCCGGGGGTGCTGGGGACGCTTGCCGCCGGGGCCACGCTGGTCCTCCAGGAGGACCAGGACCCCGTGTGCTCGCTGGAGATCATCGAGCGGGAGCGGGTCACGGTGCACCACGGGGTGCCCACCACCTTCATCACGGAATTGCGGGCGCAGGCGGAGGAGCCGCACGACCTTTCCTCGCTGCGCACCGGGATCGTGGCGGGTGCCCCGGTGCCGGAAGAGCTGGTGGGGCGCCTGCAGCGGGAGATGGTCCCCGAGGTCCGCATCGGCTACGGGATGACGGAGACCGGCTCCATGATCTCGCTGACCCGCGCCGACGACCCGGTCGGAAAGCAGATCCGGACCGTGGGCCGCCCGCTGGACGGGGTGGAGGTGCGGGTGATCGACACCGACGGCTCCGTGCTCCCCGAGGAGTCGGTGGGCGAGGTGGCGATCCGGGGCCCCGGCGTGATGAAGGGGTACTACCGCCAGCCGGGGGAAACCTCGCACGCTTTCACCGCGGACGGCTTCTTCCTGACCGGCGACCTGGGGATGGTGGACGAGGAGGGCTACCTCCACATCATCGGCCGCAGGAAGGAGATGATCATCCGCGGCGGGTTCAACGTGTACCCGCGCGAGGTGGAGGACCGGCTGCACGCCCATCCCGCGGTGCTGGACGCGGCGGTGGTGGGGCTCCCGGACGAAGTGCTGGGAGAGATGGCGTGCGCCTGCATCGTACCCGTCGAGGGGGCGATCGTCACCGGCGAAGAGATCAAGGATTTCTGCCGCGAGGTGATGGCGGACTACAAGGTCCCCGACCTGGTCCGCTTTCTCGACAGCTTCCCGATGACCGGGAGCGGAAAGGTCCGCAGGGTGGAGCTCGCGCGCATGATCAGCGCGGAAGAGTCGAGCCGCCGACCGTGACCGCTCCCACATCCACAACCGAGGCCTAGAGCCTCCACGACGAGACCCCTCCAGCCGTCCCCCGCCGCCGCCGAACCGGCCCGGGGTGAGGCGGAGGGGTCTCGCCGCAAACAAGGAAAAACTTGCGAGAGATGAACCGGAGACCGTACAGCGCCATCTATGCCGGCGCACAGACCCACACGCACGCGCCCAACGCGGCGCTGCTGATCGACTTCGACAACGTCACGGTAGGAATCCGCAGCGACCTGGGCAAGGAGCTCAAGGCGCTCCTCAACTCGGACATCATCCGCGGCAAGGTGGCGGTTCAGCGCGCCTACGCGGACTGGCGGCGCTATCCGCAGTACATCGTGCCGCTGACCGAGGCCTCGGTCGACCTGATCTTCGCCCCCGCCTACGGCACCTCCAAGAAGAACGCCACCGACCTGCGCATGGCGGTGGACGCCATCGAGCTGGTGTTCACGCGGCCCGAGATCGGCACCTTCATCCTGCTCACCGGCGACTCCGACTTCTCCAGCTGCGTGCTGAAGCTCAAGGAGTACGGCAAGTACGTGATCGGGGTGGGGATGCGGGAGTCGTCGAGCGACCTGCTGATCCAGAACTGCGACGAGTACTACTCGTACCACTCGCTCTCGGGGCTGACGCGCGCCTCGGTGGGCGGGCAGGCGATGAGCGAGGACCCGTGGATGCTGGTGGCGCAGGCCGCCCGGCAGATGGTCAAGGACCGGGACGCCATGCGCCCGGACCGCCTCAAGCAGGTGATGCTGACGCTGGACCCGGGCTTCGACGAGAAGAAGCTGGGCTACAGCAAGTTCTCGCGCTTCGTGATCGACGCGGCGAACAAGGGCCTCATCCGCCTGAAGCGCGGCCACGACGGGCAGCACGAGATCGCCCTTTCCGAGGACGACGGCACCATGCCCTCGTCCTCGGCCGCCGCGCCCGCGGCGCCGCGCGAGGCCGCCGAGCCGCGCTACGACGACCGGCCGCGCGAGCGGGACCGGGATCGCGACCGGGGCCGCGACCGTGGCCGGAACGGCCGCCGCGGCGGGCGCGACCGCGACCGCCGTCCGGATTCGCCGCCGCCGGCGGTGATCCCCGCCGTGATGGTGGAAACGCCGGACCACGGCGCGGCGGAGCCCGAGGTGGTGGGGGTGCTGGAGCAGGTCAAGGGCGCCGAGGTGGTGGCGGAGCCGGTGTCCAGCCTGGACGGGGCGTACGCGCTCCTGCAGCACGCGGCGCGCGCGCTGGTTGGGCGCGGCGGGGCGGCCCGCGACGCGGACGTGAAGCGCAAGATGCTGGAGATGGCGCCGGGCTTCGACGAGACGGGGCTGGGCTTCAGCAAGTTCTCGCGCTTCCTGCGCCAGGCGCACGACGCCGAGGCGATCGACCTGCGCCGCAACGAGGACGGGAGCTACGAGGTGGCGCTCCCGGCCAGCGGCAAGCGGCTCGCCGCGCCGGACCTCCGCTTCGCGGAGGGCGCTCCCGCCGCCGCGTCGGCGGAATCGGCGCAGGCGGACGCCGAGGCCCCGGCCTCTCCCGCGGCCGAGGCGGCGGAAGCTCCGGCCGGGGCTCCGTC
>JBEVLE010000023.1:0-11403 GCA_040509335.1 Longimicrobiaceae bacterium | reverse complement strand
CGATGAGTGGAATCGCGGGGCTCCGTTCGTCGTTCGGGGTTTCCAGACCCAAAATGGGCGGAACCGCCCATGTGCGGCGCCCCGGGAACGGGTACAGTTCGATGCGCGGCCCGTTTGGACGACGCGCGCGGCGAACCGCAACGAGGAGCACAGCATGCCTGGATTCGAGCAGCCGGTGTCGGCGGGAGTGGCCAAGCGCCTGGCGGCGGCGGCGGACGGGTTCCGCCACGGAAGGCCCGTGTACTTCGTCTCCGGCTTCCGCGACGCCGGACCGGTCGAGCGCTTCGAGGGGGAGGAGGGGCGGGAGGAGGCGGAGCGGGTGCGGCGGGCGAAGGAGGCCGGGGGCGGGGGCGAGAAGTTCGGGGTGTTCGGCCCCTTCGTCACCGAGCCGGGCCACGGGCCCGGGGGCAAGCCCGCGGCCGAGGTGCTGGACGTGACGGTGAGGGTCAAGCTCGCGGACGGGTCCACGCGCACCCGGGTCTTCGGCGGCGGGGAGTACGACGCCCTCTTCTGGACGCGCTCGGCGGTGGACAAGTTCGTCGTCCCGTACTACGCCGGCGCGCTCGGGCTGCAGTACGCCACGCGCGTGTCGGAGGACTTTTCCGGGAGCGACGTCTACATGCTCGGCCACCTCCCCGACACCATGCCCGTGATGATCCGCCTCCCGGGCGGCGGGAAGGAGGGGTGACCCGGGGCGGGCGCGCCGCTCACCGGGCGAGCGACAGGCGGGCGTAGGGCCGGTCCCTCCAGAGCGCCTTGAACTGCGGGTCCCGCAGGGCGTACTCCCTCATCTCCGGACGCGCCTTGAGGTACCGGTCGAGCAGGGCCCCCGCGCGCTCCCTTTCTCCCAGCACCAGCCTCAGGTACGCCTCGTCGTACAGCAGGAACAGCTTCACCGCGGAGTCGCTCCCGGCCTCGCGGTGGGCGCTCGCGAGCAGCTCCCGGGCACGCCGCTCGTTCCCGGCGCGCGCCAGCACCGCCGCCGTCCGCACCTTGCGGTACACCGGGTGGTACGGGCGGCCGGCCAGCCGGGCCTTGGCCGGAGGGTCCATCTCCGACAGCTCCTCCAGCAGCCGCAGCGCCCGGCGGGGGTCGGGGTCGCGGACGGACGGGCTGCTCAGGATGGCGAGCTCGCACTGCACGAACCTCCAGTCGTCCGGGAACTTGCGGCGCCCCAGGGCGCACCAGCGGCTGGATTCCTCGGGCCGCTCCAGGACCAGGGTGGTGCGGTACAGCACGTCCAGCACCTGGTCCACGTTGCGGAGGTAGGCGTCCTTCTGGTACGCCTGGCGGGCCGCGAACTCCGCCTCCACGAACTCGGTGCGGAAGCGCAGCACCTGGCTCAGCGTGCTCCAGGCGCTCGCCAGCGAAGGGTCGGCGATGGTCGCGGCCCGCAGGTCGCGCTCCGCCCTGTACACCAGGTCCTCCCACATCCCGTCGTACTGGATGGAGTCGTCGGCCTCCAGCCACGACGCCGTCCCGCGGAGCTCCAGCGCGGGCGCGTACCCCGGCTCCAGCCCCAGGGCGTGCTCCGCGTGCTCCGCGGCGCGGCGCGTCCAGTCCCGCTTGCGCCGCATGTCCGTGAGGTCGATGCGGTCCAGCGCCAGCCACCCGCGCCGCACGGAAGGCTCCACCCACCGGGGGTCCAGCCTCCCCGCCCCGGCGAGCATGCTGTCCGCGATCTCCAGCATGCGGCGCGCGGTCAGTACCGCCACGGAGTCCGGGTGGCGGGCGACCTCCAGCCCGCTCGTGCGCATCTCGTCCGCCCGCCCCACCAGCGCCCGCGCCGCCACGTCGCGCGTCCCCGCGGTCCAGCGGCGAAGCTGCACCTCCTTTCCCAGCCTCGTGCGCAGGCACTCCGCCACCTCGCCGGCGAGGTCCTCCACCAGGGCGAGCCGGTCGCCCGCCGCCCGCGTGAGCACCTTGCCCGTCAGCTCCTGGCCCGTGTTGGCGTCCACCACGTGCGCCGCGAGCCGCACGCTGTCGCCGGAGCGCTGCAGGCTTCCCCCCACCAGCGTCCCCACGCCCAGCGCCCTGCGCAGGCTGTCCGGCGTCACCGGCGTGTCGCGGAAGGTCCGGACGCCGTTGGGCGAGACCACGTACAGCCCCTCCACGCCGGCCAGCTGGTAGATCAGGCTCTCGGTGAGGTCGGCGGCGAGGTAGTCCAGCTCCGGGTCGCCGCTCTGGTTCTCGAAGAACAGGATCGCGATGCGGTTCGGCGCGGCCGGCGGCTCCGCCGGAGCGGGCGACTGCATCGTCCCCGGCATGGGGAGCCACAGGACGGCGAGCGCCAGCGCGAGGAGCCCGACCGCGAGCGCCGCGAGCCGCACGCCATGGCCGCGGGGGAGCCGGACGCGGGTGGACGGGGGCGCCGCCGGGGGAAGGGGCGCCGCGCACCCGGCCGCGGCGCTCCCGGGGGCTTCCGCGGGGGACAGCAGTCCCGCCGGCGCCGGGCTTTCCGCCGGCCCGGGGACGGGCGGGGGGGCCGCGGCGGGGGGGGAAGGCAGGACGGGGGCCGGCGCCGCCGCCGGGGAGGAGCGCAGCTGCGCCGCCAGCGCCGCGACTTCCGGGTCGGGATCCATCCCCAGCTCCTCCCGGAGCACGGCGGCGTGCGTGCGGGCGTGCCGGATGGCCGACGCCCGGTCGCCCGCCGCGTCCAGGGCGCGCATCAGCCGGAGCGCCAGGCGCGAGCTGCACGGGTCGAGCGCCGCCGCCTGGCGCCACCACCGCACCGCCTCCTCGGCGTCGCCGGCGGAGCCGGCCGCCTCGGCGAGGCGCTCCAGGGCGTCCGCGTAGGCGTGCTCCAGCCGGGCGCGCTCGGCGTCCACCCACTCCCCGAAGGGCTGGGCGTCGTCGACGTAGAACCCGTCCAGGAAGGGGCCCCGGTACAGCTCCACCGCGCGCCGCGCGTCGCCCGCCCGCAGCGCCGCCTCGAACGCGGCGACGTCGCTCGCGACCACCTCGGGGTTGAGCGACAGCTCGTCGCCGGAGGACACGAACGCGTCCTCCCCCAGCTCCTTGCGCAGCAGGTACAGCGACTCCGTGAGGCCCCGCCGGCCCTTGCCGGCCGTGCTGTCGGGCCACAGGTAGCCGACGATCTTTTCCCGGGCGAGCGACCCGGTGCGCGACGCCGCGAGCAGGGCCAGGACGGCGACGCGGCGCCGGTGGGACGCCCGGCCGGCGAGCGGACCGGCGGGGCCCTCCACCTGGGCTCCGCCCAGCGTGAGGACGGTGAACACTGGTTGACGGTGAGGTTGATGGAAAACCCGAGAAAAGGTAGACACCTGCCTCCTATGGTACGCAATCGAGCGGCATTGACAAGGGGGCCGCCGTGGAAACCCCAACGCATCGTACCATGCCCGAACCGAGCTCCACCCCGCCCCGCGGTCCTTTCGACCAATCCCCCGCCAGGAGGCGCCCCATGGACCCCGCACGCCGTGTCCACGACCCGGTGACCCTTTTCGACACGCTGGACCTGCTCCCGCAGCACCAGGCGCTGATGACCCCCGCCGGCAGGGTCGTGCGGCTCAACCGCTGGCTTTCCGAGCTGCTCCGCAGGGTCCCGGACGGGCGGTACCTGGAGGAGGCCCTGGGCTCGTACGCCCGCTCCATCGCCGACCGCCGCTTCCCGTGCGGCTGCGACGGGCACTGCGGCGCGCCCACCACCCTGAAGTATCAGACGGTCACGGGTCCCTGTCTTCTCTGGGGATGGTGCGTGGAGCTGGACCGCTACGGTCTGGGCCGCCTGGTCCTGATGACGGTTCAGCCACTCGATCCCGACGCCCCGTCCGACGAAGCGATCCGCGAGCGCTTCGGCCTGACCCGCAAGGAGATCGACGTGGCGCGCCTCCTGGCGGAGGGCCGCACCAACGCGGGGATCACGGCGGCGCTGTGCATCAGCGAGCACACCGCCCGGCACCACACGGAACACGTTTTCAGGAAGCTCGGCGTCAGCTCGCGCGCGGAGGTGGGCCCGAAGCTCCGGGCCCTGCGGCGAGGGGAACTGAACTTGAACTAGGCACCCTTCCAGGAGGATGTTCGATGTGGCAATCGCTGCGGCGCCTCGCGCCGTTCTGCCTGCTGGTGGCCGCCGCCGCGGTGGCGCCCCCGGGCCGGCACTCCGCGCCCGGCCGCCTGCCGCCCGGGGAAGATCCCGGTCCGGGCGGCGGACCCCCCGCCGAGTACCAGGGCGTGTACCGGCGGGAGGTGCGCTACCTCCTGGACCGCGTGGGGGGGTGGCGCACGCCGCGCGACGTGAGCACCGACGGCGGGGTCCCGCCCGCGGTGCCGATCGCCTGCGTGCGCGACGCGTACGTGGCCGCCGCCGTGCAGCACGCCTGGGCCGCCGAAAGCTACTATCGCCTGAGGCACCCCGAGGCGGGGCCCATGGCGGCCGCGGCGCGCGACGACCTGGACCAGGCGGACGAGCTGTGCCCCGTCACCGGGCGGGGCGGGGTGGAGGGGTGCGCGACGCTCCGCCTGTGGGCGTGCCCGCCCCCGCCGTGACGCCCCGCACCGGGCGCAGGTTGTCGGCGCGGTCGGCATCCACCCGCAGCACCCGCGGGTCCACGGCGGCGTGCCCCGGCGCGCCCGGCACCACCAGGCGCAGCTCGGTCGTGCCGCCGCGGAAGCGGTGCCTCCCCGCGTACAGCGGCGCGCCCTCCGCGCCGGCGGGGTCCGCGGCGTACACGGCTACCTCCAGCACCTCGTCCATCGCCAGCGGCACCTCCACCCCGCCGCGGCGCTCGCTTTTTGCCGCGCGGACGCGGATGGTCACCAGGGAGCGTCCGTCCGGGAGGGGACGGCCCGAGGCGGACTCCACCGCCAGGTCGTACACCACCACCCGCCGCAGCCACTGGTCGACGAGCGGGCGGTCCGCCGGGGCGGCCGCGGCTTCCAGCGCCGCGGCCAGCTCCGCGCTCGTCGGCGCGGGGGCGGGGTGGGCGTGCTCCCGCACGAAGCCGCGGAGCGCCCCGTCCATCGCTTCCGGCCCCAGGAGGTCGCGAAGCCCGGCCATGACCACCGCGCCCTTGCCGTAGTACAGGTACGGCTGGCCGGTGGCCTTCCAGAGCGGGCGCTCGGGATCCGGGTCCTCGGCCCGCCCGCGGAGGTAGCGCTCCAGGTCGTGCTCGAGCATGCGGGCCACCTGCCGCTCGCCGCGCAGCTCGCGCAGCACCACCTGCTCGGCGTACTTGGCGAGCGATTCCACGATCATCGTCGCCCCCGGCCCATTGCCCGGGTTGACCTGGTGGGGCCACCACTGGTGCCCCACCTCGTGCGCCACGCGGCGGGTGACCAGGTCCAGCGCGGTGGAGTCGCGCGCGTCGGTGAGGAAGCCGCGGTTCTCGGAGTACAGCACCATCCCCGGGAGCGCGAACGCCCCGAAGCCCCAGTAGGGCGGCACCTCCACGATGCGCAGCGCCGCGCGGGGGTACGGCCCGAAGGCCCGTCCGAAGGCGTCCAGCGACGCCGTGGCCGCCCGCAGCATGCGGTCCACGTTGCGGGCGTGCCCCGGGTGGTGGTACACCTCCACCACGACGCCCCCGTGCACGGCGCGCCGCACGGCGTACCGCGCCGAAACGAAGCCGAGCTGCGCCAGCGCGGGCCGGTCCAGGACGTAGCGGAAGTGGCGCCGCCCGCCCGCCAGCCACTCGCCGCGCAGCTCGCCGGGCGCGACGGCCACCTGGTCCGCGCTGGTGGACACGACGACGTCCGAGGTCGCCCAGCCGGCGGCCGGGTCGTCCGGAGACTCCGCGGCCCCGGCTTCCTCGCCGCGCCGCGGCGGCAGCCCCCGGCGGCGGCGCTCGGCCGGGTCGTCGATCTCCTGCCCCGCGCGGTAGCCGATGGAGGGAAAGGCCTGCGTCTGCGAGACGAACGACCCGTTGTCCACCACCGACAGGTCGAACCCGGAGGCGCGGATCCCCCGCTGCGCCGCGGAGGCGCGGTACGAGAGCCCGGCCCGCGCCCCCGGCGCCAGCGGGCGGCGCATGCGGAAGCCGTGCATCCCGTAGCGCGCGTCGCGCACCACGGCGTCCGCCCCCTCCAGCGACACCCGCACGCTGTCCAGGTCGCGGCGCACCGCCACCCACACCGTGTCCACGGGGCGGCCGGTGCGGTTCTCCAGCACCAGCGTGCCGGCCACGCGCAGGCGCTGCTCCGCCGGAAAAAGGTCCACCTCCGCCCGCACCGCCGCGACGCCGGGCTGCGGCACGGCGGCGAGGCGCCGGTACGCCCGCTCGTACCCCGCCCGCCACGCCAGCGCCTGCTCCTGCGTCTCCCGGCGGTTCAGCACGTCGGTCTGGCGAAAGACCCACCCGCCGGTGCCCAGGGCGAGGAGGAGGCACGCCGCCGCGCCCGCCGTTCCGCGGCGCCCCAGCCGCCGCGGGATCGCCGCCAAGCGTGCCCGCAGCCCGGGCGGGGCGCCGCGCCGCCACAGCCCCGCCGCGGCGAAGGCCAGCACCCCCGCGAACGCCGTCCAGTACAGCAGGAAGGCTCGCGCCGACGCCTCCACCTGTCCGCCGCCCGCCATGTCGGAGTGCGGCACCCGCGGCGCGTTTCCGAAGCGCAGCAGGGGGTGCTCCAGCCCCAGGGCGTCGCCGCGCAGCGCGGTCGCCGCGACCACGAGCGAGATCCCCATCCCCACGTAGCGGTTGGGGGCGAGCGCCTGCGCCAGCAGGGCGGCCGCCGCGAAGAGCGCCAGCGGCAGGCCTGCCGAGACGGCGAAGCGCAGGTGGAGCCCGGGGTCGCCGGGCGGGTAGCCGCGGGCCAGCTGGAAGGCCACGGCGACCGCGAGCGTCGCCGCGGTCGTCAGGACGACGGTGAGGACGAGCGCGGCCAGGCGCGACAGGTAGAAGACGGCGCTGCCGGTGGGCGTGGCGTCCACGATCTCCGCCAGGCGCACCGCGCGGTCGCGCCACGCCAGCTCCGCGGCGAAGTACACCAGCACCACGGTGCCCAGCTCCGAAAGGAGCGGGCGCGCGACGTCCAGCAGGATCCCGGTGGTGGGGAGGAGGCGGCTGCCGTACTCCGCCGCCTCGGAGGCGGCCATGTTGGCCCACGCCGCCGCGACCCACAGCACCATGAGCGCGAGGAAGGGCCGGCTGCTCAGCACGTAGCCCAGCTGCACCCGCGTGGCGGAGGCCAGCGCGCGCCGCTGCGCTCCCGGACCGCCCACGGGCACGGGGCGGTACGCCGGGACCGCGGCGGACGCACCCGCCTCCGCGGCGGGGCGGGCGCGCCCCGCCGGGGCCGGCACGCGCAGGGCGAAGCGGCGGTGCACCCCCGCCAGCACGGCGGCGGAGACCGCCAGCCACAGCACGCGGTTCGCCAGGAAGCTCCCCGAGAGCGCCAGGTGCCGCGTGTCGCGCACCTCGGGCGTCCAGTGGCGCGTCTGCTCGGCGAACGCCGCCAGACCGAAGGGGTCCAGCAGCGACGCGCGCGCCATGGCCGCCGCGGAGGCCGGCGCCGCCCCCGCCAGCAGTGGCGAGTCGGTGAGCACGGCGCACAGGAAGTACAGCGCGTACACGAATACCCCCGCCACGTAGCCGGCGAGCGCGCTCCGCGACAGCGCCGCCACGGCGAAGACCAGGGTCCCGGCGAACACCAGGTTGGGGAGCCCCACCACCGCCAGCGCCCACAGGTAGGCGGCCACGTCCGCGCGCCCCAGCCGCTCCGGCTCCACCGTCACCACCAGCGGCGCCAGGAGCATCCCCAGCGTGGCCGTGGACAGCACGGCCGCGGCGAGGAGCAGCGCCCCGGCGAAGCGGCCCAGCAGGTAGCGGGTCTTTCCCACGGAGGTGCCGAAGACGATCTCGGCCATGCGGTGCTCGGCGTCGCGCTGCACGGCGCCGGTGCAGAAGATCGTGAGGACGAAGATGCTGGGGAGGGAGAGCAGCCCGGTGGCGAGCACGGCGGCGTAGGGCGAGTTGACGTTGACCGCTTCGGGCCCGTACCCCGTCGCCACCAGCGCGAAGCCCATGAGGAGGAAGGCGGCCGCCGCGGCGGCGAAGGACAGCCGGCGCGTCCCGTAGCGCCACTCGAAGCCGACGATCCCGGCGAGCATCGCCGTCACCCCGCGCGCCGGTGCGGGAGCACCGAGAAGTACACGTCCTCCAGGTCCGGCTCCACCGGCTCGAAGCCGGCGTCGGGGCGCTCGTCCGCCATGACGTGGACCCGCGTCCTCCCCTCGAAGAGCTGGGTGGAAAGCACGGGCAGCGACTCGCGGTACGCGGCGGCGGCGTGCTTGTCCACCGTCCGGCTCCACACCCGCCCCGCCAGCTCGGCGACCAGCCGCCGCGGCTCGCCCTCGCGCAGCACGCGCCCGCCGGCCAGGATCGCCATGCGCGGGCAGAGCTGCCGCACGTCCTCCACGATGTGGGTGGACAGGATCACCACCACCTGCTCGCCCACCTCGGCCAGCAGGTTGTGGAAGCGGTTGCGCTCCTCGGGGTCCAGCCCGGCGGTGGGCTCGTCCACGATCACCAGCCGCGGGTCGCCCAGCAGCGCCTGCGCGATCCCGAAGCGCTGGCGCATTCCCCCGCTGTAGCCGCTCACCGCCTTGCGCCGGTGCTCCCACAGGTTGGTCAGGTGCAGCAGCGCGTCCACCTGCTCGCGCCGGGCGCGCCGCCCGGCCACGCCCTTGAGGAGCGCCAGGTGCTCCAGCAGGTCGGCCGCGGACACGCCGGGGTACACGCCGAAGTCCTGGGGGAGGTAGCCCAGGTGCCTGCGGTGCGCCTCGGGGTCGCGCAGCACGTCCACCCCGCCGAACCGGATGCTCCCCGCGTCCGGCTCCTGGAGCGTGGCGAGCGTCCTCATCAGCGTGCTCTTGCCGGCGCCGTTGGGGCCCAGCAGCCCGAACAGCCCCCGCCCGATGGACAGGTTCACGCCGCGCAGGGCGTGCACGCCGCCCGGATAGGTCTTGGAAAGATCGGTGACGGTCAGCATGAGGACCCGTGCTCGTGTCGTGTGGGGGCGTGGCCGCCGCGGGCGGGGGGACGGATCGCGGCGGGGGAGCCGGCCACGGCGGGTTGGAAACAGATGGCTCCCACGCGGCCGTACGGGCGCCGGTGCGGTGCGGTTTCAGCCGGCGCGGACGTTGCCGCCGCCCCGCCCGCCGGCCATGTTCACTCCATGGCCGAGCGAGCAGCGTTCCCCGCGGACCCGGACCCCAGCCGGCGAGTGGTCCTGGTCATCGACGACGAGCCCCAGATCCGGCGCGCCGTCCGCCACGCGCTGGAGCCGGACGTGGCACGCGTGCTGGAGGCCGCCAGCGGGCGGGAAGGGATCGACCTGGCCGCCGCGGAGCGCCCCGACCTGGTGGTGCTCGACCTGGGCCTCCCGGACACCGCCGGGGCGCAGGTCTGCCGCGAGATCCGCACGTGGTCCACCGTCCCCATCCTGGTCCTTTCCGCCCGCCACTCCGACCACGAAAAGGTGCTCCTGCTGGATTCCGGCGCGGACGACTACGTCACCAAGCCGTTCAGCACGGCCGAGCTGCGCGCCCGCGTCCGCGCCCAGCTCCGGCGCTCCCGGATGCAGCTCCCCGACGCGGACGCGCCGCTGGAGGTGGGGGGGCTCACCATCGACGCCGCGCGCCGGGTGGTTTCCCGCGGCGGACGGCCCATCCACCTGACCCCCACCGAGTGGGACCTGCTGCGCGCCTTCGTCCTGCACCGCGGCCGGACTCTGACCCACGGCCAGCTCTTCCGGGCGGTGTGGGGCCGCTCGGACGGCGACCCCCAGCAGTACCTGCGCGTGCACGTCGCCAACCTGCGCCGCAAGATCGAGGAGGACTCGCTGCGCCCGCGGCTCGTCCTCACGGAGCCGGGCGTGGGCTACCGGTTCGAGGGACCCGCCTGAGGTGGGGGCGGACCCCGCGCGGCCGGACCGGCGCGCCCGGGAGCGGGTGCTCTGGGGCGGGGCGGCGCTGGCGGCCACCGCGCTCCTGCTCGCCCTGCGCGAGGAGATCGGCGAGGCGCACGTGGCGCTGGCGTACCTGCTGGTGGTGCTGGGGGCGAGCGCGCGCGGCGGACGGCGGCTCGGGCTGCCGCTGGCCGTGCTCTGCTTCTTCGCCTTCAACTTCTTCTTCCTCCGCCCGTACCACACCCTCGCCGTCCACAACCCGCTGGACTGGCTGGTGCTGGCCGCCTTCCTGGCGACCAGCGCGGTCGCCACCCAGCTGCTGCACCGGGCCCGGAGCGAGGCCGAGGCCGCCCGGCGGCGCACCGCGGAGGTCGACCGCCTGGCGACGCTCGGCGCCGAGGCGCTGAACGCCCCCCGCGCCGAGGACGCGGTGGTCGCCGTCGCGCGGGTGGTCCAGTCGGGGCTGGACGTGGCCGCCTGCGAAGTGTACCTGCACGAGGAGTCGGGCGGGCGGGTGCGCCGGATCGCCCGCGCGTCGCGGGACGGAGCAGAGGCGCCCGGCGGGTCCACGTCCGCGGCGGAGATCCTCCTTGCCGCGGACGCGCGGGTGCTCCTGATCCCGCTCCGCGCCCGCGAGCGCCCGGTGGGGATCCTCCGGCTGGAGGGCGACCGCGCGGTCGCGCTGGACGGCGCGCAGCAGCGCTTCGCGGATGCCCTGGCGTACTACGCCGCCCTGGCGCTCGACCGCCTGCGCCTGGCCGTGGCCGCGGAGCACGCGGAGGCCCTGCGCGAGGCGGACCGCCTCAAGGACGCGCTGCTCGCCTCCGTGTCCCACGACCTGCGCACGCCGCTCACCACCATCAAGGCGCTGGCCCACGCCATCGCGGCGGAGGGCGACGAGCGCGCCGCGGCGGTGGAGGAGGAGGCGGACCGCCTCGCCCGCTTCGTTTCCGACCTGCTGGACCTGTCCTCGCTCGCCGCGGGGGGGCCCGCCCCCGCGCCGGAGCTGGTGGCGGCGGACGACGTGCTGGGCGCCGCGCTCCAGCGGCTCACCGCCGCGACGCAGGGCCGGGCGGTCCACGCGTCGCTGGACCCGGCGGAGCCGCTCCTGGTGGGCCGCTTCGACTTCGTGCACACCCTGCGCGCGCTCGTGAACCTGGTGGAGAACGCGCTCAAGTACTCCCCGCCGGAGGCGCCCGTGGAGGTGTCGGTGCGGCGCGAGGGGGACCGCATCGCCTTCGCGGTGGCGGACCGCGGCCCCGGGATCGACCCCGCGGACCGCGAGCGGATCTTCGAGCCGTTCTATCGAGGGGCGGGGCCGCAGGACGTGGGCGGCGCCGGGCTGGGCCTTCCCATCGCGCGCCGCTCCGCCGAGCTCCAGGGCGGGGAGGTGAGCTACGCGCCCCGCCCGGGCGGGGGGAGCGTGTTCACCCTCCTCCTCCCGGCCGCGGCGGCGGCGGAGCTGGAGCGGATGTCTTTGTGAGATCTTAACGCGCCCGCCGCACATCTTTGTGCGTTCTTCACGCCGCCCGCGCCATCGTT
>JBEVLE010000022.1:0-2706 GCA_040509335.1 Longimicrobiaceae bacterium | reverse complement strand
GCGCGTCCGGCGCGGGCCGGCGGCTCAGCCCTGCCCCGGCGGGACCGGGGCCGGCGACGCGTCCTCCTCCGCCGCGGGCGGGAAGGCGGGGAAGAGCTGCGCGAAGAGCTGCGCGGCCTCCTCGTCCTTGGCGGCGACGATCTGCATGGCCAGCCGGTTGCGCCTGAGCTGCTGGCGCGCGGCCGAGTTCGCCAGGCGCTTGGCCTCCACCGCCTGGTCCTGCAGCCCGTGCGAGTACTCGTCCAGCGCCTCGCCCTGGCCCAGCACCGCCTCGGCCAGGATCCCCTCCGTGCGCAGCACGTACTTGTTGGCCGCCAGGATGATCCCGGGGACGTCGATCTCGGTCCCCGTGGCGCCGTCCAGGTAGGTGGACACTAGGTCCCTGCGCACCCGCAGGTAGCGCGAGTCCTGCCCCTCGCCGGGGATGTCGCGCCACTCCGCGAACGACCGGCACTCCTCCCGGTAGTCGAAGATGTGGGTAAGCTGGTGCACGACGGCGTCGCGGACCGCGTCGCGCCACTCGGGGACGATGGTGTCCTCCAGCAGGGTGCGCACCTCCGGGAGGGTGAACTCCCGGTACACGTAGCGCGGCTCCGTCTGCCCCTCCACGTCCACCACCTTGAAGAAGCCCAGGCGCACGTCCACCAGGTGCAGCAGCGTGATGAACTCCTGGTTCATCTGCCGGAAGACGAAGTTCAGCGTGCGGCTCACGTTGACGTTCTCGATCTCCCGCTCCACCGCGGTCTCCTCGCCGGAGGTCTCCTTGACCTCGTAGCTGGTGTTGATCTGCACGTCGCGGCGGGCGGACGCCTTGGACACGTGCTTCTGGGTGGCGTTGGAGATGTTCTTCACGAACTCCTCGCGCGCCCGGTTGGTCCCGCCGCTGGTCCCGGCCTTCACCCCGGCGCTCCCCCACCCCCAGCTCGCCTTTGCCTCGCCCTCCACCGAGTACTTGGACGACTCGTCGTAGTTGGCCTTGTTGGCCTGCTCCTTCCCGGTGGCCGTCTCGAAGTCCACCGAGCTCTCGTCCGAGTACGAGTCCAGGATGCTGGACGCCTGCTTGGCGTCGATCTCGGTCTTGGTGAAGGTCTTGATGCTGAGCTTGGTCTTTTCCCCCGGCAGCAGCGAGAAGGTCTTGAGGGTGCGTCCGGCCCCGTAGTTCCCCAGGTACGACGAGAGCCGGTAGCTTTCCACCAGGATGATGCGGTTGAGGCGCGACACCATCTCGGGGACCAGCACCACCTCGATCCCCACCGACGCGTCGCCGGTGTTCCCCGCGGCGTCCACGCAGTACGCGGTGATCACCCGCGTGTCGGGGCGGGTCATGCGCACCGTCCCGGACCACTGCGACCAGTCGCCCGCCGCCCGCGGCACCGCGTCCACCTCGGTGGGCTCGCCGTCCACCTTCAGGTACACGCGTCGCACCCCGCGGTCGTCGGCGGCGGTCCCCGTCACCCACACGTCCACCCCCTCGAACGGCCCCACCACCTGCGCCCCCGCCGAGGGCGAGGTGATGGCGACGGTCGGGGCCGTGGTGTCGGGGGTCTGCACCGTCAGGGCAACCTGCGCCGTGCCCCGGTTCCCCGCCGCGTCGAAGGCTTCCGCGTTCAGCGTGCTGGCCCCCAGCGGGAGCGTCAGCGAGCACCCCCACCTGCCGGTGCCGGCGTCGCGCGTGGCCTGCTTCCAGGTGGCATCGCCCTGGCGCGCCACCCGCACGCTCTGCACGCCCACCGCGTCGCTGGCGCTGAGGATCGCCTGCACGGTGGCCCCGGCCGGGGTCCCAGTCACCACGCTGCCGGCGGCCGGCGAGTCGAACGATACCACCGGCGCGGTGCCGTCCGGCGGCGCGGCCAGGGTGACGTTGACGACCACGTCCACCGTCCGGGTGCTCCCCAGGCTGTCCTGGGCATCGGCGCGGATGGTGACCTGCCCCGAGGTCCTGATCGTGAGCGTCTTGCTCCACTCCAGGACCTGGTTGCCGGTGCCCACGTACTCCATGCCGACGCCCACGATGCCGACGCTCGCGCCCACGGTGGCGCCCAGGCTGCTGGTGCTCGCGCGCCCCGTCACGGTGACGGTGGCGCCCGTGTGCGGGCCCGAGAAGCTGGCGCCGTTCGCGGGGGAGTAGACGATCATGTTCGCGGTGGCGCCGGTCCCGCCCGACCCCCCGCCGCCGCCCACCAGGATGCGCGGGTCCCTGGCCGCGGGCGCGTACTTCACCGGCGCCGCCCAGCGGTGCATGAGCGTCCCCGACATCCCGCGGTAGATCACCAGCTCCCGGCCGGCCTCGCGCATGGCCTGCACCTCGGCGGGGTCCAGCCGCGCCAGCTCGGCGCTGACGCGCTCGCCGCCGGGGAGGACCAGCGAGGAGTGCGTGGCGGTGGCCGCCACCATCCCGTCGCGCGCCAGGGTGGAGCGCACCGACGCCTGAATGGCCTTGAGCCGCGCGAGCGTCTCCTCCTGCGTGGGGACGTTGGGCTCGTACGGGATGTCGTCGCGGAAGTAGTTGTCCGGGAGCGCCAGGTCGATGAAGTTGCGGCCGCTGTACGAGGTGGGCTCGGGGACGTTGTAGCTGAGCACCGGCGCGACGCCGCCGGGCGCGAGCTGGATGATCTGGTTTCTGGCTGACATGGCTCTGCTCGCTCTGGGTCCAGGGGCGGTCCAGGCACGCCGCCGGGACCGCAGCGGGGCGCCGGAACCCCCGGC
>JBEVLE010000021.1:0-21630 GCA_040509335.1 Longimicrobiaceae bacterium | reverse complement strand
GGGAGGTCGCTCATCGCGCCACCAGCCAGAGGGCCCCCAGCGCCGCCCCCGCCGCGAACCACCGCCACCGGCTCCGCCCGAAGAGCCGCAGCGCCGACGCCGCGCCCGCCGTGATCGCCAGCCCCAGCGCCAGCTGCGCCCACGCGTCGGGGAAGCGCGACAGCGTCACCACGCTCGCCAGCCCCGCCAGGATCAGCACGGCGACCACCGTCAGCAGCGCGCCGCGGGCGAAGTCGAGGGCGATGGCCGCGGCCTGGCGCCTCTCCAGCGCGCCGGGGTCGATCCCCTCCGCCCCCACGCCGTCGAAGCGGACGTTGTACTGGCGGATCCACTGCACCGTCTTCCCCCCCACCGTCTCCCAGGCGAGCGCGAAGAGCACCGCCGCCAGGAGCGAGGCGTACGAGCCGGGCGAGGCCGCGAACGCCGCCCCGGCGGCCACGCCGGCGGGCCCGCTCTCGGGGTACGTCGCCGCGCCCACGGGGAGGACGGCCAGGTGGAGCGCCTCCAGCACCACGCCGATCAGGAGCCCCGCCGCCGGGTCGCCGGCCACGATCCCGCCCAGCGTCGACGCGACCAGCGGGCGCGAGAGCATGAACTGCCCGACCGCGGTCCCGTCCAGGGCCGCCACCCCGCCCACCAGGGCGAGGACGAGGAGGGCGAGCGGCGACTCGGGGGTCATCCGCCGTCGCCGGCCAGCTCCTCCAGCCCCACCCGCCGCGACGCCGGGAGGTCGCGCGCCGACACCCTGCCGCCCAGCGCCGCGATCTCGCCGAGCGCCGCCTGCTCGTCCGCGCGCAGGTGGAGGTAGGGGAGGATGCGGGCGCGCCCCTCGGCGTGGTGGATCCCGCCCAGGTTCACCTCCTCGCCCTCCAGGAGCCGCCCGTCGGCCATCCGCCGCGCGGTGGCCACGTCGCGCACCAGGACGATCGTCTTCCGCGCGTCCGTCTTCCACCCGGGGAGCGCGGCGCGCGCGTCGTCCACGGAGAGGAAGTCGGACTCCATCTCGGGCGGGACGCCCAGGCGGTAGAGCTCCTGCTCCCACGGGGAGGCCGCCAGCTCGTCGTCCACCACGACGATGCGCTGGGCGTGGAGCGGGCCGCCCCAGCCGACCAGCACCTGTCCGTGGATCAGGCGCTCGTCAACGCGAAAGAGCACGATCGGCATGCGGGATCCCTTCCTTGTACGTGCCGTTGATCCCGCCGCGCCCCTTTTCCACCAGCCGCTCCACCAGCTGCGGCAGCGGCATGTCGCGGTGGAAGACGAAGTCCAGCAGGATGGCGAGGTTGACGCCGCACACCAGCCCCGTCCCCGGCCGCGACAGCGACAGCTTGCGCGCGGCGAAGGCGCAGCTCCCGCTGGGAAGGTCGGTGAAGATCACCGCGGGGGCGTCGCCCAGCTCGCGCGTGACCGCCTCCATCAGCCCCTCCGGCCCCTTTCCCTCGTTGGTGAGCGGCCGGAGCACGTCCTCCCCCACCCCCGAGATCTGCCGCACCGCCGCGACCATCCCCTCGGCCAGGCTGGAGTGCGCCACGATCAGCCCGCGGACCTCTTCACTCATAGTCTTCTTCCAGGTAATCCGAGGACACCTGCATGCGCTCCTGCAGCCGCCGGTTGAACAGCGCCGCGGAGTCCACGCCCGAGTACTTGAGGAGGTGGTTCATGGCGACCACCTCGGCCACGACGGTGATGTTCTTTCCCGGCACCAGCGGCACCACCACCTTGGGGATGGAGACCCCCAGGATGTCCAGCGACTGCGGCTCCAGCCCGGTGCGGTCGTAGTGCGCCTTCTCGTCCCACACCTCCAGCTGCACCACCACCTCCACCCGCTTCTGCTGGCGGATGGCGCGGATGCCGAAGAGCTCCTGCACGTCGATGATGCCTACCCCCCGGATCTCCATGTGGTGCCGCTGCAGCTCGTGGCCGCGCCCGATCAGGATCTCGTTCCCCCGGCGGGAGATGATCACCATGTCGTCGGCCACCAGCCGGTGCCCGCGCTCCACCAGGTCCAGCACCGTCTCGCTCTTGCCGATGCCGCTGCGCCCCACGAACAGCAGCCCCACGCCGTACACGTCGGCGAGCGAGCCGTGCATGGTGGTGGTGGGGGCGAAGCGGTCCTCCAGGAAGGGCTTGATGCGGGAGTAGAAGTCCGCGGTCTTGAGGTGGGTGAGGATCACCGGGGTGCCGCGGTCGTTGGCGATCGCCAGCAGCGGCTCGGGCGGGATCTGCCCCTTGGTGACGAAGACCACCGGCAGGTTGAAGGAAAAGAACACCTCGATGGCCTGCCGCCGCCGCTCCTCGTCCAGCGACTCCAGGAACGCCACCTCGGTCTCCCCCAGCACCTGCATGCGCTCCGCCGGGAAGCGCTCGGTGTAGCCGGTGAGCACCAGGCCCGGGCTGGAGATGTCCGGTCCGCCGATGGTGCGGCTCAGCCCGCGCTCGTCCGTGAGCAGCTCCAGGGCGAGCGGGTCCCGCTTCAGGCGGAGCAGCTCCTCGACCGTCAACGGACGCATGCGGATATCCCGTGCCTGGTCATCGATTTCCGTCGTCGGGTCTCGTCACGAACTGCTGGAACTACGGGTTTGGGCGTGCCCCCGCTGACGCGGGGTCGGGCTGCGGCTCCGTAGAGCAGCAAACAACGCTGCTCAACGGAGTCGAGCCCGCGCAAACAGCCGCGCGGTCTCGCCGCTTCGCGCTCGCATCCCTCACGCGGGGCTCGCGCTGGCGTCCGCTTGAGGCCCCCACCCGGCTCGCTTGAGGCTCGCACGGCTTGCCCCCTATATCCCCCAATTCTGGGGGAGGGCTTCCTGACCCTCGCCTTGCCGCGTTGTTCTCCCCTCCCCCTTGCGGGGAGGGGCCGGGGGAGGGGGTCGCCGTCGCCGTTGCAGGCTGTTCCCTGTTCCCTGTTCCCTGTTCCCTGTTCCCTGTTCCCTAGCCGTTCCTCACTCCGCCGTCACCGCCAGCAGGTGCGCCTCGGTCTCGTCGGCAGTGCGCTGCCAGGTGAACTGGCTCGCGAAGTCCAGCGCTTCGCGGCCGAGCGCCTCCACCCGGGCGGGATCCTTTGCCAGCGCTTCCAGCGCGGCGGCCAGGGCGGCGACGTCGCCGTGGGGGACCAGGGTTCCGGTGCGGCCGTCGAGCACCGATTCGCGCAGGCCGGGCGAGTCGCTGGCGACGGTGGGGGTGCCGCAGGCGGCGGCTTCCAGGTTGGTGATCCCCCAGCCCTCCTTGGGCGAGGGGAACACGTTGGCCCACACCGTCCGGAACAGCTCGCGCTTGCGCTCCTCGCTGACGAAGCCCAGGAACTCCACGCGGTCCTCCAGGCGCAGCTCAGCGGCGAGCTTCCTCAGCTCCGGCTCGTGGTCGCCCTTGCCGCCCACCAGCAGCCGCACGTGCGTGCCGCGGTCGCGCAGCATGGCTACCGCCCGGAGCACGAAATGGATCCCCTTGTAGCGCCGCAGCCGCCCCAGGTACAAAAAGGTGGGCTCCGGGAGCCTCGCGGGCGCCGCGGCCGGGGCGTAGAAGCCCAGCTCCATCCCCGGGTAGATCACCCGGATCTCGCCGGGGTGCAGGCCGCGGTCCACCAGGTCCTCAGCGGTGCTCCGGGAGATCGCCTGCGCCGGGACGCGGCGGTACACCGGGCCCAGGGGGCGCTCCAGCAGCCAGGTGGCGGCGGCCAGGGGGAACGAGGCTTCCCGGAACGCCGTGGCGCCGAACAGGTGGTGCGCCAGGAGCACCACCGGGCGCCCCGCCCACAGCGGCGAGAACACCGGGACCTTGTTGAGCGCCTCCACCACCGCGTCGAAGCGCTCCGCGGCCAGGTGGCGGCGGTAGTAGCCGGGGGCCAGCGCCCCGAAGGTGTGGCGCCCGCCCACCCGGTGCACCTCCATCCCGTCCAGCCGCTCGCGCTGGGCCGCTCCCGCGAAGCCGGACACCAGCAGCGCCACGCGGTGGCCGCGCTCCGCCAGCCGTCCGAAGGTCTCGTGGACGTGGATCTCGGCGCCCCCGGACTGCGGGTTGAGCCGGTCCTGCCAGTTGACGACGAGCAGCTTCACCGCTCGCCCGCGGCCTCCCCCGGGAGGGCGGCGCGCATGACGGCGTCCAGCACGCCGTTGACGAAGCGCGGGCTCTCGTGCGTGCTGTACTTCTCCGCCAGCTTCACCATCTCGCGGATGGAAAGGCGTGGCGGGACGTCGTCCACGAACAGCATCTCGGCCACGCCCAGCCGCAGCACGTTGCGGTCGATCACCGACAGGCGGTTCAGGCGCCAGTTGGTGAGCGAGTCCTGGAGCAGCTTGTCGATGCGCGTCTGGTTCACGGCCACCAGCCGCACCAGCACCTCGGCGTAGGGGCGGTTCTGCGGCGACACGCGCAGGTTGGCGAACAGGTCCTGCAGGGTGCGGACGGCGGCCTCCGGGTCGGCGCCGCGCGACTCCCAGGCGTACAGCGCCTGCAGCGCCCAGCCGCGCGCCCGGCTGCGCGACCTCACGGGCGCCCCTCCAGGCGCGCGAACAGGTCGGCCATCTCCAGCGCGGTCATCGCCGCGTCCCACCCCTTGTTGCCGGCCTTGGTCCCCGCCCGCTCGATCGCCTGCTCGATGCTGTCCGTGGTGAGCACCCCGAACACCACCGGCACGTCGGTGGACGCGCCCACCGCGGCCACGCCGCTCGCCGCCTGCCCCGCCACGTAGTCGAAGTGGGGCGTCCCGCCGCGGATCACGGCGCCCAGCGCGATCAGCGCGTCGAAGCGCTCCATGCGCGCGAGCCGCCGCAGCGCCGCGGGGATCTCGAAGGCGCCCGGGACCCACACCGCCTCGATGTCGTCGTCCGCCACGCCGTGGCGCACCAGGCAGTCGCGCGCGCCCAACAGCAGCTGCCGCGTCACCAGCTCGTTGAACCTGCCGATGACGATCCCGAACCGCCGTCCCTCGCCCCGCAGCATCCCGGAGTGCTCGATCATCTTCGCTCCCGAAAAGTTCTTGCCACCTGGCGCTCGCCAGCGGCCCTCACCCGGCTCCGTGCGTGGAGGTCGGGCGCGGGGGCGGTCTCCGGGAAGAGTTAATGCCACCCCGGCCCGGCCACACCCCCAACTCTTCCCTCCGACCACCCCCGCACCCTCCCGTCGATCATCATCCTGGCGCCCTCGGGCCGCCGTTCTCCCCCTCTCCCGCTTGCGGGGGAGAGGGGGCCGGGGGGTGAGGGGGCCTCCCGCGGACGCCAGCGCCACCCCCGCGTGAGGGATTTCGGCCCGAAGGGGCGAGACCCGGCGGGGCTGTTTCCGCCGGGGCTCGACTCCGTTAGCGAGCGTTGTTTGCTCGCTTACGGAGCCGAAGCCCGACCCCGGCGCCAGCCGGGGACACGCCCAAACAAGCAGTTCAAATCCGTCAAACCGGAAGCATGTGCCCCAGCTTGTCCCGCTTGGTCGCCAGGTACGCCTCGTTGTGCGGATTCGGCTCCACCCGCAGCGACACCTGCCCCGTCACTGAAAGCCCGTACCCGTCCATCCCCACGATCTTCTTGGGGTTGTTGGTCAGGATGCGGATGGACGACAGCCCCAGGTCCAGCAGGATCTGCGCGCCGATGCCGTAGTCGCGCAGGTCCGGCCGGAAGCCGAGCGCCTCGTTGGCCTGCACCGTGTCCATCCCCTCGTCCTGCAGGGCGTAGGCCCGCAGCTTGTGCACCAGCCCGATCCCCCGCCCCTCCTGCCGCAGGTACACGATGGCGCCCCGCCCCTCGCGGTCGATGGCGCGCATGGCGGCCTCCAGCTGCTCGCCGCAGTCGCAGCGCAGCGAGTGGAACACGTCGCCGGTGAGGCACTCGGAGTGCATCCTCACCAGCACGTCGTGCTCGCCGGCCACCTCGCCCTTGATCATCGCGACGTGCTCGAACTGGTCCAGCTCGTTGCGGTAGGCGATGATCTTCCAGTCGCCGTGCGGGGTGGGGATCACGGCCTCGGCCTCGCGCCGCACCAGCCGCTCGCGCTGCAGCCGGTGGGCCACGATGTCGGCGACGGTGATGAAGCGGAGGCCGTGCTTCTGCGCGAACACCTCCAGCTCGGGGCGCCGCGCCATGCTCCCGTCGTCGTTGAGGATCTCGCAGATCACGCCCGCGGGGGTGAGCCCGGCGAGCCGCGCCAGGTCCACGGAGGCCTCGGTCTGCCCCACGCGCCGCAGCACGCCGCCGGGGCGCGCGCGCAGGGGGAAGACGTGCCCGGGGCGGCGCAGGTCGGAGGGTCTGCTTTCCGGGTCGATGCACACCTGGATGGTCTTGGCCCGGTCGGCGGCGCTGATCCCGGTAGTCACCCCGAACTTGGCGGCGGCGTCCACCGACACGGTGAAGGCGGTGCCCTGCGCCTCGGTGTTGAACTCGCTCATGGGGCGCAGGTCCAGCTCGTCGGCGCGCTCCTGCGTGAGGGCCACGCAGATCAGCCCGCGCCCGTGCACCGCCATGAAGTTGATGATCTCGGGCGTGATCGCGGACGCGGCGCACACGAGGTCGCCCTCGTTCTCGCGGTCCTCGTCGTCCGCGACGATCACCATCCGGCCGTCGCGGATGTCCTGTAAAGCGTCTTCGACGCGATCGAAAGCCATGGTCTCGCCGCTGAAAAAGAAGTTGCCGCCGGGAAGATAGGTCCCCCGGCGGCTTCCATCTAGTACCCCGCTGCGCCCGCCGGGTCCGCGCCCGGCGCCGCCCCGCCCCCCCCGGCCTCGCGGGGCCGGTCCAGCAGCCGCCGGACGTACTTGCCGATCATGTCTCCCTCCAGGTTGACGCGCGCGCCCGGCCGCAGGTCGGCCAGGGCGGTGTGGTCCCAGGTGAAGGGGATGATGGACACCTGCGCCACGCCCGGCGCGGGGAGGGCGTTGACGGTGAGGCTTACGCCGTTCAGGGTGATGGAGCCGTGCAGGATGGTGACCTCGTCCACCTCGCGCGGGAGGGTGAAGTCGATGAGCACCAGCTCGCCGCGCGGGACCACGGACCGCACCTCGCCCACGCCGTCCACGTGCCCCTGCACCAGGTGCCCGCCCAGCCGCGCGCCGAGCGCGGCGGCGCGCTCCAGGTTGACGCGGCGCCCCGGCGCGAACTCGCCCAGCGTGGTGCGCCCCAGCGTGGTGGCCACCGCCTGCACGGTGTAGCCCCCGGCGCCGAACGCGGTGGCCGTGAGGCACACGCCGTCCATGGCGATGCTGTCGCCCAGGGCGATCCCCTCCAGCACCACCCGGGCGCGCACGTCGAATTCCACCCCGGCGCCGATGTCGCGCACCGCGGCGATAGTCCCCACCTCTTCCACGATCCCCGTGAACACGCGCTACTCCTTGCCCAGGGTCACCAGCGTGTCCGGCCCGAACGCTTCCGTCCGCAGCCGGCGCCAGCGGTCCGCCTCGCCGATGGGCGGGCTGTCCAGCGCGGCGAAGGGGTTCGCCCCCTCGGGGCCCAGGAAGAGCGGCGCCTGGAAAAGGTGCAGCCGGTCCACCACCTCGGCCCGCAGCAGCGCGCCGCCGAGCACGGCGCCGCCCTCGCAGAACAGCGAGCCGATCCCGGCGCGCCGCAGCTCGCGAAGCCCGTCCCACAGCGTCTCGGCCACGAGCACGCGCACCCCCAGCGCCTCCAGCGCGGCGCGGCGCTCCGCGGGGGCGTCCGGGGCCGCGACCAAGGTCACCGGCACCTCGCTCGCGGTCCGCGCCAGCTCGCCCCCGGGCGGCAGGCGCAGCCGCCGGTCGAAGACCACGCGCGTCGGGGGGACGCGCGGCTCCACGGCGCCGCGCACGGTGAGCCGCGGGTCGTCGGCGAGCGCGGTGCCGATCCCCACCGCCACCGCGCCGAAGCCGGCGCGCATGCGGTGCACCTCGGCGCGCGCCTCCTCGCCGGTGATCCAGGCGGAGCGGCCGTCGCGGTCGGCGACCCGCCCGTCCAGCGACACGGCGAGCTTGAGCTCGGTCCAGGGGCGCTCGGGCCCGGCGATGCCGTGGAAGAAGGGGGCGTTGAGGTCCAGCGCGGCCCGCATCTCCACGCCGCGCTCCACCTCCAGGCCGGCGGCCTCCAGCACGGAGCACCCGCCGGCGGCCCTGGGGTTGGGATCCGAGGCCGCGAACACGACGCGCCGCACGCCGGCCGCGAGGATCGCGTCGGTGCACGGCGGCGTTTTCCCGTGGTGCGCGCAGGGCTCCAGCGTCACGTACAGGGTGGCGCCCCGCGCCGCCTCGCCGGCGGCGCGCAGCGCCTCCACCTCGGCGTGGGGGCGGCCGTACTCCGTGTGCCACCCCTCGCCCACCACCTCGCCGTCCCTCGCCACCACCGCGCCCACCAGAGGGTTGGGCGCGACGCGCCCCCACCCCCGCGCGGCGAGCTCCAGCGCCCGCCGCATGTGCCGCGCGTCCTCGGGGCTCCCCGCGCCGGGCTTCACCCCGCCTACAGCGCGATGCGGAAGCCGAGGCTCCCGAAAAAGGTCCCGCTCCCCGGGTCGAAGTCGCTCGCCGAGGGGAAGCCGTCGATGGCGCCGTCCCCCTGGAGCCACCCCAGCTCGGCGGCGAAGGTGGCCATCAGCAGCGAAAAGGAGCCGTCCACGAAGCCGGACCAGCGCCCGTTGTCCAGCTCCAGGTCGGAAAAGCGCGCGTAGCAGTCGCCGGCGCCGCCGTCCGGGCAGCGGCTGCGGAAGCCGAAGGCCGCGTCGCTGGCGAAGCGGTCGTAGCCCACGCCCGCGGCGAGCCCCAGCCCCAGCAGCCGCTTGCTGACCGCGGCGCGGGTGCTCCAGCTGGACAGGTCCACCCGGAACTCGCCGGGGTCGCCGTCGCCGTTGCCGCACTCGCCGGCGGACACGGTGTAGCCGTCGCCCGGCTGCGTGACGCCGCCCAGCTGCGGCTGGCTGCACACGTCGCCGTAGGCGACGGTGCCCAGCCGGTGGTACATCACCGACACGGAGATCCCCGGCATGGTGAACGACTCGCGCAGCAGCCCCAGCCGCGCGCCCGCCCCCCAGGCGAAGTCGGGGGTGTCGTCCGAGAAGCCCTCCACGTCGAAGCTCCCCAGCGGGATCCAGGTGGCGCTCCCCAGCAGGTCCACCGCCCCCACCCCGCCCACCGTGGGCGCCAGCGTGAGCCCCGGCGACACGCCGACGGAGGCGGCGCCCGAGAGCGCGGGGACCGGGATCCCCACGGCGTCGTTGAGCGTCTGCGCGGCACTCCCGGCGCTCGCCGCCAGGATGTCCGGGAGCTGCACGAACACCAGGTTGGCCTTTGCCGTGGCGCTCACCCGCGGGAGGATCCCCAGCCGGATCCCGCCGGTGCTCGCCGTCCCCAGCGTGGGGTTGCCGCCGGTGAGGACGATGCCAAGCCGCGGCTGCGCGGACTCCACCGCCTGCGCCACCGTGTAGCAGGTCTGGCCGACGGACGGGTCCGGGAACCGGGCGCACGGCGCTCCGGCGCCCTGCGCGAGCGCGGGCGCCGCCGAGAGCGCCAGCGCCGCCGCGGCCCAGCCGATACGCTTGGTCATGTCGTTGCTGTGCATCAGTCGAGAACGGTCCTTCCCTCGCCCGGGACGATCTCCCCGGAGATCCACGCCTCCTCGCCCGCCCCCTGCAGCTCGCGCACGATCGCGTCCGCGCGCTCGGGGGCGACCACCGCCACCATCCCCACGCCCACGTTGAAGGCGCGGAACATCTCGCCGCGCTCCACCCCGCCCTCCCGCTGGAGGACGCGGAACACGTTGGGGAGCTCCCACGACGACGTGTCGAAGCGCGCGTCCAGCCCCGCAGGGAGGACGCGCGGCACGTTGTCCACGAGGCCGCCGCCGGTGATGTGCGCCAGGCCGCGGATCTCGCCGCGCCCCAGGAGCGGGAGGAGCGGCCGGAGGTACGAGCGGTGCACGCGCAGCAGCACGTCCGCGACGCTGGCCCCGCCCTCGCCCGGGAAGTCCGAGTCCACCGACAGGCCCATGCGCTCGAACACGATGCGCCGGGCGAGCGAGTAGCCGTTGGTGTGCAGCCCCGAGGAGCCGAGCGCGACGATGGCGTCGCCCGCGCGGATCCCGGAGCCGTCCACCACCCCGTCCTCCTCCACCACCCCCACGATGGTCCCGGCGATGTCGTACTCGCCGGCGGCGTAGAAGTCCGGCATCTCCGCCGTTTCCCCGCCCAGGAGCGCGCAGCCGTTGGCGCGGCACCCGCGGGCGACGCCCTCCACCACCGCCTCCACCGTCCCCGGCTCCAGCCGTCCCACGCCCACGTAGTCCAGGAAGAAGAGCGGCCGGGCGCCCTGCACCAGGATGTCGTTGACGCAGTGGTTCACCAGGTCCTCCCCCACCGTGCCGTGCCGGCCGGCGAGGAAGGCGATCTTGAGCTTGGTCCCCACCCCGTCCGTGCTCGCCACCAGCACCGGCCGCCGGACGTCGCCGGGGACCCGGTACAGCCCGCCGAAGGAGCCCAGCTCCGACAGGGTGTCCGGCGTGGCGGTGGAGCGCACCAGCTCCGCGACGCCGCGCATGGCGCGGTGCGCGGCGTCGATGTCGACGCCGGCGTCGCGGTACGACAGGCCGCCTTCAGACACCGGCGCCCGCCTCCATGGGCAGCTCGAAGCTGGTCATCTCGCGGAAGTGCCTCACCCGCTCCTCCACCTCCTCCGGCGACAGGTCCTTGAGGCGCTCCACGGAAAAGCGCTCGCAGGCGTACGAGCCCATGACCGAGCCGTAGATCACCGCCCGCCGCAGGTCCGCGTCCTCGTGGCGCCCCACCGCCGCCAGGTGCCCCATGAAGCCGCCCGCGAAGCAGTCGCCCGCGCCGGTGGGGTCGAACACCTCCTCCAGCGGGTACCCGGGGGCGAAGAAGGTGGACACGGGGGTGAACAGGATGGCGCCGTGCTCGCCCTTCTTGATGATCAGGTAGCGCGGGCCTTGCGCCTGGATCCAGCGCGCGGCGCGGGCCAGGTTGTGGTCGCCGGCCAGCTGGCGGGCCTCGGCGTCGTTGACGCACAGCAGGTCCACCCGCTTGAGCAGGTCCAGGAGCCGGTCGCGCTTGATGTCGATCCACAGGTTCATGGTGTCGCACGCCACGAACCGGGGGCTGCGCACCTGGTCCAGCACCCCCAGCTGCAGTTCCGGGTCGATGTTCCCCAGGAACACCCACTCGGCGTCGCGGAACTCGTCGGGGATCTTGGGGGCGAAGTCGGCGAACACGCCCAGCCGCGTTTCCAGCGTCTCCCGGCTGTTCAGGTCGTAGCTGTACACGCCGGACCAGCGGAAGCTTTCCCCCGGGGCCCGCTCCAGCCCGCGCAGGTCCACCCCGCGGTCGGCGAGGAAGCCCAGCGCCTCGGTGGGGTAGTCGTCGCCGACCACGCCCACCAGCTGCACCGGGCAGAAGAGCGAGGCCGCCGCGGAAAAGAAGGTCGCGGAGCCGCCGAGGGCGTCGTCCGCGCGGCCGAACGGCGTCTCGACGGTGTCGAGGGCCACGCTGCCCACCACGAGAAGGGACATGGGTAACCGGATTCAGGGAACGAGGGTGGATTCCTGCGGGTCTTCCGCCTCGGCGCGCTCCATCCGCTCCGGGGCGTCGATCCCCAGGACGGCGAGGCCGTTGCGGAGCACCGTCTGGATGGCCCGCGCCAGCACCAGCCGCGCGCGCGAAAGCTCCGCGGGGACGCCGACCACGCGCAGCTGCGGGTCGCGGTTCCCCGCGTGGTACCACGAGTTGACCGCGCCCGCCACCTCCTCCAGGTACTCGGTGACGGCGTGGGGCGCGTGCTGCTCCGCCGCGGCCTCCACCGTTTCCGGGAAGCGCAGCAGGAGCTTGACCAGATCGGCCTCCGTGGGGTGCGACAGGAGCGCGAGGTCCGCTCCCTCCGCCGACACGGACGACGCTTCCACCTCCGCGCGCCGGAAGATCGAGGACATGCGGGCGTGGGCGTACTGGACCTTGTAGACCGGGTTGCGGTCCGACTGCTCCAGCGCCAGGTCCAGGTCGAAGGTGAGCTGCGACTCCGGCCTGCGCATGAGGAAGAAGTAGCGCGTCACGTCCACGCCGGCCTCGTCGTACAGGTCGCGCAGGGTCACGTAGTCGCCGGCCCGCTTGGAGAACTTGACCTCCTGCCCGCCGCGCATCACCAGCACCATCTGGTGGAGCACGTACTCCGGGTACCCGGCGGGGAGCCCCAGCGCCCGCAGCCCGGCGCGCACGCGCGCCACGGTGCCGTGGTGGTCGGCGCCCTGCACGTTGATGGCGCGGTGGAAGCCGCGCTCCCACTTGGTGACGTGATAGGCCACGTCGGGGAGGAAGTAGGTGGGGTGGCCGGTCCCCTTGACCATCACCCGGTCCTTGTCGTCCCCGAACTCCGTGGTGCGCAGCCAGAGCGCGCCGTCCTTTTCGTAGGCGAGCCCGGTGGCGCGCAATCGCTCGATGGTTTCCGCCACGCGCCCGGACGCGTACAGCGACGATTCCAGGAAGAACTCGTCGAACCTCACGCGGAAGTCGGCAAGGTCGCGGTTCTGCTCCTCGCGCAGCGTCCGCACGGCGAACAGCCGCATGGCGTCCAGCGCCTCCTCGCCGGCGTCGCCGCGGAAGCGGTCGCCCTGCTCCTCGGCGATGCGCGCGGCGATCTCGCGGACGTAGCCGCCGTGGTAGCCGTCCTCCGGGAACTCCACGGCCTCGCCCAGGTGCTCCTGGTAGCGCGCCCACACGCTGCGGGCGAGCCGCATGATCTGCTCGCCGGCGTCGTTGTAGTAGTACTCGCGGTGCACCTTCCACCCGGCCCACGCCATCAGCTCGGCCACGGCGTCGCCGAGCGCGGCCTGCCGCCCGTGGCCGATGTGCAGCGGCCCGGTGGGGTTGGCGGACACGAACTCCACGTTGACGGCCTCGCCCCGCCCCGCCTCCGACCGGCCGAAGTCGGCGCCGCGGGACACGATCGCGGCGAGGCCGCGGTGCAGGTAGTCCTGCGACAGGCGGAAGTTGATGAAGCCGGGGCCGGCGATCTCCACCGCGCTCACCCCGGCGGCGTCCCGGTCAAGCAGCCGGACGATCTCCTCGGCGATCTGGCGCGGCGGGCGGCCGAGCGGCTTTGCCAGCGTCAGGGCGACGTTGCTGGCCCAGTCGCCGTGCTCCGGGTTGCGGGGGCGGTCCAGCCCCACGGCGGCGTCCTCCACCCCCATCCCCGACAGCACGCGCGCGATCTCGCGGCGCAGCTTCTCCGTGGGCATCTACTCGCCCGCGCCGCCGGACTTGGCCGGGGACCCGCCGGACGGCTTGCCGTCCGAGGACGACGACGGCTTGGAATCGCCGCCGGACGACGAGCCTCCCCCGTCCGACGACGCCGCCTTCTTGTAGCTGTCGCTGCGGTAGTCGGTGATGTAGAAGCCGGAGCCCTTGAACAGCAGCCCGGCTCCCCCCGACAGCCTGCGCTCGGCGCCCGCGCCGCAGCTCGGGCACTCGGCCACGGGCTCGTCGGACATGCGCTGGAACTTCTCGAACTCGTTTCCGCAGGACGGACAGCGGTATTCGTACGTAGGCATACCTTGCGTGTGCTACGGTATCGATTCGGTGCTGCGATCTGGTGGCAAACCCGCGTAAAATAACCCGGCGCTCCCCATGGGGCAACGCCGGGCGGGTCCGATTTCGCGTCGATTCGTGGCGGATTCGGGACTACTGCGAAGGGCGGGTGCGGGCGTGCCCCCGGCTGCGCCGGGGTCGGGCTGCGGCTCCGTAGCAGACGATACGACCGTCTGCAACGGAGTCGAGCCCCGGCAAACTGCCGCCGGGTCTCGCCCCTTCGGGCCGACATCCCTCACGCGGGGTTTCGCCGCGGGGACGGCGGTCCGGCGCGTGGGCGCGGACCATCCGCTCCCTAGCGCCGCGACGCTCCCATCTCGCGGAGCCGCCTCTCGACCGCCGCCGGCACCGCGAGCGAGTCCGCGATGGCGGCGATCTCCTCGGCGGCGCGCCACTGGCGCTCCAGCTCGGCGAGCTCCCCGTCCATCGCGCGGCGCTCGGCGTCCTCGTGCGAGGCCATCTCCAGCGCGAAGCGGATCTCCTGCGGCATGCTCCACACGTCCTGGTAGCCCCACCCCATCCTGCGGGCGTCCAGCTCCGCCGCCGCGAAGTAGAGCTCCGGGTCGCCGGCGCGCTCGATGCGCTGCACGGCCGCCTGCACCTGGCGCCGCGTGCCGCCCCACCCGTTGGCGCCCGCCAGGAAGAGCGAGGCGGCCTGCACGGCCGGCGTCGCCACCAGCGGCGTCCTCCGCTCGTTCACGTAGATCGAGCGGTCGCTGTCCCAGCGCCCCGTCTTCACCTCCAGCCACCACGGCGCGCCGTCGCGCGGCTCCGGGCGGAGCCGCGCGCTGATGATCATCTCCTCGTGGCCGTGGAGCAGGGGCGCGCCGTCGTTGCCCACCAGGCCGCGGTGCGCCCGCGAGGCGCGGCCGAGCACCGTGCTGCCCGGCGCGCCCCGCCTCACGGTGGCGACGGCGAGGAGCGTGGGAACGGTCAGCAGCAGAAAGGGCAGCGCCACCAGCGCGGAGCCCACGACCGCCGCCCCCACCCCGCCCACCGCGATCCCGCGCATCCACGCCTTCCGCGCACGCGCGCCGAACTGGTCGCCGTAGCGCCACGCCGCGAACTCCGGCCGCAGCGGCCTCCCGATGCGCACCAGCTCCGTCCCCTCCGCCAGCCGGGCGAGCCCTACGTTCTCGGTGGAAACGCGCACGCGCGTGCCGCGGAAGGCGCGCTCGCACGCTTCCACCGCCTCCCAGCGCTCCTCCAGCGGCGACAGGTTCCAGCGCCCGCAGGCGCGGCACACCGCCCACAGCCGCCCCTTCGCGGCGTCGAAGGCGAGCCGGCGCCCCACGGGGAACTCCTCGACGGCCTCGTTGGCGCCCAGCGGCGAGTGGCAGAAGATGCAGGTGGAGTACATGGCGTTCCGGTGGCGTCGGATGGGGCGGGCCTAGTGCCGGGCCCCGCGCAGGTGCTGGAGCTTTTCCTCGACCGCCGCCGGAACCGCGAGCGGGTCCGCGATGGCGGCGATCTCCTCGGCGGCGCGCCACTGCCGCTCCAGCTCCGCCAGCTCGCCGTCCAGCGCGCGGCGCTCGGCGTCCTCGTGGGCCGCCATCTCCAGCGCCAGGCGGATCTCGTGCGGCATGTTCCACACCTCCTGGTAGCCCCACCCCAGCTTTCGCGCCTCGCCCTCCGCCGCGGCGAAGTAGCGCTCCGCGTCGCCCGCGCGCTCGATGCGGCGCACGGCGCCCTGCACCTCGCGGCGCGAGCCGCCGCCCGAGTTGGCGCGCGCGAGCAGCACCGAGACCGCGCGCAGCGCGGGGTCGCCCACCAGCGCCTGCTTCCGCTCCACGAGGACGGTCTCGGTCTCGTGGTCCCACCAGCCCATCTTCATCTCCACCCACCACGGCGCGCCGCCGCGCGGCTCCGGGCGCAGCCGGGCCCCCGTGATCATCTCCCTGGGCCGGAGCACCGGCTCGCCGTGGTTGTCGAGCAGCGCCCGCTGCGCGCCGGAAGTGCTCGCGAAAAGGGGCTCGGAGGGCGACCTGCGGCCCAGCGCCGCGGCGGCCACGGCCAGCATGGGGAGCGCCAGGATCACCGCCGGCCCGGCGACCAGCGCCGTCCCCACCACCGCCGCGCCGGCGCCGCCCGCCGCGATCCCGCGCATCCACGCCCTGCGGGCGCGCGCGCCGAACTGGTCGCCGTAGCGCCACGCCGCGAACTCCGGCCGCAGCGGCCTCCCGATGCGCACCAGCTCCGTCCCCTCCGCCAGCCGGGCGAGCCCCACGTGCTCGGTGGAAACGCGCACGCGCGTGCCCCGGAAGGCGCGCTCGCACGCTTCCACCGCCTCCCAGCGCTCCTCCAGCGGCGACAGGTTCCAGCGCCCGCAGGCGCGGCACACCGCCCACAGCCGCCCCTTCGCCGCGTCGAACGCCAGCCGGCGGCCCACCGGGAACTCCTCGACGGCCTGGTTGTCGCCCAGCGGCGAGTGGCAGAAGATGCAGGTGGAGTACATGGCTCGCGGTCGGTCGGTGTGTGCCATCCGGCAACGATGATCCCCCGGCGGCGTCGCGGCGGACGCCTCACGGGGGACTACGAGGGTAGCCTCAGAAGAGTTGCTTGTATCCTCACAACGTAGGGGGGGCCACGAAGAGGCGGTGCAGCCATTGGACGAACTGGACCGCCTCTGGAGCATTCGAATCAAGCAGCCTACGACGCATGGCCAAGCCAAGCCGAAGTCCCGGGTCACTCTGCCAGGCTAACCAAGTGTGAATATGCACCTTGGAGCGCTGGACTTCTCTAAATCTACGAAGCTCCTCGGGAATTTTCTCGACCACCCGTTCGGCATGGGAATAGAGTTCATCGTCAGCCCGAATCAGATATCGAGCAAAATCTTCTAAGGCACCAGGTAGCACATTGTTCGGCATCACCCAAACGCCGACCAGTGGCACTGTTCTCTCCGATCTATAGATGACCGTGCCTTCGGGAAGTGGACTTTTCGGGACTGGACGATATCCCCTTTCCACGAGCGCCTGATAAACGCCTGGCCAGCGGTGCTCCACGGAACTGTCAGCGTCCACTACGACTCCCAGCCGGGATACTTCTGAACCAAGCAATGACCCCCGGAACGCTTCAAGCAAATCCCGATCACTGAACTTAGGTTCAATCTCGAATGGAATTGTCTCGGGGTAATGCTTCATCCACAGGTTCCTGATCAGACCGAAATCGCTAGTACCCTCAACGAGGAGGACAGCCCGTTTCTCTTGCATCAGCGGACCTCAATCCGCTGGCGAGTAACAAGCGCAAGGTCTTCTTCGGAAAACTCAACCGCCGCCAATTCTTCATGCCCTACCTCAAGCCGATGCATCCTTCCTTGTACGCGGTCAACGTCGCGTACTGCACGTGCGAACGCGGTAATGGTGTCCCAACTATGTGTGGTCGCGAAAAGCTGAACGTTCAAATGAGCCGCCAGTTTGATCACGGCCCGCCAAACGTCCTCCTGAATGCTGTAGTGAAGCCCATTCTCGATTTCGTCGACTAGGACTATTCCGCCCGCGGAGCGAACTAGGGCTAAAGTGAGTCCAAAAACGCGATTGAGCCCATCACCCATACTCCTAAGCGGGATGGGGCGGGCAATCCCGTGCCGAGCCAGAAACACAGAGCGGCCACCAGCTTCTGCTTCTCCCAAGAGGTACACGCGATCTAAATCCGGAATTACGGTGCGAAGGGCTTCTTCCACCTCCTCGCCGTAACCAGCTTCTGCCACGTAGTCCCAAAGATAACCAATTCGGAAGGCTTCAAAACCGTTGGCTGACACGAAAGTTGTATCAGCACGGCTTTCAGGACCAACCGCTACTCCGTATCGTCGGAGGAACCATTCGAGTGGAAGTACTGAGGAACGGCCAAAACGCTCAATACGGATGAGAGGGCTCTCGGGCCCAAAAAACAGCTCATCAGGGTTCGTTTCATCCGTTGTGCTCCAAAGGTCTGGTTGAACCGACTGGAGCCATGGAAGATCGATCTGTAAAACATCGCTTTCCAAACCAGCAGGCCCAATGAGAATTGGAGCAGCTGGGCTACCATCGAAACCACCAAAGAACAGTTGCTCGACTGCTCGCACAGCAGACCGGACTTCTTCCGACGATAGATCACCCCTCCGCGACCCGTTAGTGACCGGAGGCCGAAAGCTACTCCGTTCGCGAACAAGGCTCGTAAAGGTTACTCTCGGGTTCTTGGCCGCGTGGAGACGTACAGCCTCCAACAGCGACGTTTTCCCGACGTTGTTTTTTCCCACAAACAGATTCACTTGCGCGAGTTCCGGAATTACCAAATCACGGATTCCTCTATAGCTGCGAATCTGAAGGCTCGGGAGCATCAATCGATCAGAGTTCACGGATCTCCGCAGTCCTGTGTGTCAGGCCGGCCTGTACACGCCCCACTCCGCCCGCAGCGCGTCGCCGATCTCGCCCAGCGTGCACATGGCCTTCACCGCGTCGATGATGCGCGGCATCAGGTTCTCGGTGCCGCGCGCCGCGGAGCGGATCGCCTCCAGCCGCGCCGCCACCTCGGCGTCGTCGCGGCCGGCGCGCACCCCGGCGAGCTGCGCCCGCTGCGAGCGCTCCAGCGCCGAGAAGTCCGGCTGGGCCAGGTCCACGGACGCCTCCTCGGTGGCGAACTTGTTGACCCCCACGATGGTCCGGTCGCCCTCCTCCACCGCGATCTGGTGCGCGTACGCCGCGCGGTGGATCTCCTCCTGCATGTAGGCGATCGCCTCCGCCGCGCCGCCCATCTCGTCGATCTTTTCCAGGTACTCGCGCGCCTTCTCCTCCACCGCGGTGGTCAGCGCCTCCACGAAGTACGACCCCGCCAGCGGGTCCGCCGTGTCGCCCGCGCCGGACTCGTACGCCAGCACCTGCTGCGTGCGCAGCGCCAGCGTCGCCGCCGCCGCCGTGGGGAGCGACAGCGCCTCGTCGTAGCCGTTGGTGTGCAGCGACTGCGTGCCGCCCAGCACCGCCGCCAGCGCCTGCACCGTCACCCGCACCACGTTGTTGAGCGGCTGCTGCGCCTGCAGCGTCACCCCGCCCGTCTGGGTGTGGAAGCGCAGCTTGGCCGATTCGTCCGAGGCGCCGAAGCGCTCCTTCATCACCCGCGCCCACAGGCGGCGGGCGGCGCGGAACTTGGCGACCTCCTCGAACAGGTCGTTGTGCGACGCGAAGAAGAAGGACAGGCGCGGCGCGAAGCGGTCCACTTCCAGCCCCGCGTCCAGCGCCCGCTTCACGTACTCCACCGCGTCGGCGAAGGTGAAGGCGATCTCCTGCGCCGCCGTGGAGCCCGCCTCGCGGATGTGGTAGCCGGAGATGGAGATGGTGTTCCAGCGCGGCACCTCCGCGTTGCAGAAGGCGAAGATGTCGGTGATCAGGCGCAGGCTGGGCTCCGGCGGGTAGATGTACGTGCCGCGCGCGATGTACTCCTTGAGGATGTCGTTCTGGATGGTCCCGGAGAGCTTCGCGCGCGGGATCCCCCGCTCGTCCGCCACGGCGATGTACAGCGCCAGCAGGGTGCTGGCCGTGGCGTTGATGGTCATGGAGGTGGACACGCGGTCCAGCGGGATCCCGTCCAGCAGCCTGCGCATGTCGGCCAGCGTGTCGATGGCGACGCCCACGCGCCCCACCTCGCCCTGCGCCATGGGGTGGTCGGAATCGTACCCCATCTGCGTGGGCAGGTCGAAGGCGGTGGAAAGCCCCGTCTGCCCCGCTTCCAGCAGCAGCTTGAAGCGCGTGTTGGTTTCCTCCGCCGTGCCGAAGCCCGCGTACTGGCGCATGGTCCAGAAGCGCCCGCGGTACATGGTGGGCTGGATGCCGCGGGTGAAGGGGAACTCGCCGGGATACCCCAGGTCGCGCCCGTAGTCCAGCGCCGCCGTGTCGTCCGGCGTGTACAGGCGCTCCACCTCCACCCCGCTGGTGGTCTCGAAGCGCTCGCGCCGCTCCGGGTGCTTGGCCAGCGCGGGCGCGACGGCGCGCTCCGTCCACGCCGCCTTGCCGCCGTCCGCGGGACCCGCGGTCCCGGAGTCCTCGCCGAGGTCGGGCCCCGCCTGCGTGTCGCTCATGTTCGGAAAAAGACAGTGCGTGAGTGCGAAAGTGCGGGAGTGCGAAACCGCGAGCGCGCCCGCCGGACCGTGCCGCGCGACAAGATAACGCCGGCGGACGCGCGGGGCATCCGCCGGCGGTGTCGTGGCGGCCGCGGTGCGGAAGCGGAGCTCCCGCGCCGGCGTCAGCGGACGATCGCCCGGAAGCGGGTGGTGTCGCGCGGGGCCGTACCCTCCCCCGGGGGGACGTACACCAGCGTGACCACGCCCTCGCCCGTACCCTCCGCCCGGAAGGTCCACCGCTCGACGCCGCCCGCGCCGTCGCCGCTGCCCGCGGTCACGCGGTACCCGGAGCCGGCCGGGCGCAGCGGTCCGAGCGCGGCGGAATCCACCAGCACCCAGCGGTACCCCGTGCTCTGGTTGGAGCGGAGCGCCAGCTCGAACTCCGTGCCGGGGCGGGCACGGATCACCTGGCCGGGGTCGTCGTAGCTCGCCCGCCGCGTGCACGCGGACGCGGCGGCGAGCAGCAGCAGGAGCGCGGGGAGGCGGGTTCGTCTCACGGTCGGGCGGAGAGCGGAGGTCGGCGCGGAAGTCCTCCCGCACGCTAGCGCACGAGCAGCCCCGCGTCCAGCACGAAGGAGGAGCCGGTGACGAAGCGGGCGCGGTCGGACACCAGGTACAGGACCGCCTCGGCCACGTCGTCCGGCTCGATCCAGGGAACGGGGAGGAGGTTGCCGGCCGAGGCCTCCGCGATCTCCTGCGGGGTCTTTCCCTCCATGGCGGCGAGCCCGTCGTTCATCGGCGTGTTGACGCCGGTGGGGTGGACGGCGACCACGCGGATGCCGTGCGGCGCCAATTCCAGCGCCCACGACCGGGTCAGCCCCAGGAGCCCGTGCTTGGACGCCGCGTAGTGGCTGAGCCGGTTCATGCCCCGCAGCCCCGCCACCGACGAGTTGTTGACGATCACCCCGCGCTTCTGCGCGATCATCACGGGGATCACCCGGCGGGCCACCATCCACGGGCCCTTGAGGTTGATGTCGATCATCCCGTCCCACTCCTCCTCCGTCAGCTCGTGCGCCAGCCCGTAGGCGCAGATGCCGGCGTTGTTGAAGAGGATGTCGATGCGTCCCAGCCGCTCCACCGTCTCGCCCACCGCCGCCGTGATGGCCGCGTCGTCGCGCACGTCGCCCGCGAAGGCCAGGCAGGGGCTCCCCAGCGCCTCGCACTCCGCCACCAGCGACTCCAGCTCCGCCCCGGTCCCCATCCCGTAGGCCGGGTACGCCAGCGGCCGCGCCACGTCGAAGGCGGCGATCGCCGCGCCCTCCGCGGCCAGCTTCAGTGCCGTCGCCCTCCCCTGCCCGTGCGCCGCGCCGGTGACGAACGCGACGCGCCCCATGAGCTCACCCATGGGCGACGATCCCTTCCGCCGCGGCGGCGGCGGGCTGGCGGCGGTACGGCTGGAGGTAGTCGTCCAGCGGCACGCCGAGCGCGTTGTTGACCACGTTGGTGGCCACCATCAGCGCGCCGAACGCCACCAGCGCCACCATCTGCTCGTCGCTGAAGTGCTCCGCCGCGCGGGCGTACACGTCGTCCGGCACCCGGTGCGGCGTGACGGCGAGCGCCCGCCCGAACGCCACCACGGCGGCCTCGCGGTCGTCCAGCTCCAGGCGGTCCGGGTCCTCGCCCGACTCCACCAGGATGCGGCGGAAGAAGGTGGAGCAGATCAGGCACTCCGTCTCCGAGGACACGGCGTGGGCGAAGAGCGTGGTGAGGCGCTCGCCCAGGAACGGCTGCACCGCGTCGCGAAGGTCGTACCACGTCATCAGCGCGCGGAACGCCGGCACCGAGTGCAGGAGCGTGCGCTTCATGTTGGTGATGCGCGCCGTCCGGAGGTGCTCGTCGTGGGCGGCGCGCGCCTCGGGCGGAGCGTCCGCGTAGTCCAGCGGGGTGATGCGGGGCATGGGCCTGTCCTGGAGCGGGTCGTGGGCGCGGGCGGCGGGGCCGTCCGGTCGAATGTAGGCACGCGGCGCCGCGGGGAGCAAGCGCGAACGGGAGCGCCGGCGGACCGCGTGGATCCGCCGGCG
>JBEVLE010000020.1:0-5399 GCA_040509335.1 Longimicrobiaceae bacterium | reverse complement strand
GCGACGACCACACCAGCGTGATCATGGAGTACTCCGGCCACAACACCGACGGGTCGATCGAGCAGACACGGGTCGCGAAGCTGCCCGACGACATGCTGGCGCGCTGCCTGTTCGACATGTACTCGCGGTTCGTGGCCGATGCTCCGCAGCTCAGCGATCTCGCCTTCAACCGCAAGGTGGTCGACGTGATGGACAGGGCGAAGACGTTCGCGCGGATCCGCAGGTAAGAGCGGGTTCGCATTCACGGCGGGCTCGCGCTGCCTGACGCGGTCGGCCCACATTCCATGCTCGCGGCCGAATGACCTGGCCGCCGAGTCCAACCGGCTTTTTCCCCATTTGCGGCTGAACGACAATGGACGAAGCACCGACCACGGATTCCGCTGCGATCACGGGACGGCTCGAAGCGCTTGCATCCGCGCTGCGCGGCGGCGCCAACCCGTTCCTCCACGACCCGGAGATGCCGGACCTGATGTACGGCATCAACGGCTTCGGGATGAACTGGCTGGCCGCCGAGACGGGCCTTCCCGACGTGCGGGACGTGATCCTCGACCTGCTGTACGACGCGGTGAGCTCGCGGACGGACGGGCCCGATATCCTGACGGATCTCGGTCGGATCCTGAGATCGGACGTCCACCCGACATCGTGGCTGAACACTGAAAAGCAGCGTCCGCGCCACCGGCTGGTCGACTTTCTCGCACGCATGTGCCGTGAGAACGCCGGCACGGCGATGGGTGAGCTCGCCGTTCGAGAGACCGTGCGCACGATCGTTTCCGATTCATCCATGGTCACTCTGGACGTGCGCGGGCAGTGCCTGGACTGCATCGTCGAGTGTCTCGGCGAGCTTCCTTCGTTGGACATCGAGCCGCACCTGGAGGTCGTGGAAGCGGTCGTGACCCGATTCCGCCCCTGCCATGAGCGTGCGCTCGCATTGCAGGTGATGGATACCCACGACACGATCGACCCCCACGTCGCCTTCCCGGACCGCCCGTTCCTGGAAGTCCTCGGGCGTGCCGCGAGCGTGAAAGCACTGGAACGGGCCTTCGTTTTCGGGGCCAGGCTCGCGGATGCCGTTGTGGACGTCCGGCCCAACAGCCGCGCGCGGTCCATCGCCGCAAGCGCCCGGGAAGGTCGTGCGGCACTGGCCGCGGTGCGGTCCGGAGTCCTCGCCTCGGCCGAGTTCGAAGCGTTCATCCAGGCGCGGCTCCCGAGCCGGGCCGGCGAGCTCGGCGACTACGTGGTCAACCGCCACCAGGTGCTGGTCGACGGCCTGACCATCCAGGAACTGTTCCGCTGGCTGATCGCGGCGCCCGAGAATTCATCCAGCGATCGTCCTGCGCGCCGTACGATCACGGCCTTCTTCCGGCAGGTACTCGGAATGGGGCAGGCTGCAAACGCAGGGCTGGACGCGAGGCCGTTCTTCATCGACCATGGCTATGGCCCGGATGGGAAGCAGCTCGACTGGCCGAGCTACGTGTTCCTGCCGGCGGGCACCATCTGGGGCAAGGGTGCGGGGGTGGACCTTTCCTGCGGGGTGGCGTTCGGCGGCGGAGTCGATCTCGCTGCCCGTCGAGGGCGCGACGCCGCGTACATCGGGGGAAGCTGGTCGGCCACGCTGTACCATGGCCATTCGCACGTGGGCGGCAAGGACGGATCGCAGGGGGCGGAGTCGAGAGACCGCATCGTCCACTACGGGCTCACGGTCGATGACGGAGCGAGACTTCCCTGGGGCGTGTACGTGGAAGCGGATCAGCACGTCGGCGGCGGTGTGTACGCCGGAGTCCGCACGTATCCACTGGCACCGGCGGGTTGAGTCCGGCGGATGTCGAGCCGCCATCCCCGGCGCCCATCGGCGACGGCCCGCCCCGGGGATCCCGGGGCGGGCCTTTTTCGGCGGTTTCCCGCCTCCTTCACCGTGGTGGATGGCCGGTGCGTACGGCGCACCTACCCGATCGCACGCTCCACCTCCCGCGCCAGCTTCTCCACGTGGGGCGTGCGCATCATGGTGTAGTGCGTGCCCGGCACCGTGCGCACCTCCAGCTCGCCCCGGACCACCTGCTCCCAGCCGTAGGCCTTCTTGCCGAAGAGCCGGTTCATCAGCTTGTTCTTGCCGGCGGCGCGCAGCAGGGTGACGTCCCCGCCGTAGCCCTCCGGACGATACGCGAACATCGCCTGCAGGTTGATGCGGAAGATGCCGTACAGCTGCTGGATGCGCGCCAGCTCCAGATCCTTGGGGAGCAGCCCCGCGGCGCGGGCCGTGTCCAGCATCAGGCGCAGGTACGCCACCTCGCCCTCGCCCTGCGCCTCGGGATCCGCGGTGGGCAGCCGGTCCACCGGGAAGCCCAGGTCCTGCGCGAACAGCTGCACGACGCGGATCTCGTTGCCGGGCATGCTCTGGTCCGGGTCGTTGAGCCACGGCACCTGCGAGTCGATCAGCACCAGCGACTCCACCTCCTCGCCCGCCGCCTCCAGCTGCCGCGCCATCTCGAAGGCGATCACCCCGCCCATGGACCACCCGCCCAGCCGGTACGGGCCCGAGGGCCGCACCTCGCGGATGGAGGCCAGGTAGTCGCGCGCCATCTCCTCGATGGTCCAGTTGGGCGTCTCCCCCTGCTCGATCCCGCGGGAGCGCAGCCCGTAGACGGGCTGGTCCTCGTCGAGCTGCTTGACCAGCCCGGCGTAGGACATGAGGTTGCCGCCTCCCGGGTGCACCAGGAAGAGAGGCGGACGGCTCCCCTTGAAGCGCAGCGGGAACATCAGCGGCATGTCGCCCCCGCCGCTGCGCACCTCCTCCGCCAGGCGCTCCACCGTGGGCGCCTTGAAGATCGCCGCCAGGGGCAGGTTCACCCCGGTGGCCTCCTTGAGCCTGGACATGATCTGCACCCCCAGCAGGGAGTGCCCGCCCAGCTCGAAGAAGTTGTCGTGCAGCCCCACCCCGGACACGCCCAGCACCTCCTCGAACAGGGCGGTGATGGTCTCCTCCAGCCCGTCGCGCGGGGCCTCGTACGCCTGCGACCGCTCGATGCCGGTGCTCTCCGGCCGCGGCAGCGCGCGCCGGTCCACCTTCCCGTTGGAGGTGAGCGGAATGCTCTCCAGCGTGACGAACGCAACCGGCACCATGTGCTCCGGCAACCGCTCCACCAGGCGGGCCCGCAGCCCGTCGGCGGCGAGCTCCGCCCCCTCCTGCGGGGCCACGTAGGCCACCAGGCGCTTCTGGCCCGGCGCGTCCTCGCGCACCAGGACCACCGCCTCGCGCACGGCCTCCTGCTCCAGCAGCACCGCCTCGATCTCGCCCGGCTCGATGCGGAAGCCGCGTACCTTGACCTGCGCGTCGATGCGCCCCAGGTACTCCAGCTCGCCGTCCATCCGCCAGCGCGCCCGGTCCCCGGTGCGGTACAGGCGCGCGCCCGCCTCGCCGCCGAACGGGTCCGGGACGAACGTCTCCGCCGTCAGCCCCGGGCGCCCCAGGTAGCCCCGCGCCACGCCCGGGCCGCCCACGTACAGCTCCCCGGTCATCCCCACCGGCGCCAGCTGCATCTCCCCTCCCAGCACGTACAGCTGCGTCCCCGCGATCGGCCTGCCGATGGGCACGCTCCCCCGGACGCTCTCGTCCGGCACCCGGTAGACGCTGCACCCCACCACCGTTTCCGTGGGTCCGTACTCGTTGACCAGCGCGGTGTCCGGCGCCACCCGCCTCCAGTACGCCGCCAGCTCGGCCGGGAGCGCCTCGCCCCCGACCACCAGCGTCCGCGCCGCCGCGGCCGCCTCGGCCTCGGTCAGCTGCTCGGCCAGAAGCCCCAGGTGCGCGGGCGTGAGCTTGACCAGGGTGAACCCCGGCTCCTCCCGCAGCACCCTCGCCAGCCCCTCCACGCCCTCGGCCTCGTCGGTGAGCACGACCCGCTCGCCGCGCACCAGCGGAACCAGCAGCGAGGTCACCGTGAGGTCGAAGGTGAGGGAGGAGTGCACCGGCGCCCCGCGGCCCTCGCCGGCGTACGCCGCGGCCGCCCACCCCAGGTAGTTGCCGAGGCCCCGGTGGACGATCTCCACCCCCTTGGGCCGCCCGGTGGAGCCGGAAGTGTAGATGACGTACGCCAGGCTCTCCGGCCAGAGGCGGCTCTCCGGCGCCGCCGCGCTCTGCCGCGCGATCTCGGCGGCGTCCCGGTCCAGGCACACGGCGCGCGCGCCGTGCTGCGGCAGGCCGTCCAGCAGCCCCTCGCGCGTCAGCAGCACGCCGAGGGCCGCGTCCTCCATCATGTACGCCAGGCGCTCGGCGGGATACGAGGGATCCAGCGGCACGTACGCACCGCCGGCCCTGAGCACGCCCAGGACGCCCACCACCATGTCCAGCGAGCGCTCCAGGCAGATGCCCACCCGGGTGTCCGGGCCCACCCCCAGGCGGCGGAGGTGGTGCGCCAGCCGGTTCGCGCCGCTCTCCAGCTCGGCGTAGCTGAGCGTCCCGTCGCCGAACGAGACCGCCGGCGCGCCGGGGGTACGCTCCGCCTGCGCCGAGATCATCTCGTGCACGTACGTGGGCTGGAGCTCCAGGGGCTCCGCGCGCGAGCCGGCCAGCAGCTGCGCCCTCTCGCTCTCGCGCAGCAGCGACACCTCCGAGAGGCGCCGTCCCGGGTGCGCCGCGACCGCCTCCAGCAACACGTCCAGGTGCTCCACCAGACGCCCCACCGCCTCAACGTCGACGCGGGCCCGGTCGTAGCGGATCTCCGCCTTCAGCTGCGCGGCCGACACCACCGACAGGAGGAGCGGGTAGTTGGCCTGCTCTCGCGCCCCGGTCGGCCGCACCCGCAGCCCGCCCAGACCTTTCGCCGCCTCCCCGACCGCCTGCTCCACCGGGAAGTTCTCGAAAACCACCATGCTGTCGAACAGCGGCCGCCCCCCGGGCACCTCGCTCCACTTGTGCACCTCCACCAGCGGGGCGTACTCGTGCTCGCGCGCCTCCACCTGCTCCTTCTGCAGCTCCGCGAGCCACTCCCGCAGCTGCGCGTCCCCGTTCAGGCGCACCCGCACGGGCACCGCGTTGATGAACAGCCCGACCGTCTCCTCCACCCCCGGCAGCTCCGCCGGACGCCCGGACACCGTCGCCCCGAAGACCACGTCGCTCTCGCCCGCGTAGCGGCCCAGCAGCAGTCCCCAGGCACCCTGCACCAGGGTGCTCATCGTCACGCCCCACCCCCGCGCCTGCTCCTGCAGGGCGCGCGTACGCTCGGGCGACAGGGTCAGCATCGCCGTTCCCGCGCCCCGGTTGTCGCTCACGCCGGGGACGTGCCGCAGCGCCGGCAGCGGGGTCGGATCGCTGAATCCGGCCAGCGTCCGCCGCCAGAACTCCTCGGCGCGCGAGCGCTCCTGCCGCTCCAGCCACGCGATGTACTCCCGGTAGCGACGCGCCG
>JBEVLE010000019.1:0-3091 GCA_040509335.1 Longimicrobiaceae bacterium | reverse complement strand
GGGCTGAGCCCGTCATGCGCGGCGTCGTACCGTTCGTCGTTATCACCTGCGCGGCTGCGGGCGCGGGCGAGACGCCCGCTGCGGATCGGGCCATCCCCGTCGGCGTGGTGGTGGAGAATCAGGCGCCGGTGTGGAGGGAGGCGGATGCGTGGCGGGTGGATTCCGTCGCTGAAGTGGCGATCGGTGAGGCGAACGGAGCGCCCGAGTACACGCGTCGTTGCAGGCTGTCCCCTGTCCCCCGTACCCTGTCCCCCGTAACCCGCAGTTCCGCCCCGCCGTTGACGGAACCGCGTCCGCCACATAGGTTTTCCGCGCACGGCCGGGTCCCGTCCAGGGTGCCCGGCCGGTTTCCGTTTGGTGATCCTCGTCAATCCAAAGCCGGTTCAGAACGATATGCTCAAGCTGGGAATCGTGGGGCTGCCCAACGTCGGCAAGTCCACGCTGTTCAACGCGCTCACGGCGGCGGGCGCCGACGCGGCCAACTACCCGTTCTGCACCGTGGAGCCCAACGTGGGCATGGTGGAGGTGCCGGACCCGCGCGTGGACCTGCTCGCGGAAAAGGTGCAGCCCCAGCGCGTGCTGCGCGCCACCGTGCAGTTCGTGGACATCGCCGGCCTGGTGAAGGGCGCGTCGGAGGGCGAGGGGCTGGGCAACCAGTTCCTGGCCAACATCCGCGAGACGGACGCCATCGTCCACGTGGTCCGCTGCTTCGACGACAGCGATGTGGTGCACGTGATGGGCGGCGTGGACCCCGTCCGCGACCGCGAGGTCATCAACCTGGAGCTGGCCCTGGCGGACCTGGCCGTCGTGGAGAAGCGGCTGGAGAAGGCCCGCAAGGCCGCCCGCGGCAACGACCGCGAGGCGCAGGCGGAGCTGGGCCTCCTGGAGCGCCTCTCAGCCGTGCTGGACAAGGGCGAGCCCGCGCGCACGGCGGACGCCAACGACGACGAGCAGCGCATCCTGCGCTCGTACAACCTGCTCACGTCCAAGCCCGTGCTGTACCTGGCCAACGTGGCCGAGAGCGACCTGCCGGAGGGCGACAACGCGCACGTCCGCGCCCTGCGCACGGCCGTGGACGCCAGCGGCGAACGAGCCGAGATCATCCCCATCAGCAGCAAGATCGAGAGCGAGCTGGCGGAGCTGGGCGACGAGGAGAAGCGCGAGTTCCTGGAGTCGCTGGGCATCACCGAGCCCGGGCTGCACACGCTCATCCGCGCGGGATACCGGCTGCTGGGGTTGCAGGTGTACTTCACGGCGGGGGAGAAGGAAGTGCGCGCCTGGGAGATTCCCGTCGGGGCCAAGGCCCCGGAGGCCGCGGGCGTCATCCACAGCGACTTCGAGCGCGGCTTCATCCGCGCGGAGACGGTCGCGTTCGCCGACTTCGAGAAGCTGGGCAGCGTCAAGGCCGCGCGCGAGCAGGGGCTGATGCGCTCCGAGGGCAAGGAGTACGTCGTCAAGGACGGCGACATCCTGTTGTTCCGCTTCAACGTCTGACGCCGCGCCGGCTTGATGCTCCGGGAAGGGCAGGGTACCTTCCAGACGGATGATCCAGAGGACGGACACGGTCACCGTGGAGGGTGAGCCATGGATTTCATCGTCACGCTCGAACAGGACGAGGACGGAGTCTGGATCGCCGAATGCCCGGCGATCCCCGGCTGCGTGAGCCAGGGCGCCACGCGGGACGAAGCCGTCGCGAACGTCCGCGACGCGATCCTGCTCTGCCTGGAGGTCCGCGAGGAGTTGAAGATGCCCCGCCCACGCGAGGTCCGGCAGATCCACGTCGCCGCCTGATGCCGCCGGTTCCCGTCCTCAGCTCGGGCGAGGTGGTGAAGGTGCTGGAGACGTTCGGCTGGCGGGTCGCGCGGCCGGGCAACCACATCGTCATGGTCCGGGAGGGGAGCAGCGCTTCGCTTTCCGTGCCCAATCACCGGGAAGTGGCGAGGGGTACCCTGCGTTCCCTGATCCGCTCCGCCGGACTCACCGTCGAGGAGTTCACGGCGGCCCTGGATCGTTGAGAAGGCCGCCGCTCCCGATTGCGAAAACCGGGGGCGGCGGTTGACATTTCGCGCCGTTCCGGCTATCCTACAAATCTGTCCCGACCACGCTGGTCCGCTCTCGGGTTCGCCGGGCGCGGCAGGATCAACTTTTTTTCTGGCGGCGCAGGCACGGGGCGTAACGGTGGATACGCCCCGCGATCGTGCGGCACTGGGAGCCCGATGAAGACGTATTCCGTAAAGGCCGGGGAGATCACGCGGCGCTGGTTCGTCGTGGACGCCGAGGGCAAGGTCCTGGGGCGGCTGGCGACCGAGATCGCGCGCGTCCTCCGCGGCAAGCACAAGCCGACCTACACCCCGCACCTGGACACCGGCGACTTCGTGGTCGTCATCAACGCCGACAAGGTGCGGCTGACCGGCAGGAAGGAGGATCAGAAGACCTACTTCCGGCACACCGGGTACATGGGTCACGAGAAGTTCATCCCGTTCCGCGAGATGCTCGCCAAGCACCCCGAGCGGGTGATCGAGCTGGCGGTCAAGGGGATGCTTCCCAAGAACGCGCTCGGCCGGCAGATGCGCCACAAGCTCAAGGTGTACGCCGGAGCCGAGCACCCGCACTCGGCGCAGTCGCCGGATCCCCTCACCTTCTGATCATTCGCATGGCTACTGAGCAGATCCACGCCATCGGCCGCCGCAAGACGTCGGTCGCCCGCGTGTACCTCCGCCCGGGGAACGGGACGTGGGAGGTCAACGGCCGCACGCTGGAGGACTACCTCCCGCGCGGCGTGCTGCGCCAGGCGGCGAACCAGCCGTTCGCCGCGACCGAGACCCAGGGGCAGTGGGACGTCAAGGTGACCGTCGCCGGCGGCGGGCTCCGCGGCCAGGCCGACGCGATCCGGCTCGGCGTCGCCCGCGCCCTGGTCAAGGTCAACGAGGACAACCGCCGCCGCCTGCGCGCGGAGTCGCTGCTGACCCGCGACCCCCGCGAGGTGGAGCGCAAGAAGCCGGGCCGTCCGGGCGCCCGCAAGCGGTTCCAGTTCTCCAAGCGCTGATCGGGAGCGCGGAGGTCGTGGCGCCGGCGCGGAGCGATCCGCGCC
>JBEVLE010000018.1:0-8508 GCA_040509335.1 Longimicrobiaceae bacterium | reverse complement strand
TCGCTGCAGCGCAACGTGCTGGCCGCGCTGGGCGACGGCCCGGGAATCATCTTTACCGACCTGCCCAGCGGCTCGTGCGCGTTCGCCGCGCGCCGGCTTTCGCTGGACCGCCCGGACACGGCGGTGGTGTGCGGGGTGAACCTCCCCATGCTGCTGGACTTTGTCTTTCACCGGGAACTCCCCCTTCCGGAACTGGTCGACCGACTGGTGGCCAAGGGGCAGTCCGCGATCACCGGCCAGTGCCGGGAAGGTGCGGTGCATGCCGATCGTGCTGCTTCGCGTTGACGAGCGCCTGATCCACGGGCAGGTGGTGGTGGGGTGGGGCGGGCCGCTGCACGCCGACCGCATCGTGGTGGTGGACGACGACATCGCGGACAGCGCCTGGGAGCAGGAGCTGTACTGCCTGGGCGTCCCCCCGGAGATCGAGGCCTCGTTCGTGGGCGTCCCCGAGGCGCGCCGGATGCTGGCGGCGTGGCGCGGCGACCCGCGCCGCATCGTGGTGCTGGTGCGCGGCGTGGCCACGGTGGCCAAGCTGGCGGAGGACGGCGTCCTCCGCGGCGAGGAGGTGAACCTGGGCGGGATCCACCACGCGGTGGGGCGCGACCGGGTGCTCCCCTACCTGTTCCTTTCCCCCGAGGAGCGGACCGAGCTGCGCGCCCTCGCCGACCAGGGCGGGGTGCGCCTGTCGGCGCGCGACCTCCCCGGCTCGCGCCGGGTGCCGCTGGACGAGCTCCTGGCGGACGGGTGAGATGATCCCGGAGGCCGGCGCTCTCGTCCTCCTCGCGCTGTTCGGCGGGCTGGTGGCCGTGGACGGCACCTCGCTGGGGCAGCTCATGCTGTCGCGCCCGGTGGTCGCGGCCACGCTGGCGGGGTGGATCGCGGGCTCCCCGGAGCACGGCGCCCTGCTGGGCCTCATGCTGGAAGCCTTCCAGCTCACCGTCCTCCCGGTGGGGGCGGCCCGCTACCCGGAGGGCGGCCCCGCGGCGGTCGCCGCGGCCGGCGCCTACGCCGGGACCTCCCACTCCTACTCCGCGCTGCTGGTGGTGCTGATCTTCGCCCTGCTCCTGGAGCGGGTGGGGGGCGCCAGCGTGGAGCGCCTCCGGCAGCTCAACGTGCGGCTCTGCCCGCCGCCCGGCCGCACCAGCATCCGCTCCGGGCGGCTGGAGCGGCGGCACCTGCTCGCCCTGGGCGTGGACTTCGCGCGGGGGACCGCGCTTGCGGGGGCGGGGACGCTGCTCCTGGGGTGGGTGCTCCAGCAGGGCTTCTTCCTCCTCCCCCACGGCACCGTTGCGCGGCTCGCGCTGGGCGCGGTGCTGGCCGCCTCGCTGGGGGCGGTGTTCCGGCTCTTCGGGCGCGACCGGCTCCCGCTGCTGGCGGCCGGGGCCGGCGTGGGCGTCCTCGTGCTGGTGCTCTTCGGGTGAGCGCGCTCACCCCGGGGACCCGCCGCGCGCTCCTGCTGCGGAGCTTCGCCGTGCAGGGGTCGTGGAACTACCAGACGCTGATCGGCACGGGTTTCGCGTTCGTGCTCCTGCCGGTTCTCCGCCGCATGCACCGGGGGGACGAGGAAGCGCTCCGCGCGGCGGTGGCGCGGCACGCCGAGCTGTTCAACAGCCACCCCTACCTGGTGACGGTGGCGGCGGGGGCGGTGGCGCGGCTGGAGGTCGACGGCGTGCCGCCGGAAACGGTGACGCGCTTCAAGAACGCGCTGCGCGGATCGCTGGGCGCCATCGGGGACCGGCTGGTGTGGCAGGCGTGGCGCCCGGCCTGCGCCCTGCTCGCCATCGTCCTGCTGCTGCTGGGCGCCCCCTGGTGGGTGGCGGTCCCGGCCTTCCTGCTGGTGTACAACGCGCTCCACCTGTGGCTCCGCGTCTGGGGCCTCCGGGTGGGGCTGCGGGACGGGCTCGCGGTGGGCAGGGCGCTCCGCGAAGCCCCCTTCGAGCGCATGGGCGAGCGCGCCTCCGACGCCGGGGCCTTCCTGGCCGGGCTGGCGGGGATCCTCGCCGTGGGCGACGCCTCGCGCGGGCCCGCGGAGTACGCGCTGGGCGCCGCGGCGCTCGCCGCCGGACTCTGGCTGGGCCTCCGCGTCCGCCTGGCGGTGTGGGCGGTCCTGGTGGTGGTCTGGGCCGTAGACACCCTCGTGGTTGCCACCTCTTGAACCTATCCGGGATGCAACACAGCACGCAGGTCACGATCCTCAACAAGTACGGCCTCCACGCCCGCCCGGCGGCGGAGTTCGTGAAGCTCGCCAACAAGTTCCAGGCCGAGGTGTTCGTGGCCAAGGACCAGGTGGAGGTCAACGGCAAGAGCATCATGGGGGTGATGATGCTGGCCGCCGAGCGCGGCTCCGCGGTGGACATCCGCGCCAACGGCGACGACGCCGAAGCCGCGGTGGCGGCGCTCGCCAAGCTGGTCGCCGACCGCTTCGGCGAGGAGTGAGCCGGTGAGCCTGGTCCGCGACGGGATCCCGGCCTCGCCGGGGATCGTGATCGCCCCGGCGCGCGTGCTGCGCTGGGAGGTGCCGCGCGTCCCGCACGGGGGCGTGATCGCGGCGGACCAGGTGGAGCACGAGGTGGAGCGCTTCCGCGAGGCGCGCGAATGGGCCAAGGAGCGCATCCGCGAGCTGCAGGCGCGCACCGAGACGCTGATGGGGCGGGTGGAGGCGCAGATCTTCGAGCCGCAGATCCTGATGCTCGAGGACTCCGACCTGATCGAGGGGACCGTCTCGTACATCCGCGAGAACCACCTCACCGCCGAGCGCGCCTTCGAGTGGCGGGTGCTGGAGTGGGAGTCGCAGTGGTCGCACACCGCGCACCCCATGGTGCTCGACAAGCTCAACGACCTGGCCGACGTGCAGAACCGGGTGCTGCGGCGGCTGATGGGGATGCCCGACCCGGAGCTGCGCTCGCGCGGCGGCGAGGAAAAGGTGGTCCTGGTCGCGCACGACCTGACCCCCAGCCTCACCGTGCAGCTGGACCCGCGGCAGGTGGTGGGGATCGCCACCGATTCGGGGACGCGCGCCTCCCACAACTCCATCCTGGCGCGCTCGCTGGACATCCCCGCCGTGGTCAGCCTGGGCGACCTGTCCGACCGCGTCCGCGACGGCGACGAGATCATCCTGGACGGCCGCGCCGGGCGGGTGATCATCGGCCCCAGCGAGGAGGACAAGCACGCCTACCGCGAGCGCGACTTCCAGATCCGCGAGTGGGAGCAGGAGCTGCTCCTGCTGGCGCACCTGGAGTCGGTGACGCGCGACGGCTACCGGGTGCAGCTGCGCGCCAACATCGACCTTCCCGGCGAGGCCGCCTCGGCGCGGGCCCACGGGGCGGAGGGGGTGGGGCTGTACCGCACCGAGTTCCTGGTGGTGGGGCGCGGCGCCGCGCCGGGCGAGGAAGAGCAGTTCCAGGCGTACTCGCAGGTGACCCGGGTCTTCCCGCAGGTCCCGGTGATCATCCGCACCTACGACCTGGGCGGCGACAAGTTCCCGGCGTTCATGCACATGGCGGCCGAGGACAACCCCTTCCTGGGGTGGCGGGCCATCCGCGTCTGCCTGGACGAGCCGGCGATGTTCCGCGGGCAGCTGCGCGCGCTCCTGCGCGCCGCCGCGCACGCCGACGTGCGCATCATGATCCCGCTGGTCAACGAGGTGTCCGAGGTGCTGGACACCCGCCGCCACATCGACGAGTGCCTGGCGGAGCTGCGCGCCGAGGGGCACGAGGTGCCGGAGCGCTACTCGCTGGGCGCCATGATCGAGACCCCGGCGGCGGCCATGTCCGCGCCGGAGCTGGCCCGGCACGTGGACTTCTTTTCCATCGGCACCAACGACCTCACGCAGTACACCCTGGCGGTGGACCGCGGCAACTCGCGCCTGTCCAAGCTGTACAACCCCTTCCACCCGGCGGTGGTGCGGCTGATGGGGCTGGTCACCGAGGCCGGGCGCGCGGCGGGGATCGAGGTGGGGGTGTGCGGCGAGTTCGCGGCGCACCCGCTGGGCGCCTTCCTGATGATCGGCCTGGGCGTGCACTCGCTCAGCGTGGGCCCCTCGGCGCTCGCCGAGATCAAGAAGGTGATCCGCTCCGTGTCGCGCGAGGAGGCTGCCGCCGCCGCGCGCGAGGCCCTCGCCGCGGGCACCCCCGCGGAGGTCATCGAGGTGCTCGGCCGGCACGCCGAGGACTGGATCGACCTGACCCGCTTCATGGCCGCCTGGAACTTGTCGGCCACCGCGTAGGGTGGTATCTTCGACGCTTCGAACGCCTTACGTCCCAAGCGAATCCCAACAAGGAGCCCGCGTGGCGCAGCGCCAGCTCTTCACGTCCGAGTCGGTCACCGAGGGCCACCCCGACAAGATCGCCGACCAGATCTCCGACTCCGTGCTGGACGCGATCCTGGCGGAAGACCCCACCGGCCGCGTGGCCTGCGAGACGCTGGTGACCACCGGCGTCGCCGTGGTGGCGGGCGAGATCACCACCGGCACCTACGTGGACATCCCGGCCATCGTCCGGGGCACGCTCAAGTCCATCGGCTACACGGACGCGCAGTACGGCATCGACAGCCACACCTGCGCGGTGATCACCACCATCGACCGGCAGTCGCCCGACATCGCGATGGGCGTGGACACCGGCGGCGCGGGCGACCAGGGGATGATGTTCGGCTACGCCTCGGACGAGAACGAGGCGCTCATGCCCACCCCCATCCTGCTGGCGCACCGCCTCGCCGAGCGGTTGGCCGCGGTGCGCAAGAACGGCAGGCTCGGCTGGCTCCGGCCGGACGGCAAGACGCAGGTGTCGGTGGAGTACGAGGGCGACCGCCCGGTGCGGGTGGACACGGTGGTGGTGTCCACGCAGCACGACCCGGAGGCCACCAACGAGCAGATCCGCGCCGAGGTGATCGAGCACGTGGTGCAGCCGGTGCTGGAGCCGGTCGGGTTCTGGGACCCGGAGGCCACCACGTTCCACATCAACCCCACCGGCCGCTTCGTGATCGGCGGGCCGCACGGCGACGCGGGGCTCACCGGCCGCAAGATCATCGTGGACACCTACGGCGGGATGGGCCGCCACGGCGGCGGCGCCTTCAGCGGCAAGGACCCCACCAAGGTGGACCGCTCCGCCGCGTACGCCGCCCGCTGGGCCGCAAAGCACGTGGTGGCCTCCGGGCTGGCGCGCCGCTGCGAGATCCAGCTCGCCTACGCCATCGGCGTGCGGGAGCCGGTGTCGGTGCGGGTGGACACCTTCGGGACGGCCACGGTGGCGGAGGGCGCCATCGAGCGGGCGCTGCGCGACGTCTTCGACTTCACCCCCAAGGGGATCATCGAGGCGCTCCAGCTCCGCAACCCCATCTACCGTCCCACCGCGGCGTACGGCCACTTCGGGCGGACCTCCGAGGAGGCGGGCGACGGGCGCAAGGTGCTCCTGTTCCCCTGGGAGCGGACCGAGCGGGCGGACGAGCTGCGCAGGGCCGCCGGCGCCTAGGCACGGATCCGGCGGGACGCAGGGACCCCCTCCGGGCGGCCCCGGTGAACGGCGAACGTCATCGCGGAGGTGGAGGCGCCGGGGGCGAAGGATCCCCGGTGCCGTCCACCTTCGTTCATGAAGGCAGGGAACCATGATCCAGATTCGTGTCCAGAGCCTGGGGCTCGACCAGACCTCCAAGACGCCCGTGGTCATCCTCCAGGAGGTGGACGGGGCGCGCATCCTCCCCATCTGGATCGGACCGGCGGAGGCGAGCGCCATCGCCATGGAGCTGGCGGGGATGAAGTTTTCCCGCCCGCTCACCCACGACCTGTTTCCCTCGCTCATCCGCGGGCTGGGGGGGACGCTGACGCGGGTGCTCATCACCCGCGTGCAGGACAACACCTACTACGCCGAGATGGTGATCCGCCGCGGCGACGAGGTGTTCACGGTGGACGCCCGGCCGTCGGACTCCATCGCCATCGCGCTGCGCCTGCAGGCCGAGCTGTACACCAGCGACGACCTGCTCTCCGGCACCACCGTGCAGTTCGCGGAAACCGAGGAGGGCGAGCCCGAGGGGCTGCTGGGGAACGTGCCCACCGAGGAGGCGCAGCCCCCGGAAAGCACCATGACCCCCGAGCAGCTCAAGGAGCACCTGAAGAAGATGAACCCGGAAGACCTGGGGCGGTTCAACCCTTGAGCACCGTGCGCCTGTTCCTGCTCGCTGCCCTGCTCGCGGCGTCCGCCGCGGCGCCGGCCGCCGCCCAGCAGCGCCTGCTGGGACGCGTGCTCCTGGGCGGCGCGCCCCAGGCCGGCGTGCCGGTGACGCTGCACCGCGTCACCTCCGACTCGTCCGGACCGGTGGACAGCGGGAGCACCGCGCCGGACGGCTCGTTCGTGCTGGCGCTCCCCCCGGCCGACACTTCCAAGGGGTTCAGCGTCTTCTTCGCCACGGCGGAGTTCCGGGGCGTCCGCTACTTCGGGCCGCCGCTTCACCCGGGGGACGCGGGAACCGGATACGCGGTCGAGGTGTTCGACACGGCTTCCGCCTCGCGCTCGCCCGGCGCGGTGCGGGTGGCCCGGCGCGACGTGATCGTCCTCCCGGAGGAGGACGGGAGCGCCGAGGTCAACGAGATCGTCCGCATCCACAACTCGGCGAAGCAGGCGCTCGTCCTGGGCTCGGGCGCCTCCACCTGGGAGTTCCGCATCCCCAAGGGGGTGGTGGCCTTCGAGGTGGGCGACGGGCAGATCGCCCCGGACGCCGTGGTGCGGCGCGACGACCGCGTGCTGGTGACGGCCACGATCCCGCCGGGGGAGCAGGAACTGTTCGTCCGCTACCGGCTGGCGCGCGGCACCACCCGCACCGAGCTGCCGGTGACGGCGGCCACGGACTCCATGAGCCTGTTCGTCCGCCAGCCGGCCCCCGAGACCGTGGTGGACGGGCTGGCCGCGCCGGTGGCGGTGCAGGCCGAGGGCGACGCCTTCCTGCGCTACAACGGCGCCGGGCTGGGCCCCCGCTCGGCGGTGGTGATGGAGTGGGACAACCCCGGCGTGCCGCCGGTGGACCCGCGCTTCGCCGCCGTGGGCGTGGCCGGGCTGGTGCTCGCGGCCGGGGCGGGGCTGGCGCTGCGCCGGCGGCCGCCCCCGGCGTGACCGCGGCGCCGTGCCCCTCGTCGTCGTCCGGTCGCTGGTCCTCCAGTCGTTTCCGTACAGCGAGACGAGCAAGATCCTGCGCCTGTTCACCCGCGAAGCGGGGCTGCGCTCGGTGATCGCAAAGGGCGCGCTGCGCCCGCGGAGCCGCTTCGGCGGGGTGCTGGAGCCCTTCACCGAGGGGACGGCGCACTTCCACCTCAAGGAGGGGCGCGACCTGCACACCCTCAGCGGCTTCGACCTGATCCGCAGCCGCCAGGCGCTGGGTCGCGACCTGGTCGCCTTCGCCGGGGCCTCGCTGGTGGCCGAGCTGGTGATGCGCTTCGCCACCGAGGAGCCGCACGAGGACCTGTGGGACGCGGTGGAGGAGTCGCTCGACGCCATCATGGCGGCGGAGGGGCAGGGGACCGAGCGCGCCGCGCTGGCCGCCGCCTGGCACGTGGTGGCGCTCCTGGGCTTCGCGCCGCAGACGGAGATGTGCATCGCCTGCGGCCGCGCGCTGGACGACGACGAGCCGGTGCGCTTCGACGCCGAGGGCGGCGGGACCACCTGCCGCGAGTGCCGCCCCGCCGGCCGCATCCTGGACGCCGCCACCCGCCGGGAGCTGCGCGACATGCTCCTGGGCGACGTGCCGGAGGCGAGCCGCGGCGAACGGTCGGCGCACCGCGCGCTGCTGCGCACGTACCTGCCGGCGCAGTTCCAGCACGAAAGGCCGCTGCGCTCGCTGGAACTGTTCCTCCAGCAGCTGGCCTGAACACGACCGAAGACCACCGGACCGCCCGCCCGCGCCCGGCCCCGCCGGGGCGTGCCGCGCGGTCCCTTCCACACCGGAGGCCGGAGTGCCCTGAACCCACCCGAACGGCGAGGCGCAGATGCGACGCGCACCTCCTGTTCTGCTCGCCCTGCTGGTGATCTACGGTTTCCTCTTCCCCCCAACCCTGCGCGCGCAGGACCCGGTGGAGCTGCCGGTGGTCGCGCGGCAGGCTACAGGATTCCGCCTGGAGCAGAACGATCCCAACCCGTTCACGCGGGACACCTACATCCCCTTCACGCTGGAGGAGAGCCTTTTCCGGGACGGACGGCCGCACCTGGTCACCATCCAGATCTTCAACGTGCTGAACCAGCTGGTCGCGGTGCCGCGGGCGCCCGACCATCCCCGCGGGAAGAACCTCCCCGTGCAGCAGCTCGCCTACACCGAACCGGGCCGCAAGCTGGCCTTCTGGGACGGGACGGACACGCGGGGGCGGCGGGTGACGCCGGGGGTCTACTACTGCCAGCTGGTGGTGGACCGGCAGCAGCCGAAGATGGTCAAGATGATCGTGACGAGCCCGCGGAGAAGGTCCCGGATCCAAATTCCCTGGTTTGGACGTGAAAGAAGCCGGCCCGAGTGAGTTTTTGCTCGCGGGCCGGCTTC
>JBEVLE010000017.1:0-4857 GCA_040509335.1 Longimicrobiaceae bacterium | reverse complement strand
TACGGAGCCGAAGCCCGACCCCGGCGTCAGCCGGGGTCACGCCCAAAAACGCTTCCGTTGTGCTCTACCGCGACCGGGGAAGAAATTGGGGTATCTCTACGTGGTCTGCGCGGCCGTCCTGTGGGGGGTGTTGGGTCCGGTGTCGCGCGTGGCGCTCCAGGAAGGTCTAAACCCGCTGGAGGTCGCCTTCTGGCGGGCGGTGTTCGCGGCGGTGCTCTTCGGGGCGCACGCCGCGCTGCTGGGACGCGCGCGGGTGGAGCGGCGCGACCTGCCCGCGGTGGCGGGGTTCGGGCTGGTGGGGGTGGCGTTCCTTTACGTGGCCTACTTCATGGCGGTGCGCGAGGGGGGCGCGGCGCTGGCCTCGGTGCTCCTGTACACGGCGCCGGTGTGGGTGGCGCTGCTCGCCGCGCTCTTCCTGCGCGAGCGCCCGGGAGCGCGCCAGGCGGCGGCGCTGGGGCTCGCCTTCGCGGGGGTGGCGGGGATCGCGCTGACGTCCGGCGGCGGGGGCGGCGTGCGCGTGACCCCGGCGGCGCTGGGGTGGGGGCTGGCGTCCGGGCTGGCGTACGCGCTGTACTACCTGTTCGGCAAGCGCTTCTTCGCGCGGTACGACACCTCCACCCTGTTCCTGTACGCGCTCCCCGTGGGAGCGCTGGCGCTGCTCCCCCTGGTGGACTTCGCCCCCAAGAGCCCCCGGGCGTGGATGGCGCTGGCGTTCGTGGCGGCGGTCCCCACCTACGGCTCGTACCTGTTCTACGGGGCGGGGCTCAGGCGCATCGACGCCACGCGCGCGGCGACCGTCGCCATGGTGGAGCCGGTGGTCGCCGCGGTGGCCGCGTACCTGGCCTGGGGGGAGCGGTGGAGCCTGCCCGGCTACCTGTTCGCCGCGCTGGTGCTGGCGGGGGTTCTGCTGATGGTATCGGAGCGGGAGCCGGTCGCCCCGCACCCGGAGCACGCGTGATGGAGGAGACCTATGGAAGATGAACGCCCGATCAAGACGCAGGGCGAGTGCGCGTACTGCGGCAAGGTGTCCACCCGCACGGGCATGGCCCGCCACCTCCGTACGTGCGCGAAGCGGAAGGAAGTGTTGCGGGCCGCCGACCTGGAGCCGGGGAAGAGCCGGCCGTTCATCCACCTCCAGGTGCAGGACAGCTGGTCTGGCGAGTATTGGCTGCACCTGGAGATGGACGGCTCCGCGACCCTGGACGACCTGGACGCCTACCTGAGGACCATCTGGCTGGAGTGCTGCGACCACCTGAGCCAGTTCGCGGTCGGGAAACGGTTCGGTCAGGAGGTCGACTTCGAGGTCCGGGCGAAGGACGTTCTCAGGCCGGGCGTGGAACTGACGCACATGTACGACTTCGGCACGACTTCCTACACGCTCGTGCGGGCCGTGGACGTCAGGTCGGGAAAGCCTACGACCTCCAACCCCATCGTGCTGATGGCCCGGAACGCGCCGCCTCCGCTCCCCTGCATGCAGTGCGGCAAGCCGTCCACGCAGCTTTGCATGGAGTGCGCGGAGGAGTACGGCGAATGGACGCCCCTCTGCGACGCGCACGTGGCGGTACACGAGCACGAGGCGGACGACATGATGCCGCCGGTGAACTCGCCCCGGCTCGGCATGTGCGGGTACGACGGGCCCGCCGAGCCGCCGTACTGATTGAAACGGCTTTGAACTGCAGCCGCTGCGCGTGGGGCGTGCCCCCGGCTGGCGCCGGGCGTTCCGTGGGCTTCGGCTCCGTAGCAGACGATGCGGCTGGTTGTGTATGCCTCGCCCGCATTAGAGATTCAGGAGAGGCCGCGACTCCGGTCCGTTCCGCTCATCGGGCAGGTCATCCCCGCTCTTCAGGAGAACCCGAGCCTCATGCCGGTGATCAGCAGGTTCTACGGGATCGTAGTGTTCATCAACTACAGGGACCACAACCCTCCGCACTTCCACGCACGGTATCAGGATCAGGAAGTGATCGTGGACATCCAGAACGGTGTGGTCACGGGTACCATGTCCAGGCGCGCCCTCCAGATGTTGTTCGAGTGGCTCGAGCTGCACAGGTGGAGCTGATGGAGAACTGGAACCGGGCACGCGACCGCAGAGCCTTGCTTCCCGTTGCACCGCTACCCTGAGAGGTCGAGATGTTCCTTCACGTCGTTCGAGTCGAACCGCTTCACGATCATCGCGTCCGGGTGGAGTTCAGCGACGGTGTGCTCAAGGACGTGGATCTTTCCGGTGAGCTGTACGGCGAGATCTTCGAGCCGCTCCACCATGTCGAGCTGTTCTCTCAGGTCGTTGTGAACCCGGAGACCGGCACGATCGAGTGGCCGAACGGTGCCGACTTCGCTCCGGAATTCCTTTACCAGTCGGGGACGGTGGTTCAGCGCGTGGCGTAGAACCCCGACACACTGCCCGCGAGAAACGGAGCAGCGGGGCCCCCGGACCGGCCGGGAGCCCCGCTGCTTCGTTCAGGCGACCCCCCTGCCCGCTACGGCTTCGCGGCCTCCACGCGGTACACGCGCCCGCCGGACACCACCGCCACCCGCTCGCCCAGGGCGAAGTAGCGCGCCAGCTCCGGCTCGCGCTTCAGCAGGTCGAAGTACGGCTCGCTCCCGAACTCCAGCCGCGTCTCGGGGAGCGCCGCGGCGGGGTCCAGCTCCGAGTCGGTCCACACCCCCTCGCGCAGGTAGAAGGTCTTCCGCCCCACCGTCCGCACCGCGGCGGAAGTGGCGGCGCCGTCGTCCAGCGAGAGCGCTTCCTGCTGCGCGCGCGACGCCTTGCTGGCCTGCACCGCGCCCGCGCCCGTGGTGGCCGTGGGCGCCGCGACCGCCGGAGGCGGCGGCGGGGGAGCCATGGGGGCGGGGGCAGCCTCGGGGCGCGGCCGCGTCCGCGCGTTGCCGGCCGTGCCGCGCGCCACGCCGCCCACCACTCCGCCCGAAAAGTCCCGCGCCTGCGCCGCGTCCTGCGCGCCGGGCTCCAGCGCCAGGTACGAGGTGTACGGCGTCACGATGCCGTAGCGCGTTCCCAGCTCCACCACCTCGTCGCGCAGCTCGCGGTTCTCGCCGTAGGTGCGGATCTGCTCCATCAGCCAGCCCACGCGGCGGGTGGCCCACAGCCGCGGCAGGAACTCGTGCCTCTCGTCGCGCAGGGGGAAGCGCAGGCCGGAGTACGAGAGCACCTCGCGGCGCGGGCTCGCCCGGCCGCTGAGGCGCGCGGTGACGCCGCGCAGCTCGCGCTCGTTGCGGTAGCGCCCCACCAGCGCAACCTGGCCGCCGCGGAACAGGTCGGGGAGGGCGCGCGGGTACGTCTGGTCGGTGCGCACCTCGCCCAGGTCCAGCCGCAGGTCGGTGAGCACGGGGTGGTTCACCTTGTCGAAGAACGACGACACCTTGACCTCCAGGTCCTCGCGCGGCTCCACGTACTCGGCCGTCCCCCCGTTTTCCGCGGCGACCCGGTCCAGCAGCCGGGTGTTGACGTCGTAGCCCACCCCGAAGGTGAACAGGCGCACCGTGCCGCGCCGCGCCCGCTGCGCGTTCGCCACGATGCGCTCGGGCGCGGTCTCGCCCACGGTGGGGAGCCCGTCGGTGAGGAAGACCAGGAGCTGCGGGCGGTCGCCCCGGCCGTCGAACTGCTCCAGCCCGGCGACCAGCGCGTCGTTGATGTTGGTGCCGCCCACGGCCCGCAGCCCCTGCACGAACTCGGCGCCGCGCCGCTTCCCCGCCGCGTCCGCCCGCACCAGCCCGGTCTCCATCAGGCGCGTGTCGCCGGAAAAGGCCACGACGTTGAAGCGGTCGTCCGGCCCCAGCCCGCGCAGCCCGAAGGCGAGCGCGCGCCGGGCCTTGTCCATCTTGTCGTCCTCGGCCATGGAGCCCGAGGTGTCCAGCACGTACACCACGTCGCGCGCCGTGTACTCGCGCCCCGCCGCGTCGCTGCGCGGCGTGAGCAGCAGCAGGAAGTAGCCGTCCCTGCCGGGCTCGCGGTAGGTGAACAGCGACAGCCCCACGTCCTCCTCCGCCTGGGCGAAGAAGAGCTGGAAGTCGCGCCGCTCCCGCCGCCCGTCCGTTTCAAAGGACACGGCGGCGTGCCGGTCGGCCTGGCTGCGCCGCACGTCCACCTGGTGGCTGGGCGAGTACACGGTGCGCACCCCGCGCTCGCCGCGGATCTCCACCCGCCCCGAGACGCGCTCCACCGGCGCGGCGTTCCGCCCCACGCCCAGGGGGTAGCGGTATCCCACCGTCCCGCCCTCCGCCTTAAGCACCTGCGTGTAGACCAGCTCCAGCTTCTTGGTGCTGCGCGGGAGGATGGGGAAGATGCTGGCCTGGAACAGGTTCTCCCCCGCGTACTCCAGGAGCCCCGGGTCGCGCCGGCGCCGGACGATGGAGTCGTAGATGCGGCGCGCCTCCTCGCGGGAGCGGACCTCGCCCGCCAGCCGCCGGTCGCCGTCCCAGATGGCGAACTCGCTCACCGACGCGTCGGAGGGGATGGGGAACAGGTAGGTCCCCTCCAGCGTGGCCCCGGTCTCGTTGCGGAACACCTGGGTGACGTGCGTGGTCGCCACCTGCCCCTCGATGCGGGTGTCCAGCACCACCGACTCCACCGGCAGCGAGGCCGGCAGGTCGCCGGGCCTCCCGCACTCGGGGCGGCAGCGGTCGGGGACGATTGCCCCCTGCGCGGCGAGGACCGACGGGAGCGGCGCCACCGAAGCGAGCGCGAGCAGCAGCAGAGCGAGGCGGGTGCGGGGACGCATGGGAGCCCCTGGGGGACGCGGGTGGAGGATCGCAGCGGGCCGTCGGTCGGTTTCTACTTGGGCGGCGGCGCGGGAGTTCCGAGGGAAGCCAGTACGAAGTACGCAGTACGCGAACGGCGCCCCC
>JBEVLE010000016.1:0-7509 GCA_040509335.1 Longimicrobiaceae bacterium | reverse complement strand
CAGTCCGCCGGCGGCGGCGCCTCCTCCACGCGCCGGAGGCGCTGCGTCAGCGCCGCGATCAGCACCTCCGTGAAGGCCAGCGAGGGGAGGCGCGACGAGCCTCCCTCCTGGTCCCAGAACGCGCCCACCGCGTCCGGCGAGAAGGTGCCCGGAAAGCGCTCCCGCCCCCAGGCGTCCACGCTTTCCAGCGACAGCCCCGCGTCCAGGCGGATGACGCGCTCCCCGTCCCGCTCCTCCATCCGCGCCGCCTCGCCGAACCGCTCGATGGCCGCCCCGCGCAGCGCTTCCGCGGCCCCGCGCCGCAGCACCAGCGACACCCGCGCGTCCGAGTCCGGCGCGTCCCACTCCGGGATCTCGTAGCGCACCACCAGGTCCGCGCGCTCCGCCTGCGGCGCCACGAACTGCTTGGAGTCCAGCAGGTGCTGCGCGATGTGCTTCAGCACCTCCGCCTCCGAGTAGCCGCGCGTCTGCACGTCGCGCCGCAGCTTCCAGCGGAAGAGCAGCTCCGGCTCCGGGTGCACGAACACCGACAGGTCGTACGACTTCCCCAGATCCTCCGTGGGAAAGCCCAGCAGCCCGCGCGCCAGCACCACGTCGCGCGGCTCGATCACCCGCACCGGGCCGAAGGAGCCGTCCGTGTGGTCGTAGGCGCGGTTGCGCACCGGGCGGCCGCGGCGGAGGAGCTGCAGGTGCTCCTGCATCAGCGGCAGGTTGTGCACCAGCGGGTTGAGCGCCGTCAATCCCCGCTCCGCACGCTCCGCGCGGTTGTAGCGCAGGTAGTCGTCCAGCTCCAGCGAGGTGACGTTGTCCCCCCCGATCAGCGCCCGCACGCCCCGGGCGATGGTGCTTTTCCCGCTCCCCGAGTCGCCGACGATGCCCAGGACGAACGGGAGCGGGCGGGGCGCGTCAGGGGTGGGCGTGCGCATCGCCCCCCGCGGCGTGCGGCGCATTGGTGCTCAGGGCCATGTGGGGCCTCCAGCGGAAGGGAATGGACAGGCGTTGCAAACTAGTGCGCGGGGTTGCGGGGCGAAAGCAGTTCTTTTTTCTCGGGTTTCGTGGGCCGCTCCGGAACCAGGCCAAACTACCGGCCTGTTTCCTACGCGGGCTCCGGGAGCCTCGCCAAACAGCCGGCGAGTCTCCCTTCGCCGGAGTGAGCCAGCCGAAACAGCCCGGCTGTCTCCCTCCGAACAGATTCATGTGGATACTGCGGGAACGGCACGACAACGCCGTTCTCCCCTCCCCCTTGCGGGGAGGGGCCGGGGGAGGGGGTCTGTCCCCTACTTGCACTCGAGCCAGTTTTCGCCGAGTCCCGTCTCCACGCGCAGCGGCACCTTGAGCTCGATGGCGCCCTCCATCTTCGCCTTCACCATCTCGCGCAGGGCGTCCACCTGGCCGCGGGGCACCTCGAACAGGAGCTCGTCGTGCACCTGGAGGAGCATCCTGGCGCGCAGGTCGCCCTTCTGCAGCTCGCGGTGGATGTCGATCATGGCGATCTTGATGATGTCCGCCGAGGAGCCCTGGATGGGGGCGTTGGTGGCGGCGCGCTCGCCGAAGGCGCGGACGCTGAAGTTGCGGGCGGTGATCTCGGGGATGTAGCGGCGGCGGCCGGTGAGCGTTTCCACGAAGCCGTTCTCGCGGGCCAGCTCGATCTGGCGGTCCAGGTAGGCGCGCACCCCGGGAAAGCGCTCGAAGTAGGCGTCGATGAACTGCTTCCCCTCCGCGTTGGAGATCCCCAGGCGGTTCGCCAGCGAAAACGCGCCGATGCCGTAGATCACCGCGAAGTTCACCGTCTTGGCGCGGTCGCGCATCTCGCGCGTCACCGCCTCGCGCTCCACCCCGAAGATCAGCGCCGCCGTCTGCCGGTGGATGTCCTCGCCCAGGCGGAAGGCCTCCAGGAAGGCCGGGTCCTCCGAGTAGTGCGCCAGGATGCGCAGCTCGATCTGCGAGTAGTCCGCCGAAAAGAACAGGTGCCCCTCCTGCGGCACGAAGCCGCGGCGGATCTCCGCCCCCATCTCCGTGCGGATGGGGATGTTCTGCAGGTTGGGGTCGGTGGACGACAGGCGCCCCGTGGCCGCGATGGTCTGGTTGAACGAGGTGTGGATGCGCCCCGTCTCCGGGTTCACCATGCGGGGGAGCGCGTCCACGTAGGTGGAAAGCAGCTTGTCCAGCTGCCGGTACTCCATCAGCAATTCCGGCAGGCGGTGCCCCTGCGCGGCCAGCGCCTGGAGCACCTCCACGTCGGTGGAGGCGCCCGTCTTGGTGCGCTTGATCACCGGCAGCTGCAGCCGGTCGAAGAGGATCTCGCGCAGCTGCGGGTTGGAGTTGATGTTGAACTCCCCGCCCGCCTCCGCGTGGATCGTCGCGCGCACCGCCTCCAGCTGCCCCAGCAGGCGCCGGTGCAGCTCGTGGAAGAAGGGCTCGTCGATGCGGATGCCGTTCCACTCCATCTCCGCCAGCACCTCCACCAGCGGCATCTCGATGCGGCGGAACAGGTCGTCCAGGTGCAGCTTCTCCAGCTCCGGCGCGAACAGGTCGCGCAGCCGCAGCGTCACGTCCGCGTCCTCCGCCGCGTAGTCGCGGGCGCGCTCCAGCGGCACCCAGGCGAAGGGGATCTGCGCCTTGCCCTTCCCCGTCACCTCCTCGTAGGAGATGGTGCGGTGGTCCAGGTACTGGAGCGCCAGCGAGTCCATGCCGTGCTCCCGCCGCCCCGGGTCCAGCAGGTAGCTGGCGATCATGGTGTCGAAGCCGATCCCCTCCAGCCGCACCCCGGCGCGCCGCAGCACCAGCAGGTCGTACTTGAGGTTCTGCCCCACCTTCTCCACCTCCGCCGCCTCGATCGCCGCCACCAGCGGCGCCATCTCCTCGCCGAGCAGCGGCGGCAGGCACGCCGGGGGCTCCGGCGCCGGCCGGTCCGCCCCGCCCTCCTCCAGCAGCTCCCCCTGACCGCCCGGCAGGCAGTGCGCGAAGGGGAGGTAGTACGCCTCCCCCGGCTCCAGCGCCACCGAGATCCCGATCAGGTCGGCGCGCACCGGGTCGGTGCTGGTGGTTTCCGTGTCCAGCGACACGCTGCCGCGCTCCCGCATGCGCTCCGCCAGCGCGCGGGCGTCCTCCGCGGACTGCACCAGCCGGTAGGTGGTCGCCATCGCCGGCTTCGCCTCGGGGGCGGGGGCGCCGTAGTCGCGCACCAGCGAGTGGAAGTCCAGCTCCAGGAAGATCTCCTTGAGACGCGACCGGTCCGGCTCCTTGCGGCGCAGCGCCTCCAGGTCCAGCTCCATGGGGAGGTCCGTGCGGATGGTGACCAGCTGCCGGGACAGGAGCGCGTCGGCGCGGTTCGCCTCCAGCGCCTCGCGCGCGCGCTTGGCGGTGATCTCCCCGGTGCGCGCCAGGATCTCGTCGATGCCGCCGAACTGCTCGATCAGCTGGATCGCCGTCTTGGGCCCGATCCCCCGCACCCCGGGAACGTTGTCCGAGGTGTCGCCGATGAGCCCCAGGTAGTCCACCACGTGCTCCGGGGCCACCCCCAGCCGCTCGTGCGCGTTGCGGGTGTCCACCCACTCCTCGTCCACCGCCTGCGGCCCGCCCCGGCCGGGGTTCAGCAGGCACACGTGCGGGCGGATGAGCTGGTAGAAGTCCTTGTCGCCCGAAACGATCACCGTTTCCAGCTCCTGCTCCGACTCCACGGCCAGGCGCGCCAGCGTGCCGATGACGTCGTCCGCCTCGAAGCCCGCCAGCTCCACGATGGGGATGCGGAAGGCGTCCACCAGCTGCCGGATGCGCGGCAGCGAGCCGTCCAGCTCCACCGGCATCTTTTCCCGGGTGGCCTTGTACTCCGGGTAGATGACGTGGCGGTCCGAGGTCCCCGCGTCGAACACCATCCCCAGGTAGTCGGGCTCGTGCTGCTCGATGACCTTGAGGAGGAACTTGGTGACGCCCCAGGCGGCGGAGGTGTTCTCGCCGCGGGCGGAGATCAGCGGCCGCGAGATCAGCGCGAAGAAGGCGCGGTAGATCAGGGCGTAGCCGTCGATCAGGAACAGGCGGGGGCGGGTCTTCTCGGGCTTTTCCACGGGCGTGCGGCTGCGGGTTCGCGCGGCGGAGGTGGCGGGGAGGCGCCACCGGCACAATCTATCCCGCGGCCCGGACCGGGGCAAAGCGCGCCGGACCGGGCCGCGGCCCTTGCCCCCCGGGCCCGGAGCGCCGCACCTTGCCGTGCATCCGCCACGCGCTCCCGCCGGCCCCCCGAGCCGGCTCCCCCTGCCCAGCTTCACGAAAAGGTCCATGCGCCGCTTCGCCTCACCCTGGCCCCGGGCCGCCGTCGCCGTCGCCCTGCTCGCGGCCGCCGCCCCCGCGGCCGCGCAGGACGCCGCGCCGGGAACCCCCGCGGTCTACCGCACGCCGCCCGCGCCGATCCCGCAGATCCTGGCCGCTCCCGCCGCCCCCACCGTGCTCCTGGCGCCGGGACGCGAGCGCATGGCGCTCCTGGGGCGCGAGGAGATGCCGGGGATCGCCGAGCTGGCCGAGCCCGAGCTGCGGCTGGCGGGCGCGCGCATCAACCCCCGCACCGGCGGGCCCAGCCGGGCCAGCTACTACAACTCCGTCACCCTGGGCCCCGTGGGGGCGGGGGGTCGCCGCGCGGTGCAGCTCCCGGAGGGGGCGCGGATCTCCAACCCGGAGTGGTCGCCGGACGGGTCGCAGCTGGCCTTCGCCCGCACCACGCCGGAGGGGATCGAGCTGTGGGTGGTGGACGCCGCCGCCGCGCGGGCGCGCCGGCTCACCGGGCCCGAGCTGAACGCCGCGGCCGGCTCCCCCTTCCAGTGGATGCCGGACGGCCGCTCCCTCCTGGCGACGCTGCGGGTCGCGGGCCGCGGCGAGCCGCCCGCCGCGCCGCGCGTCCCCGCCGGCCCCATCGTGCAGGAGAGCGCCGGGCGGGCGGCCCCGTCGCGGACCTACCAGGACCTGCTCGCCACCCCGCACGACGAGCGGCTCTTCGAGTACCACTTCACCTCGCAGCTCGCGCGCGTCCCGCTGGACGGCGGCGCCCCCACGCCCCTCGGGGAGCCCGCCATCATCAGCAGCTACAGCGTGGCGCCGGGCGGGGAGTACGTGCGCGTGGATCGGGTCCGGCAGCCGTTCAGCTACCGGGTGCCCATGAGCGCCTTCGCCGGCGAGACGAGCATCCTGGACCTGTCGGGGCGCAGCGTCTACCGGGTGTCCGACCGCCCCGGGGTGAGCCCGCCCCCCCTGGGCAGGGACCGGGTGCGCGTGGGCCCGCGCTCCGTGTCCTGGCGCTCCGACGCCCCCGCCACGCTGGTGTGGGCCGAGGCGCAGGACGGCGGCGACCCCCGCCGGGAGGCCCCCGTGCGCGACCGGGTGGTGATGCTGGACGCGCCCTTCACCGGCGCCCCGCGCACGCTGGTGGAGCTGGACCAGCGCTACGATGGCGTCACCTGGGGGAGGAGCGACCTCGCGCTGGTGCGGTCGCGCTGGCAGACCACCAGCCGCGCCCGCGCCCACGTGGTGAACCCCTCCGCCCCGGGCGGCGCGGCGCGGGTGCTGTGGGACCGCTCCTCCGAGGACCGCTACGGCGACCCGGGGAGCCCGGTGACCACCCGCAACCCGGCGGGGTTCCCGGTGCTCCTGTTCACCCCGGACGGCGGGCGGATCTTCCTGTCGGGCGAGGGCGCATCGGAGCGCGGGAGCTACCCGTTCCTGGACCGCATGGCGCTCGCCACCGGCCGGGCGGAGCGCCTGTGGCAGGCCCGCGACCCGCACTACGAGACGCTGGTGTCGCTCCTGGACCGCGAGGGCAGGCGCATCCTCACCCGGCGCGAAGCGCTCACCGAGCCGCCCAACTACTACGTCCGCGACCTGGCGCGCCGGTCGGCGGCGGCGGTCACCGACTTCCCCGACCCCGCGCCGCAGCTCGCCGGCGTCCAGCGCCGCATCATCACCTACCCCCGCGCCGACGGCGTGATGCTGAGCGCCACGCTGTTCACGCCCCCGGGGTACGACGCCCGGCGCGACGGGCCGCTCCCCATGCTCATGTGGGCGTACCCGCGCGAGTTCCGCGACCCCTCGGCGGCCGGCCAGCTCGCCGACTCGCCCAACCGCTTCCCGCAGGTGGGCGGGGCGTCGCACCTGTTCCTGCTCACGCAGGGCTACGCCGTGCTGGACAGCCCCACCATGCCCATCGTGGGCGCCGGGGGCCGGGAGCCCAACGACACGTACGTGGAGCAGCTCGTCGCCAGCGCGCGGGCCGCGGTGGACAGGGTGGTGGAGATGGGCGTGGCCGACCGGGACCGTATCGGGATGGGCGGGCACAGCTACGGCGCCTTCATGACCGCCAACCTCCTGGCCCGCTCCGACCTGTTTCGCGCCGGGATCGCGCGCTCGGGGGCGTACAACCGCACGCTGACCCCGTTCGGCTTCCAGGCCGAGTCGCGCAGCTACTGGGAGGCCGCCGAGGTCTACGACCGCATGAGCCCCTTCAACCACGCCGACGAGGTCGACGAGCCCATCCTGCTGATCCACGGCGAGGCGGACGACAACTCCGGGACCTTTCCGGTGCAGACGGAGCGGTTCTACGCCGCGCTCCAGGGCAACGGCGCCACCGTGCGCTACGTGGTGCTCCCGCACGAGGCCCACGGGTACCGGGCGCGCGAGTCGGTGCAGCACACGCTCGCCGAGATGATCGACTGGATGGACCGGTACGTGAAGAACGCGCCGCCGCGAGGTGCAAAGACGGCGAACTGACGGACGGCGGGTCCGGGCGTGCCCCCGGCTGGCGCCGGGGTCGGGCTTCGGCTCCGTAAGCCCGCAAACAACGCGGGCTAACGGAGTCGAGCCCCGGCAAACAGCCGCCGGGGCTCGCCCCTTCGGGCCGTAATCCCTCACGCAGGGGAGGTAAAAGACGGCTGAACCGGCCTTCGCGGGCGATTCTCCAGCAGCGGCGCGGATCTCCGGGCCGCTGTCTTGCATCGCGGCTGCGAACCCTGTGCAAGTGGCACCGGGGGGCGGCGCGGCGGGGATCCCGCCGCGGGGCCGGAAAGGGCAGGCGGGGGGCGGAATCCCGGGGGCCGCGCCCGCCCGGCCGGATCACGACCGAAGTGGATGTTCATGTCGAACTCGAACCGACCTCGCACCCCGGACGAGCTCGCCCGCGCCATCGGCCGGGTGGTGGGCGCGCACCGCATCGAGCGTGTGGTGGGGCTGCGTCCCGTTTCGCCCCCCGAGGGGCATGGCTTCTACGCCTTCGTGGTGCTGCGCGACGACGGCGACGACGCGCTGGCGCTGGAGGCCAAGCTCCAGCGGCGCATCCCCGCCGTCCGCCCGCGCGTCGACTTCTGGGTGATGGGGCGCGCCGAGTGGGAGCGCTGCGTGGAGAGCGTGGGCCACCCCGCCCGCGCCGCGCACCTGGAGGGCGAGGTGCTCATGGGCGGGGACGCGCGCCGGCTCCGCGGCTCCGTGGCATAGCCCCCACGACCGCGCCCCCGCCGGGAGATCCCGGCGGGG
>JBEVLE010000015.1:0-9925 GCA_040509335.1 Longimicrobiaceae bacterium | reverse complement strand
GGGACGTAGCAGCCGCCGGACTTGAGCACGGCGAGCACGGCCACCAGCATCTGCGGCGAGCGCTCCAGGCACAGGGCGACGCGCGTTTCCGGCGCGACGCCGAGGCTGGTCAGCCGCCGGGCGAGGGCGTCGGCGCGGCGGTGCAGATCGGCGTGGGACAGCGCCGCCGCGCCTTCCTGCGCCACGGCGGGGGCGTCGGGCGCGCGCAGCGCCGCCTCGCGGAGGAGGTGGTGCACGGGGCGGTGCGACGGAAGTGCGGGCGCGGTGGCGCTCCACCGCTCCAGCTGGAGCGCGCGCTCCTCCTCCAGCACCGGCGCGATCGTGGAGATCGGCGCGTCCGGCCGCGCGGCGGCGTCCTCCAGCACGGCCCGGAGCAGCGCCGCGTGGGCGGCGGCGGTCGCCTCGTCGAACAGGTCCGCGTTGTAGATGAGCGAGCCGCGCATCCCGCCGTCCGCCTTTTCCGCCACCACCAGCGTCAGGTCGAAGGGCGTCGTCCGGGTCTTCAGCTCCACCCTGGAGGCGCGCACTCCCTCCAGCTCCGGCATCCCCACGTCCGCGTTGTGCAGGACCATCGACACCTGGTAGACGGACGCGTGGCCCAGGCTCCGCTGGATGCGCAGCTCCTCCAGCAGCTTCTCGAAGGGAACGTCCTGGTGCGCGTAGGCGCCCAGCGTCGCTTCCCGCACGCGCCCCAGCAGCTCCCGGAACGAGGGATCGCCGGACAGGTCCGTGCGCAGCGCGAGCATGTTGACGAAGAAGCCGATCAGCCCCTCCGTTTCCGCGCGCGTCCGGCCGGCGATGGGGGTGCCCACCACCACGTCGTCCTGTCCGGAAAGGCGGCGCAGGAGCACGGCCAGCGCCGCGAGGAAGGTCATGAACGGCGTCACGCCCTCGCGGCGGTCCAGCTCGCGCAGGCGGGAGCGCGGCGCCGCGGGGAGCGCGAAGGCGACCTCGCCGGCGCGGTGCGTCTGGAGCGCCGGACGGGGCCGGTCGGTCGGCAGCTCCAGGAGGGGAGGCGCCCCCTCCAGGCGCCCGCGCCAGAAGGCCACCTGCCGCTCCAGCGTCGCGTCGCGCAGGTGCGCGCGCTGCCAGGCGGCGTAGTCGCCGTACTGCACGGCCAGCGGCGGGAGCGGCGACGGCCGGCCGGCGAGAAAGGCCGCGTACAGCCGCGAAAGCTCGCGGTACAGCACGCCGAACGACCACGCGTCGCCCGCCGCGTGGTGCACCATCAGCAGCAGCACGTGCTCGCCGCGGCCCATCCGGAGCAGCGCCGCGCGCATCAGCGGGCCCGCCTCCAGGTCCACCGGGCGGCCCAGCTCGGCCTCCGCGCGCTCCCGCATGGCCCGCTCGCGCGCCGCCTCCGGCAGCCCGCCCAGCTCCACCACCGGGAGGCGGAAGCCGTCCGCAGGGAGCACCACCTGCACCGGCCCCGCGTCGTCCTCGCGGAACACGGTGCGCAGCGCCTCGTGGCGCCGCAGCACCTCCGCCAGCGCCCGCCCCAGCGCCCCGGCGTCGAGCGGCCCCCGCAGCCGCAGGGCGAAGGGGATGTTGTGGTGCGCGTTGACCGGCTCCATCCGGTCCAGGAACCAGAGCCGCTGCTGTGAGAACGACAGGGGGAGCGGGCGGCCGCGCGGCGCGGGGAGGAGGGGGGGAGCCGCCGCGCCGCCGTGGCTGCGCAATCCGGCGGCGATCCCCGCCACGGTGGGCGACTCGAAGAGCGCGCGCAGCGGCAGCTCCGCCCCGAGCAGCGCCCGCACCCGGGACACCACCCGCGTCGCAAGCAGCGAGTGGCCGCCCAGCTGGAAGAAGTCGTCGTGGATGCCCACGCGCTCCACGCCGAGCACCTCCGCCCAGATCCCGGCGAGGATCTCCTCCTCCGGGGTGCGCGGCGCGCTCTCCGCCGGGTCGTCCGGCGCCGAGTCCGGCGCGGGGAGCGCCCGCCGGTCGGTCTTTCCCTCGGGCGTCCGCGGGAGGGCGTCCACCACCACCAGGGCGCCCGGGACCATGTGCTCCGGCAGGCGCTCCCGCAGCCAGGCGCGCAGCGCGTCCCGCGCGGGCGCGGCCCCGGGCTCCGGCACCACGTACGCCACCAGGCGCGGCTCGCCCGGGCGGTCCTCGCGCGCCACCACGGCCGAGTCGCGCACCTCCGGGTGGCGCAGGAGCGCCGCCTCGACCTCGCCGGGCTCGATGCGGAAGCCGCGGATCTTGACCTGGAAGTCCACGCGCCCCAGGAATTCGAGCGTGCCGTCCGTGCGCAGGCGGACCCGGTCGCCGGTGCGGTACAGCCGCGCGCCCGGCGTCCCGGAAAAGGCGTCCGGGACGAACTTCTCCGCCGTCAGCCCGGGTCGGCCCAGGTAGCCGCGCGCCACCCCCGCCCCGCCGATCAGCAGCTCGCCCGGGATCCCCGCGGGGAGCCATTCCCCCGCCCCGCCGGCCACGTACAGCCTCGCGTCCCCCAGCGGCCGGCCGATCACCGGGCGCGCCGGCACGGGCCCGTCGGCCAGAGGGTGGCTGGAGGCGAGCACCGTCGCTTCCGTGGGACCGTACAGGACGCGCACCTCCGCCCGGGGGAAGACGGCGCGCATCGCCTCCAGGAGCTCGGGCGGCACCACGTCGCCGCCCACGAACAGGCGCCGCGCCGCGGGGAGCGCGCCCGGCCCCGCATCCACCAGCCGCCGCATCAGCGCGGGCACCGCGTGCAGGAGCGTGGCGTCGCGGCACTCCTCCAGCAGCGCCCCCACGTCCATCACCCGCTCGCGCGGCACCAGGCGCACGGCGCCCCCGGCCGCCAGCGGCGCCAGCGTCTCGAAGCCCCAGATGTCGAAGGCGAAGGAGGCCAGCGCCGCCGCCGCGTCCCCCTCGCGGAAGCCGAGCTCCTCGCGCGCCGCCCGCAGCAGGCCGGACAGGCCGCGGTGCTCCACCAGCACCCCCTTGGGCGTGCCCGTGGAGCCCGAGGTGTAGATGACGTACGCCAGGGAGTCCGGCCCGGCGCCGCCCTCCACCGGCCCGGCGTCCTGCGCCGCGATCCGCGCCGCGTCGCGGTCCAGGAGCAGCGTATCCGGTCCCCGCGCGGGGAGCCTCGCCGCCGGCGACGCGCGCGACAGGAGCACGCGCGGGGCGGCGTCCTCCAGCACCAGCCGCAGCCGCTCCGCCGGGTACTCCGGGTCCAGCGGCACGTACGCGCCCCCGGCCCGGAGCACCCCCAGGACCGCGGCCACCATCTCCACGGAGGGCTCCAGGCACACCGCCACCCGCGACTCCGCGCGCACCCCCATCTCCCGCAGCGCCCGCGCGATGCGGTTGGAGGCCGCGTCCAGCTGCGCGTAGCTCATCCGCTCCGCGCCGCACGCCACCGCCGGGGCGTCCGGCGTGCGCGCCGCCTGCCGCGCGAACATCTCGTGCGCGAGGGCGTCGGGGCCGCCGCGGGCGGTGTCGTTCCACGCCTCCAGCCGGCGGCGCTCCGCCTCGTCCACCAGCGAAAGCATGGACACGCGCTCGCCCGGGGCGTCGGCCGCGGCGCCCAGCAGCGCGACGAAGTGCGCGGCCATGCGCTCCGCCGTCGCCCGCTCGAAGAGGCCGGCGTCGTACGCGAAGGTCCCGGCCAGCGCGCCGCCGCCGTCGCGCAGCGCCACCGACACGTCGAACTTGGCCCGCCCCGACCACACCTCCTCCACCTCCGTCCGGGCGCCGGGGAGCCGCGGCCCCGGTGCGTCGCCGCCGTGCAGCGTGAACAGGGCCTGGAAGACGGGCGAGCGGCCGGGGGAGCGCTCCGGCTGGAGCTCCTCCACCAGCCGCTCGAAGGGCACCTCCTGGTGCGCGAACGCCCCCAGCACAGCCTCGCGCGTGCGCCGCAGCAGCGTGCGGAACGTCGGGTCGCCCGACACGTCCACCCGCACGGCGAGCGAGTTGACGAAGAAGCCGACCAGCCCCTCCAGCTCGCGGTGCGTGCGCCCGGCGATGGGGGTGCCCACCACCACGTCGTCCTGCCCCGCGTAGCGCGCCAGGAGGAGCTGGAAGGCGGCGAGCAGCGTGATGAACGGCGTCGTCCCTTCCGCGCGTCCCAGCCGGCGCAGCGCCGCGGCGGTAGCCGCCGGCACGGCGAGCTCCACCTGGCCGCCCCGCCGCCCTCCCGCCGGGGCGCGCGGGTGGTCCGCCGGCAGCTCGAGCACGGGAGGCGCCCCCGCGAGCCGCGCGCGCCAGAAGTCCAGCTCGCGCTCCAGCGTCCCGCCGCCCGGGCGCAGCCGCAGCCGCTGCCACACGGCGAAGTCCGCGTACTGGAGCGGGAGCGGCGGAAGCGCCGCCTCCCCCTCGCCCACCGCCGCCGCGTACAGCGCCGACAGCTCGCGGAAGAGCACGCCCATGCTCCACCCGTCCGTCACCACGTGGTGGAGCGTCAGCAGAAGCGCGTGCTCCCCGCCGTCCAGTCGGAGGAGCGCCGCGCGCAGGAGCGGCCCCCGCCGCAGGTCGAACGGCCGCGCCGCGTCCTCGCGCGCCAGGGCGCGCGCGGTCCGCTCCCGCGCCTCGTGGCGGAGCCGGGACAGGTCCACCCGCGGCAGGGGAACGGGCGCCGGGGGGGCCACCACCTGCACCGCGCCGTCGCCGCGCTCCTCGAAGACCGTCCGCAGCGCCTCGTGGCGGGCCGCCACCCCGGAGAGCGCGCGCCCCAGCGCCGCCGCGTCCAGCGCCCCGCCCACGCGCACCCGGTAGGCCACGTGGTACGCCGTCTCCCCCGGCTGCAGCCGGTCGAGGAACCAGAGCCGCTCCTGCGCGAACGAGAGCGGCGCCGCGTCGCCGCGCGGCATGGGCCGGGGGGCGGCGGGCGCCTCCCGGACGGGGCCCGCCGGCGCCGGCACGGGAGCGTCCTCGGCGGCGGCGCGCCGAGCGTCCGTCGCGGGAAGGGCGGCGCCGCGGGCCGCCAGCTTTTCCAGCAGCGCCCGCTTGGCGGGGGACAGCTGGTCCAGGCGACTGAAGAGATCGGTCATGCGATGGCGGATATACGGAAAAAGGGCGGTTTCCCGCCCCCGACCTCCCGGCCGCGCAAAGAAACGCCCCCTACGCCGCGTGCGCCCGCATCACCCGGCCGAGCGCCGCGATCCCCTGCCGGATCTCGTCCCGCCCGGGGAAGGAGAAGTTGAGCCGCATGCAGTTGCGCGCGTAGGGCGAGCCGTCCGTGGTGAAGGCGTTGCCGGGAACGTAGGCCACGCGCTCCGTGTCCACCGCCTCGCGCAGCAGCGCCCCGCAGTCGATCCCCTCCGGGAGCTCCGCCCACATCAGCGCCCCGTTGCTGGGAACGCGCCAGCGCGTGCCCGCCGGGAAGTGCTCGCGCAGCGCCGCGTCCATCAGGTCGCGGCGGGTACGGTACTCGCGGCGGAGCATCTCCAGGTGGGCGCCCAGGTGTCCCTCCTCGAGAAAGGCCGAGACGACCCGCTGGGCGAAGTTGTTCATGTCCAGGTCGCAGGCGTCCTTGGTCCCCGAGATCGCCGGGACCATCTCCCGGGGCGCGATGATCCACCCCACCCGCGCCGACGGCGCCAGCACCTTGGAGAACGACCCCACGTAGAACACCCACTCGTCCTCCTCGGCCCGCATGGGAACGGAGCCGGAGCCCTCCTCGCCGTAGTACAGCAGGCCGTACGCGTCGTCCTCCACGATGGGGACGCGGTAGCGGCGCGCCAATTCCACCAGGCGGCCGCGGCTTGCCACGTCCAGGCTGATCCCCAGCGGGTTGTGGCCGTCCGACACCACGTACATGAAGGCGGGCTGCGCGCCGCCGGCAAGGTACGCCTCCACCGCATCCACGTCGATCCCGTGCTCCAGGCTGGTGGGAACCACCAGCAGCTCCGGCCGGAAGGGCTCGTACACCTGCTGGAAGCCCGTGTACGCCACCTGCTCCAGCATCAGCTGCCCGCCCGGGTCCAGCAGGAAGCGCGAAAGGATGCTGAGCGCCTGCTGCGCCCCCGCCGTCACCACCACCTGGTCCTCGGTGCACTCCACGCCCCGGGCGCGCATGATCTCCACGATCTGCGCCTTCAGCGGCCGGAACGACGGGCCGTACTGGAGCGCGCGCGGGTCGGTGGTCAGCACCCGCTCGGCCGCCCGGGCGTACTTTTCCGTGGGGAACAGGTCCGGCGCGGGAAGGCCCAGCGCGAACGAGGTCAGCCCCGGCCCGGCCGTGAGCTTCAGCATCTCGTTGATCGTGGACGGCTTGATCGTCCGCGCCCAGGTGGCGACGCGCATCGGCTCCGGGGAAGCTTGCAGCAGCATCGAGGTCTCCGCTTCAGGGGTGTGGGCCGGCCGGGGCTCGCGGGTCTGCGGCGTGCTCGTTCCCGTCGCATTCGGAGCTGTCCGGGGGCGTGCGGCCGGTGGGGCCGGGGCTGCCGGTGGAGGAGCCGGGTCGAGCGAATCCAGCGTATTTCCCGACTCGTTGAGACTACCCACAGCGGGGGCTGGAGTCAAGTACGGATTGCGGGCTGAACGGCGGAACTGCGGGAAGTGCGGGGGTGGGCGTGCCCCCGCTGGCGCGGGGTCGGGCTTCGGCTCCGTAAGCCCGCAAACAACGCGGGCTAACGGAGTCGAGCCCCGGCGGAAACAGCCCCGCCGGGTCTCGCCCCTCCGGGCCGAAATCCCTCACGCGGCTCCGCGCTGGCGTCCGCCATGCTGGCGCCGCGCGGGTCAGTCCGCCGCGGCGGAGGCGTCGGGCAGGGGGCGGACGGTGCCGGAGTGCACCGGCACGGTCCGGCCGTCCGCCGTGCGCAGGAGCAGGGCGCCGTCGGGCGCCACGCCCTTGGCGATCCCCTCCAGCGGGGCGGCGCCCTCGGCGGTGACGCGCACGGGCAGGCCGCGGAGAGCGTCGCGGTGTTCCAGCTCCGCCATCTCCGCGTCCGAGAGCGTGGAGGCGAAGCGGGCGGGGAGCGCCGCGAGGGCGCGCGCCAGGGCGCCCGCCACCTCCGCGCGGGGCGGGCTCCACCCCGCCGCCATGCGCAGCGAGGTGGCGTGCTCCCGCAGCACCGCGGGGAAGTCGTCCGGCGCGTGGGCGGCGTTCACGCCGATCCCCGCCACCACGAAGCTCACCCCCGCCGCGTCCCAGCTCCCCTCGCACAGGATCCCGCCCAGCTTGCGGCCGGCCACCAGCAGGTCGTTGGGCCACTTCACCTCCACCCGCCCGGGCCGCGCGAAGGCGTCCAGCGCCGCCGCCGCCGCCAGCCCCACCCGCAGCGGGAGGAGGCCAGGGGCCGGCAGCTCCGCCGGGCGCAGCACGGCCGACAGCCAGATCCCCAGCCCCGGCGGCGACACCCAGTGCCGGCCGCCCCGTCCCCGCCCGGCGCGCTGCTCCTCCGCGATCACCGCGGTGCCGGCGGGCGCCCCGGCCTCCGCCAGCGCGCGGGCCACGTCGTTGGTGGAGCCCACGCTGAGGAACGGGTGCAGCGCGGGGATCCCCCACGCCGCCGCCAGTTCCGCGGCCGCGCGGCCCTCCCAGCGGTCCGTCCGCTCCTCGATCATCCCGCGCCCCGGCCCTGCCGCAGGCGCAGCGACAGGTCCAGCGCCGGGGCCGAGTGCGTCAGCGCCCCCACCGAGATGAAGTCCACCCCCGTTTCAGCCACCGCGCGGATGGTGTCCAGCGTGATCCCGCCCGACGCCTCCGTTTCCGGGCGGCCGGGGCCGGCCGCGTGCACCCGCGCCACCATCCGCGCCAGCAGCGGCGTCGGCATGTTGTCGAACATGATGCGGTCCACCCCCGCCGCCAGCGCCTCCTCCACCTCCTCCGGCGTGGTGGTCTCCACCTCCACCTTCAGCCGCTCCACGTTGTGCTCCCGGACCGCGCGCACCGCCGCCGTGATCCCCCCCGCCGCCGCGATGTGGTTGTCCTTGATCAGCACCATGTCGTGAAGCCCGAAGCGGTGGTTGGCCCCGCCGCCCGCGCGCACCGCGTCCTTTTCCAGCAGGCGCATCCCCGGCGTCGTCTTGCGCGTGTCGATCACCCGCGCCCCCGTCCCCTCCACCGCGCGCACGTAGCGGCGCGTCGCCGTCGCCACCCCCGAGAGCTGCTGGAGGAAGTTGAGCGCCGTGCGCTCCGCCGTGAGGATGGACGCCGCCGACCCGCGCGCCCGCAGCACCACCGCGCCCGGCTCCACCTCCGCGCCGTCCTCCGCCAGCGCTTCCACCACGAGCGACGGGTCCACCGCCTGGAAGGCCGCCACGCACACCGGCATCCCCGCCAGCGTCCCGCCCTCCTTGGCGACGATCTCCGCCTCCCCCGGCGTCCCCGGCGGAAAGGTCCAGAGCGTGGTCCGGTCGCCCGAGCCCACGTCCTCCGCGAGCGCCATCTCCAGCAGCATCCTCACCTCGGCCGAGAGCGTCATGCGCCCCCCGCCGCGGCCCGGGGGAGCTCCGCCCCGCCGCCGGCCAGGACGCGCTGGTAGTAGCGCTCGTACTGGGGGACGATCACGTCCACCCCGTAGCGCTCCCGCGCCGTCGTCCGCGCCGAGCGCGAGAACTCGTCCCAGCGGGCCGGGTCGCGCAGCAGCGAGACCGCCGCCTCCGCCATCTCCCGCGTGGCGCCCACCGGCCGGAGGAAGCCGTTGACCCCGTCCTCCACCACCTCCGGGAGCCCGCCCACCGCGCTGGCCACCACCGGCACCCCCGCCGCCATGGCCTCCAGCGCCACCAGCCCGAACGATTCCGACTGCGAGGGGAGCAGGAGCAGGTCCGCGCACGCCATGAGCTCCGCCACCGAGTCCTGCTTCCCCAGGAAGATCACCCGGCCCGCCACCCCCAGCTCCTCCGCCACGGCGATCGCGTCCGGGCGCTCCGGCCCGTCGCCCACCAGCACCAGGCGCGAGGGCACCTCCGCCTGGATCCCCGCGAAGGTCCGCACCACGTCGCCCACCCGCTTCACCTTGCGGAAGTTGGACACGTGCATCACCAGCTTTTCCCCGGGCGCCAGCAGCGCCTGCTTGCGGCAGGGGTAGCGGTCGCGGTCGTACAGCGACGCGTCCACGAAGTTGGGGACCACCTCGATGTCCGCCGGCGGCACCTGGAAGTGGTCCACCGTTTCCTGCTTGAGGAAGTCCGAGACCGCCGTGATCCCGTCCGACTTGGCGATGGAGAAGCGGGTGATGGGCCAGTACGAGCGGTCCTGCCCCACCAGCGTGATGTCCGTGCCGTGCAGCGTGGTGATGATCTTGAGGTCGTGCCCCTCGCCCAGCATCTCCTTGGCGATCCACGCCGAGGTGGCGTGCGGGATGGCGTAGTGCACGTGCAGCAGGTCCAGCTCCTCGCGGATCGCCACCTCGTGCATCATCACCGCCAGCGTCAGCGGATAGGGCGAGTATTCGAAGAGCGGGTAGCGGTTGTCGTCCACCTCGTGGAAGTAGACGCGCTCCATGAAGTGCGGCAGGCGGAAGGGCTGCGCGTACGAGATGAAGTGGATCTCGTGGCCGCGCTTGGCCAGCTCGATCCCCAGCTCCGTCGCGATGGCCCCCGAGCCGCCGTAGGTCGGGTAGCAGGTGATTCCTATTTTCACGCGTTCCTTTTCCGGTTTGGAACTGCATGGCTTGGGCGTGCCCCCGGCTGGCGCCGGGGTCGGGCTTCGGCTCCGTAACGCACGATAAAACTGTGCGTAACGGAGTCGAGCCCCGGCAAACTGCCGCCGGGTCTCGCCCCTCCGGGCCGAAATCCCTCACGCGGGTTTCGCGCTGGCGTCCGCGGGGGGCCCCCACCCGGCTCGCTTAGGCTCGCACGGCTTTCCCCCTATATCCCCCAATTCTGGGGGAGGGCTTCCTGACCCTCTACCTCCGCCGTGTAGTTCTCCCCCTCCCCCCTTGCGGGGGAGGGGGTCGGGGGGAGGGGGGTCGCCGTGCCGTTGCCGGCTGTCCCCTATTCCCTATTCCCTGTTCCCTATTCCCTGTTCCCTGCCGTTTCCTCC
>JBEVLE010000014.1:0-10378 GCA_040509335.1 Longimicrobiaceae bacterium | reverse complement strand
GCTCCGAGTACGGGCGGGATCACGCTGGCTTCGAACAACGCACCTCCTGCGCAGCCTCCCCCGACCTCCCTGCGCAGATCGCAACGGCAACGGCCCTGACCTGCGACCAGCCCTCCCCCAGAATTGGGGGAGGGTGGCGAGCCTAAAGCGAGCCGGGTGGGGGCCCCCGCGGACGCCACCGCCACCCCCGCGTGAGGGATTTCGGCCCGAAGGGGCGAGACCGCGCGGCCGTTTGCCGGGGCTCGACTCCGTTGGGCTGCGTTGTTTGCAGCCCTACGGAGCCGAAGCCCGACCCCGGCGCCAGCCGGGGGCACGCCCAAACCCGCAGTTAACGCAGTCCAGCCATCACGCCGTTTTGACAAAGCCGACCCCAACGGCTATCTTGCATGGCGTGATTATTGCTAGCGCCCGCCTCGTCTCCCGTCGGTGAACACGCCGATGAGCCTCCCCGTACTCGGGATCATTCCCGCCCGGATCGGCTCCTCCCGCCTCCCCCGAAAACCGCTCCACCTCCTCGCCGGACGGCCGCTCATCGAGTGGGTCTGGCGCGGCGCCCTTGCGATGGACCTGCTGGACGAGGTGGTGGTCGCCACCGACAGCGAGGAGGTCGCGGCGACCGTGCGCGCGTTCGGGGGAAGGGCGGCGATGACGGCGGCGGAGCACCCCTCGGGGACCGACCGGGTGGCGGAGGTCGCGGAACGTCCGGAGTTCGCGGGGTATCCGGTCGTGCTGAACGTGCAGGGCGACGAGCCCTTCCTGTCGCGCGGGCAGGCGGACGCCGCGCTGGCGTGCGTGCGTGACGGCGGGTGGGAGATCGGCACGGCGGCGGCCCCGCTGGGCTCCGTGGAGGAATGGCGCGAGCCCTCGGTGGTCAAGGTGGTCCGGGGCGCGGACGGAGGGGCACTCCTCTTCTCCCGCGCCCCGATCCCGTTCCGGCGCGACGGCGAGCCGGGCCCGGCCGAGCTGGCGAGCGGGCTGTACCTGCGCCACCTGGGGATCTACGCGTACCGCCGCGAGGCGCTGCTCCGCTGGGTGGCCCTCCCCGAGGGCGAGCTGGAGCGCACGGAAAGGCTGGAGCAGCTTCGCCCCCTGGCCGCGGGGATGCGGATCGGGGTGGGCGTGGCGGCGGCGGGCGAGGGCGGGATCGACACCCCCGGGGACGCCGAGCGCGCGGGACGCATCCTGACGGAACGACTTTCGAGAGCCTGAGCAGCGAGCGCATGATGGATCAGAAATCCGTACCGACCAAGTACATCTTCGTCACCGGCGGCGTGGTCTCCTCCCTGGGGAAGGGGATCGCCGCGGCCTCGATCGGTCGGCTGCTCGTCGAGCGGGGGCTGCGCGTGACGATCCAGAAGTTCGACCCGTACATCAACGTGGACCCGGGGACGCTGTCGCCCTTCCAGCACGGCGAGGTGTTCGTCACCGACGACGGCGCGGAGACCGACCTGGACCTGGGGCACTACGAGCGCTTCGTCGGCGAGAGCCTGACGCAGTCCAACTCCATCACCACCGGGCGCATCTACCAGGACGTCATCACGCGCGAGCGGCGCGGCGAGTACCTGGGCGCCACGGTGCAGGTGATCCCGCACATCACCGACGCCATCAAGGGGGCCATCCGCCGGCTGGCGCCCAACCACGACGTGGTGATCACCGAGATCGGCGGCACGGTGGGCGACATCGAGAGCCTGCCGTTCCTGGAGGCGATCCGCCAGTACCGCCAGGAGGTGGGGAGGGAGCACACGCTCTTCATCCACCTGACGCTGCTCCCGTACATCGCCGCGGCGGGCGAGGTCAAGACCAAGCCCACGCAGCACTCGGTGCGCGAGCTGATGGAGATCGGGATCCAGCCGGACGTCCTGCTGTGCCGGAGCGAGCGCGCCATCGAGGCGGACGTGCGCCGCAAGATCGCGCTGTTCTGCAACGTGGACGTGGCCGCGGTGATCGAGGCAAAGGACGTGGAGACCATCTACGAGGTGCCGCTGGAGTACGCCCGGCAGCGCCTGGACGACCTGGTCTGCCAGAAGCTGGGGCTGGAGACGAAACGGCCCGACCTGGCGGAGTGGCGGTCGCTGGTGCACCGCATCAAGGAGCCCAGGAACGGCGCGGTGAGGATCGCGGTGGTGGGCAAGTACGTGGCCCTGGTGGACTCGTACAAGTCGGTGCAGGAGGCGCTGATCCACGGCGGGATCGCCAACGACGTCAAGGTGCAGATCGACTGGCTGTCCTCGGAGGACTTCGAGAACGGGCAGAGCGCGGAGAAGCTGGCCGACTACCACGGGCTGCTCATCCCCGGCGGCTTCGGGGTGCGCGGGGTGGAGGGGATGCTGTCGGCGATCGGCTGGGCGCGCGAGAACGGGCTCCCCTTCTTCGGCATCTGCCTGGGGCTGCAGACGGCGGTGATCGAGTTCTCGCGCTCGGTGTGCGGGATCAGCGGGGCGCACTCCACCGAGTGGGACCGCGACACCTCGGACCCCGTGATCTGCCTGATGAACTCGCAGCGCGAGGTCACCGACATGGGCGGCACGCAGCGCCTGGGGGCGATGACGGCGCGCCTCAAGGCGGGCTCGCGCTCGGCGGAGGTGTACGGCTCGCAGGAGATCAGCGAGCGGCACCGCCACCGCTACGAGGTCAACAACGCGTACCGCGACGTGCTGGCGGAGCAGGGGATGCAGGTGAGCGGCGTGTCGCCGGACGGCAACCTGGTGGAGATGGTGGAGCTCCCGGAGCACCCCTGGTTCGTGGCCACGCAGGCGCACCCGGAGCTGAAGTCGCGCCCGGACCACCCGCACCCGCTCTTCGCCGCCTTCGTGGGGGCGGCGCTGCGCCGCCGCGAGGCGGAGGCCGCGCCCATGTTCCGCGAGGACCGCGCGCCGGTGGCGGAGGCGGCGCGGTGAGCGACGCCGCGACTCGGCCCGGCGCCGTGGCGTCCGTAGCGGAATTGTTCCGCCTGGACGCGCCCTTCTTCCTGATCGCGGGGCCGTGCGTGCTGGAGGACGAGCGCCTCAACGTGGGCGTGGGCGAGGCGCTGGCGCGCCTTGCGGACGACCTGGGGATCCCCATCGTCTTCAAGGCGTCGTTCGACAAGGCCAACCGCTCCTCGCCGGGGTCGCCGCGCGGGCCGGGGCTGGACGAGGGATTGGAGCGGCTGGCGCAGGTCAGGCGCGCCACCGGGCTCCCCCTGCTGACCGACGTGCACGAGGCGGCGCAGTGCGCCGCGGTGGCCCAGGTGGCGGACGCGCTGCAGATCCCCGCCTTCCTGTGCCGCCAGACCGACCTGCTGCTGGCGGCGGGCGCCACGGGGCTCCCGGTGAACGTCAAGAAGGGGCAGTGGATGGCGCCGCACGAGATGCGCGGCGCCGTCGCCAAGCTGCGCGCCGGGGGCGCCGCCGGGGTGGCGGTGACCGAGCGGGGCACCTTCTTCGGCTACGGCAACCTGGTGGTGGACATGCGCTCCTTCCCGCAGATGCGGGAGGCGTGCGAGGCGCCCACGGTGTTCGACGGGACGCACTCGGTGCAGCGCCCGGGCGAGGGCGGGGGGATCAGCGGCGGCGAGCCGCGCTTCATCCCCGGCCTGGTGCGCTCCGCGGTTGCGGCCGGGGCCGACGCGCTCTTCCTGGAAACGCACCCGGAGCCGGCGCGCGCGCCCTCGGACTCCACCAACATGCTCCCGCTCGGGCGCCTCAGGCCGCTGCTGGAGCAGGTGCTGGCGATCCGCGCGGCGGTGGCGCCGCGCCCGGAAGCGGCGCATGGCTGACCGGCCGATGCGGATCGCGCCGGAGGTGGCGCGGCGGATCCGGCTGGTGGTGCTGGACGTGGACGGGGTGATGACCGACGGCGGCATCTACCTGGGGGCGACCGACGCGGGGGAGCGCGTGGAATTCAAGCGCTTCGAGATCCAGGACGGGCTGGGGATCCGCCTCCTGCAGGAGGCCGGGATCACCTGCGCCATCGTCACCGGGCGCGAATCGCACTCGGTGCGGCTGCGCGCGGCGGAGCTGGGGATCGCCGAGTGCCACCAGGACCCCACCGCCGCCAAGCTGCGCATCGTCCGCGACCTGATGGAGCGGCTGGGCGTGGGGTGGGACGAGACGGCGTTCCTGGGCGACGACCTCCCCGACCTGGCCGTCATGCGGCGCGTGGGGCTCCCCGCCGCGGTGGGCAACGCCGCCCCGGAGGCGCGCTCCTCGGCGCTGTGGCAGGGGGAGCGGCGGGGCGGGCACGGGGCGGTGCGCGAGTTCGCGGAAGCGCTCCTGGGCGCCCGGGGCGAGTGGGCGGAGCGGGTGGAGGCGTACGTGCGCGACCGCGAGGCCGGGCTGTGAGCACCGCCGTGATGGACGCGGCGGCCGACGGCGGCGCGCTCTCGGTCGCCGCGACGCTGGAGCACGCGCGGCGGGTGATCCGCATGGAGGCGGAGGCGGTAGCCGCGCTGGAGGGGCGCGTCGGCGACGCCTTCGCCGGGGCGGTGGAGGCGATCCTGGCCTCGCGGGGGCGGGTGATCGTTTCGGGGATCGGCAAGTCGGGGATCGTGGGGCGCAAGATCGCGGCGACGCTCACCTCCACCGGCACGCAGGCCGTCTTCCTCCACCCGGTGGAGGCGCTGCACGGCGACCTGGGCATGGTGGGGCGCGACGACGTGGCGATCCTGCTGTCCAAGAGCGGCGAGTCCGAGGAGCTCCACGGGCTGCTGGAGTTCCTGGGGCGCAGCGGGGTACGGGTGGTGGCGATGACCGGCCGCGCGGGCTCGTCGCTCGCCCGGCACGCGGAGTGGGTGCTGGACTGCTCGGTTGCGGAGGAGGCCTGCCCGCACGACCTGGCGCCCACCTGCTCCACCACCGCCGCGCTGGCGATGGGGGACGCGCTCGCGGTGGCGCTGCTGCTGCGCCGGGGCTTCGGGCGCGACGACTTCGCCCGGCTGCACCCCGGCGGCTCGCTGGGGAAGAAGCTGCTGCTGAGGGTGCGCGACGTGATGGTGGCGCACGACCTCCCGCTCCTCCCGCCCGACGCCACCATGCGGGAGTGCACGGTGCTCCTGGCCGAGAAGCGCGGCACCGTGGCGGTGGTGGACGCCGCGGGTGGGCTCCTGGGCGTGGTCACCTCCGGCGACCTCACGCGGCTGATGGAGCGCGAGGAACACTTTTTTACCATCGTCGTATCTGAAGCGATGACACGGAACCCCAGGACCGCAGAAGCCGACGACCTCGCCGCCGCCGCCGTGGGCGTGATGGAGCGCGCCGGCGTCATGGCGCTCCCCGTGGTGGACGAGGACGGGCGCGTGGTCGGCATGGTGCACCTCCACGACCTGATGCGGGCGGGGGCCGTCTGATGCGGCCCCTCCTCCGCTTCCTGCTCGTCCCGGGGCTGGTGCTCCTCGCCGCGTGCGGCAAGGAGGCGGCGGTCCCCACGCAGCAGGACCGGCTGGCGAAGCTCAACGTGGACCAGGTCATCTACGGCCTGGAGCACGTCATGACCACCGGCGGCGTCCGCAAGGCGAACCTCCACGGCGACACCGCGTACTTCAAGGACGCCGACTCGCGCGTGGACCTCAAGGGCGTCAAGCTGGACTTCTTCAACGAGGCCACCGGCGCCAGCTCCGGCTCGCTGACCTCCCGGACCGGCAGGTACGACATGCGCACCGGGGCGATGACCGCCACCGGCAACGCCGTGCTGACGATCCAGGGTGAGAAGGGGCCGCGGGTGGTCACCTCCGAGGAGCTCAACTACGACGTGGCCGGCAACCGCATCTGGAGCCCCAAGCCCACGGTGATGAAGGAAGCCGGGCGCGAGGTCCGCGGCACCGGCTTCGAGTCGGACGCCAAGTTCCAGAACGTCACGGTGAGCAATCCGCGCGGCAGCGGGCCGGCGCCCGGCGGCGGCGAAGGCATCCGGTTCTGATGAAGCCCACCGCGGCCGCGCTCGCTGCGCTCACGCTCGCCCTCGCCCTCCCGTCGCACGGGGCGGCCCAGGCCGGGACGTGCTCGCTTGTGGGCGGCAACACCGGAAGCTACCAGGCGGGCGCCGCCTTCATCTCCGTTTCGGGCAACTTCCAGGTGGTGTGCGACGGGGGGACGACGATCCGGGCGGACAGCGCGGCGGTCTACCAGCTGAGCAACGAGGTCCACCTGTTCCGCAACGTCAACTACCAGGACCCCACCCGGACGCTCACCTCCACGTACGCCACGTACTCGTCCGCGACCGGGCGGCTGTACGCCACCGGCAACGTGGTCTTCACCGACGTCGCGCGCGGCTCCACGCTGCGTGGCCCGGAGCTCGAGTACTTCCGGGCCATGGCCGGGAGGCCGCAGGCGCAGGTGATCGCGGGGCAGCGCCCGCACCTGACGGTGGTGCCCACCGGCAACACCCGCAGCCGCGAGCCGCTGCAGATCGACGGCGACCGCGTCACCACCGTCGGCGAGAACTTCTTCTCGGCCTCCGGCAACGTGGTGATCCACAGGAGCGACCTGGACGCCAGCGCCGCCGAGGCCACCCACGACGGCACGGCCCAGACGCTGAACCTGCGCGGCAACGCAAAGATCAGCGGCGAGCGCTTCGACCTTTCGGGAGAGACGGTGGACGCCACCCTGCCGCAGAACAAGCTGGAGCGCGTGGTCGCCCGGCGCGACGCCGTGCTGGCCAGCGAGAAGCTGCGGGTGGACGGGCCCGAGATCCAGCTGTTCTTCGCCGACGACCTGCTCCAGCGCCTGGTGACCCGCCGCCCGGGCGGAGTTCCCACCACGGGCGCGGGGGCGCCCAGCGGCGCGGCGGCCCGCCCGGCCGGCGGAGCGGCGCAGGGCGGCGAGGAGCGGCCCCTGGTGGCCGCCACCGGGCTGCTGCTGGAGGCCGACTCGGTGGAAGCGATCCTCCCCGGGCAGGTGCTGGAGCGGGTGGTCGCCGTGGGCAGGGCGCATGGGGAAACGGTGGACACCGCCGGGCAGCCGCCCGCCGCCACCGGCCCGCGCGCCCGCATGGCCAGGCAGCCCCGCCCCGCCGAGCCGGGGATCACCCGCGACCGCGACTGGGTGCTGGGCGACACCATCACCGGCTTCTTCGCGCGCAAGGACTCCGCGGCCGTCGCCGCAGCGCGGGTCGCCGCCCGCGCCGCCGGCGACACCGCCAGCCGCCCGGAGGACGAGGTGGAGCTGGAGCGCGTGGTCGCCAAGGGCGCGGCGCGCTCCTTCTACCGCGTCCGCGAGGAGGGGGAGCAGATCGCCGAGCGCCCCGGGATGAACTACCTGGTGGCGCGCGAGATCGAGCTGACGCTGGAGGGCGGCGAGCTGGACGTGGCGGACGCCCGCGGCCTGCAGCGCGGCGTCTACCTGGACCCCACCCCGGTGAGCGCCGCCGGCACCCAGCCCGGCCCCGCGCAGCCCGGGGCGGCGACGACGCCCGCCACGCCGCGGCCCGCGACGCCTGCCACGCCCGCGCCGGGGAGGCGCCCGTGAGCGGCGAGCCGCGGCTGCTCCCCTTCGTGGAGCGGGCCACCCCCTCCGAGGTGGGGTCGCTGATGGTGCTGCGGGTGCTCCTGGGCGGCGCCGACCCGCGGGGCGCGCTGCCGTGGGACACCCTGGCGGAGGAGTTCGCGCGGCTCTACGGCCACGACGGCGACGGGGTCGCGCTCCCCGCCTCCGCGCTGGAATCGCTGGCCGCGCGGGGGATCATCGCGCGCCCTGCGGTCTTCGAGGAGGAGTCGGGGCCGGAGGGTCGCTGGAGCGAGGTGCGGCTGAGCCCCCAGGTGCACGGGGAACTGCTGGAAGCCGAAATGGACGGGGGACTGCCGGAGCTGATCACGCGGATGGACCGGACGATCGGGGAGTACCTGGACGGCGGCGGGGCGCACCCCGCCGGGCGCGAGCCCGCCGGGGAGCCCGCGCTCCCGGGGGAGCCGGCGCCCGCGGAGCCCGTGCCCGCCGCGGAGCCGCCCGTCGCGCCCGCGGCGCCCGCCGCCGCCGCGCCCACGCTGCGCGCCTCGGGGCTGGTGAAGAGCTACCGCAAGCGGCGCGTGGTCAACGAGGTGGACGTCCACGTCACCCAGGGCGAGATCGTGGGGCTGCTGGGGCCCAACGGGGCGGGGAAGACCACCACCTTCTACATGATGGTGGGGCTGATCTCCCCGGACGCGGGCAGGGTCCACCTGGGCAAGGACGACCTCACCCGCACGCCCATGTACCGCCGGGCGCGGCGGGGGATCGGGTACCTGGCGCAGGAGCCCTCCATCTTCCGCAGGCTCACGGTGGAGGAAAACCTCCTCGCCGTGCTGCAGATGATGGACCTCCCCCGCGCCGAGCAGCGCCGGCGGCTGGAGGAGCTGCTGGACGAGCTGCACATCAAGCACCTGCGCGGCACCCGGGCGTACGCCCTCTCCGGCGGAGAGCGGCGGCGGCTGGAGATCACCCGCGCGCTGGTGGGGCGCCCCCGCTTCATGCTCCTGGACGAGCCGTTCGCGGGGGTGGATCCCATCGCCGTGCACGACATCCAGCAGATCGTCGCGGACCTGAAGCGACGGGGCATCGGAGTCCTCATCTCCGACCACAACGTCGAGCAGACGCTGGACATCGTGGACCGCGCCTATATCATGTACGATGGGCGTGTCCGCGTCTCCGGCACGGTTTCGGAGCTGGTGTGGAACGAGGAGGTCGCGGAGATCTACCTGGGTCCCACGCTGACCGCACGAATGAGAGAGCGATACGCCCATCCTGCAAACGGATAAAGCCGCATGAAGACGGGTCTCTACCAGGGAACTGCGCTCAAGCAGGAGATGAAGATCAATCCTCGCCTCTACCAGGCGATGGATCTCCTGTACATGCCCCTGCTCGACCTTCAGCAGCACCTCAAGCAGGAGCTCCTCAACAACCCCTTCCTGGAGATGATGGAGGGCGAGATCGAGGAGCAGCAGGAGGTGGAGAAGGACAAGGAAAAGGACGACGAGGACGAGATCGACTGGGAAGAGATCCTCCTCAACGGCTTCGAGGCCGGGGGGCGGCGCGAGGAGTACGAGGACCGGGAGTACTACGAGCCCGTTTCCGTGGCCGAGCGCGACCTGGGCGACCACCTGCACGACCAGCTCACCCTGCTGCGGCTGTCCCCGCGCGAGCTCCTCCTGGGCGAGGAGATCATCGGGAACATCACCGACGAGGGGTACATGGCGTGCCCGCTGGACGAGGTGACCACCTCGCTCAACGACTTCCTCAAGGAGAGCGGCGCCGACTGGGCCGACAGCCGCGAGGAATTGCGCCCGTACGCCCAGGAGGAGGCGGAGAGCATGCTCCGCGTCATCCAGGGCTTCGACCCGCCCGGGATCGGTGCGCGCGACCTGCGCGAGTGCATCCTGCTGCAGCTGCGCGACTCCGCGGTGCAGGAGATCGTGCGCCGCAACGGCGGCGGCGAGCCGGAAGAAGAGGAGGTGCGCGCGCAGCTGGGGGCCAACCTGGCGTTCCGCATCGTGGAGGGGTACTTCGACCAGCTCATCAACCACCGCTGGTCCGAGATCTCCAAGGAGCTGTCCATCACCCCGCGCGACGTGCAGGACGCCGCCGACGAGGTGGCCAAGCTCGATCCCAAGCCGGGGCTCAAGTACTCCAGCGGCGGCGACAACTACATCGTCCCCGACCTGATCGTGGAGAAGATCGACGGCGAGTACCTGGTCTTCCTCAACGACACCAGCCTGCCGCGCCTCAAGCTGTCGCGCACCTACCGCGACATCGCCAAGGACAAGAAGAAGTTCGTGGGCGAGAACAAGGAGTTCATCTCCAACAAGCTGAACTCCGCCAACTGGATGATCCAGGCCATCGAGCAGCGCCGCCAGACGATGCTCAAGGTCATGAACTTCATCGTGGACCGGCAGCGCGACTTCTTCGAGCGGGGCGTGCAGTACCTCAAGCCGCTCACCCTGCGCGAGGTGGCCGAGGTCATCGACATGCACGAGTCCACGGTCTCGCGCGTGACCAACGAGAAGTTCGTGCAGACGCCGCGCGGCGTGTTCCCGCTCAAGTTCTTTTTCTCGTCGGGGCTGTCCACCACCTCGGGCGAGGACGTGTCGGCGCGCGGCATCAAGGCGCAGATCGAGAAGCTGGTGGGCGACGAGGACCCGGGGCACCCGCTGACCGACCAGGCCATCGTCAACATCCTCAAGGAAGAAGGGATCCAGATCGCCCGCCGCACGGTCGCCAAGTACCGGGATCAGCTGGGCATTCTTTCGGCTCGCATGCGGAAGCGGGTGTAGCGAACTGCGGGGTCAACGGCGGGGTTGGGCGTGCCCCCGGCTGGCGCCGGGGTCGGGCTTCGGCTCCGTAGGGCTGCAAACAACGCAGCCCAACGGAGTCGAGCCCCGGCGGAAACAGCCCCGCCGGGTCTCGCCCCTTCGGGCCGTAATCCCTCACGC
>JBEVLE010000013.1:0-23574 GCA_040509335.1 Longimicrobiaceae bacterium | reverse complement strand
AGCCCGCGCCGGCCCGTGCCACTATCGGTCCGCGTCCAGGTCGCGCTGGACCTTGCCGAGCGCGTCCTGGGCCTTGCCCTTGAGCTGGTCCATCTTGCCCTCGGCCTGAAGGCTGGAATCGCCGGTCAGGCCGCCGGCGGCGTCCTTGAGCTTGCCCTTGAGGTCGCTCCCCTTGCCTTCGAGCGAGTTCTCGGTGCCCTTGCGGGTAAGGTCTCCATCGGCCATCGGTGCCTCCACGTCTCGAGTTCCGGCGCAGTGCGGCGCACCGCGCGGAGCCGAGTCGCAATTCGCGTACCCGGTTCCGGGAAAACGACTTGCGTCCGGGCGGGCCCGGCGGCCGGGGCGCGGCCCTTGCCAGCACGCGCCGGAGGGGCTAATTCACGGCGAACCTTCCGACCCGGCGCACATGTTCCTCCTCCGCAGGCCCACCGAAGACCAGATGCGCCGCTACGTGGCGGAGCGGGAGGACGCGCCCCTCACCTACCCCGAGGCGGGCGCCAGCCTGGGCACCGCGGCGCCGCCGGGCTACCTGCGCAACTTCGCCATCACCCGGCTGGGCACGGGGATGGAAACGTACCGGCGCGCCGTGGCCGCGGTGCGGCGCTGGGCCATGTACGACATGGAGTGGACCCGCATCCTGTGGCCGGACACGCCCATCGAGCCGGGGCGCACCTCGGGGCTGCTGGTGCGGCACCTGGGGTTCTGGTCACTGCACCCGTGCCGGATCGTCTACGTCATCGACGAGGCGGAGGGTCCCACGCGGCGCTTCGGGTTCGGGTACGGGACCGTGGCCGACCACGCGGAGCGGGGAGAGGAGCGCTTCACCGTGGAGTGGCGCATGCAGGACGACGTGGTGTCGTACGAGCTGTTCTCGTTCTCGCGCCCGGCGGTGCCGCTGTCCGTCCTGGGGTTTCCCATCAGCCGCGGCTTGCAGAAGCGGTTCGCGCGCGAGTCGCTGCGGGCCATGCGCGCGGCTGTGGCTTCGTGAACGGCTTTTGACGGCGGGTTCGGGCGTGCCCCCGGCTGGCGCCGGGGCCGGGCTTCGGCTCCGTAACGCACGATAAAACCGTGCGCAACGGAGTCGAGCCCGCGCAAACAGCCGCGCGGTCTCGCCCCTTCGGGCCGTAATCCCTCACGCGACGGCAGGTTACCGCCCCGGGAGCAGCACGGTCGTGCGCTCGGCCGCGGACTGCACCTTCTCCCGCGAAAACAGCACGGGGAAGTACTCGCCGCGGGCCCAGGGGGCGAACAGGTCGCCGTAGTGCGGGTCGCGGGGGTCGCCGGACTGGCCGGGGGAGTTGGTGCCCAGGGAGGCGTCCCAGTCGGACGGGTCGGCGACGATGCGGAAGGTGGCGCCGGCGACCTGGTTCTCGTATCCGCCGGTGGCGTTGACGGTCTGGGCGCTGCCGCCGCGGGGGAGCGGGCCCAGGTCCAGCCCGGCGCGCGCGGCGGAGTCCACGGCGGCGCTCAGCGGGTGCCGCAGCAGCACGTGGTGCATGCGCGGCTGGCCGTAGCGCCACGCGCTCACCTCCGGCCCCAGGCTCTGGCGCAGTTCCGCGACGGCCTCGTCCAGGCTGCGCGCCAGGATGAAGTCGCGGACGCGCACCGGCTCGCTGCCCAGGCGCTGGTCCGGGCGGGTCATCAGCTCCACGGCGCGCTCCAGCGCCACGCCGGGGAGGAAGGGGCGCGCCTCCTCCGGGACCATGCGGTCGCGCAGGTTGCGCTGGATGCGGCGCTCCCACGCCACGTAGATCGTGGCGGGCACGGACTCGGCGCCCAGCACGCGGTCCCACCCCAGCAGCATCTCCCTCGCGCGGACGGCCAGCGGGTCGCGGACGGCGACGCGCCGCAGCAGCGGCACCAGCGCGCGGGCGGGGAGCGAGGTCTCGTCGTGCTGGAGCGTGGCCATGTCGCGCACGGTGAGCCCGCGCCGCGCCCCCAGCACCTCGCCGATGCGCCGCACGCGGTACGGGTCGGCCCAGGTGAGCGCGACGGCGTCGGCGTACGGGTAGCCGGCGGGGACGTTGTTCTCGTTGGCGGTCGCCAGGAAGCCGCTGCGCGGGTTGGCGGCGCCGGGGAGCTGGCGCACGGGGAGGAAGCCGTCCCACTCGTAGCGTCCGTCGCCGGGCACGGGGAGCAGGCCGCTCCACGCGCGCCGCACGGGCGCGATCCCCGTGGCCTGCCAGCCGATGTTCCCGCGCCGGTCGGCCCACACCATGTTCTCGGCCGGGGCCAGGGCGTATCCGCACGCGGCCAGGAACTCCTCCCACGTGCGCGCCTGGTCCATGCGCAGCGAGGCCAGGTACGGCGCGGTGCCCGGCTCCAGCCACGCGGCCCGCAGCGCGTACGCCCGCCGCCCCTCGCGGTCCTCGTGCAGCACGGGGCCGTGGCGGGTGAACCTCAGCTCCACCTCCACGGGCGCTTGCCCCTCCACCCGCACGGTGTCGCGCAGCACGCGCATGCTTTCCCAGCCGCCGCCGTAGCGGTAGCGGCGGGGGTCGGCGGGGTCGGTCTCGTAGACGTACAGGTCCTCCTGGTCCACGCCGAAGATCGTCAGCCCCCACGCGCCCTCGGCGTTGTGGCCGATGGACACGCCGGGGAGCGTGGGCTCGCCCCCGCCGACCACGTCCCACCCGGGGGCGGACAGGTGCACCCAGTAGCGCAGCGAGGGCACCTGCAGCGAGCGGTGCGGGTCGTTGGCGAGCAGCGGCAGGCCGCTCGCGGTCCGCCTCCCCGCGACCACCCAGTTGTTGCTGCCCACGGTCGCCATCTCCTCGCTCCAGTCGGGGCGCGCGGGCACGGCGGCGGAGAGCCGGGCGAGCGCGGTGCGGCCGGCGCGGGCGGCGGGGACCACGTCCTCCGCGCGGAAGCTCAGCGGGGCGCGGTAGGCGGCGTACAGCTCGAGCACGGTGCTGGAGATGCGCGCGGAGTCGAGGGCGGGGTCCAGTGCGGGCTTCGGGTCGCCCGGCCCGAAGACGTTGACGTCCGTTATGGCGGCCGCGTCGCCATGGCGGAGCGCCTGCGCGAGCGCGACCTCCTGATCCAGGTTGCGGAACAGCCCGTTGTGGCGGGAAACGACGACCTCGGGCGTCCAGCGGCCCGGGCGGATGCCCAGCCAGGCGAACTCGGGCGGGAGGAGCCGGGGGTCGCGCTCGGTCTCGGCGATACGGGCGTTGACGCCGTCCACGAAGGCGCCGACGATCTCCTCGCCCTGCGGGTGGTAGTGGCGCAGCTCGGCGCGCATGTCGCCGCGGAAGGCGAACAGGCGCGCGGCCACGTCGCGCTTCAGCTCGCGCGGGCCCAGGACCTCGGCCAGGGTGCCGGTGGCCTGGCGGCGCCACATCTCCAGCTGGAACAGGCGGTCGCGCGCGGCGTTGTAGCCCTGCGCGAAGAACAGGTCGCGGGTGCTCTGCGCGTAGATGTGCGGCACGCCCCAGCGGTCGCGCACGATCTCCACCGGCGCGGCGACGCCGGGGACGCGGAGGGTATCGGGCTGGACCTGAGCGTATCCGGTTTCCGGTATGCCGCAGGCCAACAGCAACAGGCACGCCGCGAGGCCGAGGCACCTCACTCGAGCCGGCGTGGAACCACGGAGGATGCGCACGAGACCAGGAGCTTCCATGTCGTCACCGGGAGGCAGGCAAGGATGAGCACAGCAACTCAACTCGAACAGATGGCCAGGGCGCGATGACTCCTCGCCTGGACGACTTCGCCGAGAGCACGCTTCCGCTCGAATACGCCACCACGTATAACTGAAGGACAAATACCGGCTCGTAGGTCCGGAGTGGGAACGCTCGCAGTTCATCATCTATCCTGCACACCGTCCAAGGACCACCCACACGGTCGGGGAGTACCTCCATGGCCAAGATCATCGGCATCGACTTGGGGACGACGAATTCGTGCGTAAGCGTGTTCGAGCAGGGCAGGTTCGTGGTCATTCCCAACACACTCGGAGGCCGCCTCATGCCTTCGGTAGTGCGTATTCGGGAAGACGGCACCGTGATCGTGGGTGAACACGCGGCCCGTACCCAAGCTACGGATCCCCGCCACACCATTTCCGGGGTCAAGCGCCTGATCGGTAGACGGTACAACGAGATCGCCGACCTCGCGGCGCCGCTTCCCTATGAGGTGATCGTCGGCGAGAACAACTTTGCCATGGTCCGCGTCCACGGAGCGGAATACAGCCCGCAGTGGATTTCCGCCCGCATCTTGAGCAGCCTCAAGGAAGCCGCCGAGGCATATCTGGGCGAACCGGTGATCCATGCCGTGATCACCGTGCCAGCGTACTTCAACGAGCGGCAGCGGCAGGCTACGCGCGAAGCCGGGCGGCTCGCCGGGCTGGAAGTGCTGCGGATCATCACCGAACCGACCGCTGCCTCGCTGGCCTACGGTCTCGACCGTGAAGGGGATGCGCTGATCGCCGTGTTCGACCTTGGCGGGGGTACCTTCGACATCTCCATCCTGGAAATGGGGGAAGGGGTGTTCGAGGTCAAAGCCGTTAACGGGGACGGCTACCTCGGCGGCGACGACTTCGACGAGCGGATCGTCGCCTGGATGGTGGAAGAGTTCCACCTCGAGCACGGGATCGACCTCAGCACCGATCCCGGCACGATGGAGAGGATTCGCTCCGAAGCCGTACGTGGCAAGTGCGAACTCTCGGAACGAACGTGTACCACCCTGCACGTCCCCTTCGTCACGTGGAAGGACGGCCGGTCGCTGTCCCTGGACCTGGAATTGACCCGTTCCCACTTCGAAGAGATCTGCGACGAGCTGTTCGAACGGCTCGTGGAGCCCTGCGAGCGAGCGCTGGAGGATGCCGGCTGGCTCGAAGGCCGGGTTCGGCCGGACAGGGTGGTCCTGGTCGGCGGCGCGACGCGGATGGCCAGGGTCGCGAAGATCGTCCGCGGGGTCTTCGGAATCGATCCGTCGAGATCGGTCAATCCCGATGAAGCGGTTGCGGTCGGAGCCGCGATTCAAGGGAGTGTCCTCAGCGGGGACCAGAAGAATACGCTCCTCCTCGACGTGATCCCGAGCTCCCTGGGCCTGGAGGACGGACGGGGGAACTTCATGGTATTCTTCCGCCGGAGCACGACCACTCCAACCAAGAAGACGGAGACGCTCACCACCACGGTGGACGACCAGACTTCGGTGGAGATCCACGTGCTCGAGGGCGAGCATCCGCAGGCGATCGGCAACCGGACGCTGCTGCGCTTCATCCTGGACGGGCTTCCCCCCGTGCCCGCGGGGATTCTCCAGATCGAGGTCACCTTCGACATCGACGCGAACCACGTGCTGCACGTCATGGCGAGAGACCGTGAAACGGGGCGCGAGATGCGCCGCCGCGTCGAAGTCGAGAGTGGGATCACCTCACACCAGAGGGACGGGGCGCACCTTTTCTAGCCGGGCCAGGAGAAGAACCCCGAAGAGTCCAGTGTTCGGGCCAGCTTGCGAACGTACACGTCGTCGTCTCCCGTGAGCCGCCGGTGGAACGAAGCCAGGTCGAGGTAAGGACGGTATCGGGTGGCAGAGTGCAGGGCTTCCAGGCGAACCGACCCGCGTGCGTCGTCGAAGTACCGCGAAAGGGTGGACAGGATCTCTCCGTGACGCCTTGCTTTCACATCGGGGGGCTGAAGCCGCTCGACGTAGCCCAGGACCCGGAGCAGGTTGCGGGCGTGCCATGGCTTGAGCTCACCTGGCGGGTCCAGGTGGCCGAGCACTGCCGTCAGGAGTTCTTCCTCGACGAGCCGCGTTTCGAGGACTTTCATGGCATACCTGTGTACCCGCGTGTCCGTAGCGGTCAACAGCCGCAGTAGAAACGTGGCAGGCTCCGGTCCGTAGCGCTCCCTCAACAGCCAGGTGCAGTAGATCTGGTATTCGGGGACGCCCCTGTCCAGGTAGGTCGCGACGAGTGGACACACCACCCGGTCGCTGGACCTGTCCAGCGAGATGATCGCTTCAAGGGCGGAGTGCAGGTCGGTGCGCCCCAGCGCCGTGATCGCGCCGGAGATGCGTTGCGGATCATCCGGAGCCATTACTCCTGCGAGGACCGCGATGGCGCTCAGCCGGGTGGCCTCGGTGTAGTGGAAGCGACCCGGCGGAAGAGTGTGGACGTCCTCCGGTAGCTGCTTCGGTTCCTTCGACCTGCCCAGCCATTTCTGGAGCATTCTTCGTGTGGACCCGTCCCTCCCCTCCGCTCCCGAGGTAGCTTGGGTGGCACCCTCGATCTCCAGGACCTTTTCGACGAGTGCGCGCGCCGTCGGATCTCCGGGAGCGCGCTCGCCCACGCGCAGGATGGCCGGGGCGAGTCTCTGCTTCACGTCGGGGATGGCCGCACTCTCGAACTCGGCCAGGATGGCGATCAACGCGGGGTCGAGCGCGTCGTAGTTCATCCGTTCGAATGCGTAGAGAAGCCGGGCCTGCCTGGCGGCGGCGAAAGGATCGGGAGTACGAGCGAGGGCCCGGATCAGCTCGTTGACCAGGGAGCCCGAGGCACCGGTCAGCTCGTCATAGTAGAGGAGCGCGCCGAATGCCGCCGGGAAGTCATCGAATGCGGCAACGGCTTCCGTGATGAGAGCGCGCCCTTGCGCCTGGGCCGAGTGCCACGCCCGGGCCAGCACGTATTCGAAGAACTCGTCGTAGACGTAACGGAGCGTAGCGTCGTCCGGAATGCCCTCCGCCCGCTCTTCGCGAACCACGTTTTCGTCAACCAGCTGGGAGTACACGGAATTCGCCTGGCTCCGCTCCGCGGGCGAAACCCGCACCGCTGCGAGCGAGATCACGGCCGACCTGCGGACCCACAAATCGGCGGCCAGCGTCAGCAGGAAGTCCTCGACCAAGTGCGTGTTGACGTGACGGAGACGACCGGCGATCCTCCGCGCTACGTCGTCGAAGTACGCTCCAAAGATGGCCAGCGTGCGAAGCTCACCCACATGCCCGATCGAGCCTCCGCGGTGCACCTGGCAGAACAGCCGCAGGAGCAGGGGGTTCCGCAGTGTGTCCCGGGCCCGAGCACCCACGGTCCCGCGGATGGCGAAGTAGCGGGAGTAGCGTTCCAGCGCCGTATCCCGCTGGGTATCCGTAAACTCCTGGAGCCGGAAGACTCCGGCGCTGTAGGGCCGGACGATGTCCGCGTAGCTCTCCCACAGGAGGTCGCGGCAGGTGAGGATCACTTTTACCCGCCGGCTTGAAAGGAGTGGAAGGAACTCCCGGAGCATGTCGGCCGTGGCGCGGATATCCTCGGACTCGTTGATGCCATCGATGAGGATGAACAGCCACTGGCCGGTGGTCTGGAGCCCGGCCGAGACCCGGTTCAGCCAGTCGGAGAAGACGCCGCGGAAGACCTGCTCCAGCCGCTCCTGCACGTACCGCACGATCCCGTGCTCTTTCAGGATCACGTTCTGCCCGCCCAGCAGCAGGACCGGGTGGTCACGGGAAAGCCGCAGGGCGACACTGCAGAGGAGGTTGGACTTGCCGGCACCCGCCCGAGCGACCACGACCGCGCATCGTCTGGAATGGTCGTCGGAGATCAGCCGCAGATCGCGCAGGAGGTCGCTCGCGAGGTGAATCGTCGTCTGCTGCTTCCCGGGCTCCTGGCGCTCCACAGATGGCAGGACCCCGAGCGTCCTCCGGAATTCGATGCTCGACTGGTCGAGCCCTCCGATCGACCGTTTGCCCGCCAGCCCGGCCAGGTGCTCCGGCACGTGCCTCAGCTGGTCTCGATCGACAAAGCCGAACTCCTTCAGCCGCTGGGCCAGGCGCTGGGCTCCTGCGCTCAGGGTGAAGGGGTTCCTCTCTTCGATCAGCCTTTCCACCTCGGCGCGCAGACGGTCGATCTCGTCCGAGCGGAACGCCTCCTCCAGATCCGAGATCGCCAGGCGTATCGTTTCCGGGTCGACTTCTCGCACGAACGTGGCACGCGCGGCCTCGATCCGAATCTCCGCGGCGAAATGGAAGCGGAGGCTGATCTCCACCAGTTGATCCAGGATCGCACCGGCGGCGCCCAGGTATGCACGTTCGCCTTCGGCGAAGTCCACGAGGGTCTGCTCGGCGGGGAGCGAGACGTACAGCTCCGGGATGTACTTTTCGCCTGCGACCGCCTGGACCTGCTCCGGGAGCACGGCCCGGGTAGCCGCATGGAAGGCTTTCGCCGGGATCGGAGCCTGGGTGAGTGGGACGATACGATCCAGGAAGCGCTCGTGGAGAAGCTTGACGAAATCGCGCAGAAAGCGGAGTCGCAGGTCTTCCAGGTCCAAAAACCAGGAGGCGACGAGCTCCTCCCGCAGATGTTCCTTGAGCTTGCGCAGCGGGGGCTCACCCGTGTCTTCCTCGTCGGACGCCCCTTTCAGATAAACGAGACAGGGAACTCCGGCGGTGCGGGCGGCCTCGTATTCGAGGTGGGTGAAAGACAGGCCGCTCGTGGCATCAATGGACCCGTAGCGCTCTCCGAACAGCCCGACGTACACGTCCGACTCGGCCGCGGCGCGCGCGCAGTATGCAGCGGGCGCATCCGGCCGTGAGCCGAAGTACTCCATTCCGGAGAACAGGGCCCCGAGCGCATGGATCTCGCCGCGAAGGGCGTCGCGCTCGGACGCGAACTCATCGCTCACGGAACTGACGAACACACGAAGCATCCTGTGTTCTCCTTCGCTGGTCGTACGAGCCCGTTCAGAAGCTCGGCCCGAAGAACAACGAGTTGGCGAACAGCGGCAGCAGACCGCGCCACAGGTCCCGGAAGTTGGGATCCCCCGCGAAGCCGATCACCCTCCCCCGCCCCACCCGCTCCGTCCACAGGTACGGCGTCCCCGCCAGCCGCGCCGGCACCTCCGGCCACAGGTACCCCGCCATGCGCAGCCGCGGCAGCGGCGCGTAGCGGACCACCGCCTCCCCCGGCCGCAGGTCCCGCGGCGCCGCGTAAACGCGGTCCGAGAACACCAGCACCGGCAGCTCCGCCGCGTTCACCCCGGCGAGCAGCGGCGACAGCGTGTCCGCCACCGCCCGGACGATGGCCCCCGGCACGTCCGCCGGGAGCGGCGCCCCCTGCGCGCTGTCCGCGCGGGCCGAGTCGCGGCGCGCGCGGAAGCGCGACAGCCCCGTGCGCTCCGACGCCAGCCACCCCGTGGCCGCGTCCAGCGTCACCAGCACCCCGCCCGCCCGCACCCACTGCCCGATCCGCTCCCGCCCGGCGTCGCCGAGCGCCCGGTCCAGCCCCGCCGCCTGGACGGACGGCACCACCAGCACGTCGAAGTCGTCCAGCGCGGCGCCGGCGAGAGCCGACACGTCCACCGGCGTCACCGGGTAGCGCAGCCGCTGGTCGAAGGCGTACCAGGCGAACCCGAAGGAGTTGCCGCCCACCGGGTTCCCCCCGGCGAGCGCCACCCGCGGCGTGCGCAGCGGGAACACGCTGTTGCTCCCCAGGTCCGTCCCCTCCTCCACCGCCGCCGACTGGATCGCGGCCACCCGCGCGCCGGCCTCCGCCGCGTGCCGCCGCACCCGCTCGTGCACGTCCGGCCCGTTGGCCGCCACCCGCGCCAGCAGCGCCCCGTGCGGGAAGCGCTCGCCCCCGGCCGTGAACGGCCGCGGCGCGTACCACACGCGCACGCTGTCCGCCAGCAGCGCCGCCAGCAGGCGGTACGACGCCTCGCTCCCCACCTCCCAGGCGTAGGCGTGGCGCGCCGTGGCGGGCGCCGCGGGCGCGCCCGCGGCCGGCGCAGCCGCGTCCACGCCGCTGGGCACACCGCGCAGACCCCAGGCGCGCACCCGGAACGTGTAGGGCAGCGACCACGCGGTCACGTCGTAGAAGCGGTCCGCCTGCCCCGTGCGGCGGCTTTCCAGCTCGCCGCGGATGAACGCCGAGTCCAGCTGGGCGTCCGGCTCCAGCAGCGCGCGGGCGAGCCGCCCCTGCGGCTGCGCCAGGTCCACCACGTACGCCCCCGCGGGGAGCCGCACCGTCCCGTCGCGCTCCTGCCCGTACTCCGTCGCGGACACGCTGGCCGCCGCGCGCAGGCGCCCCACCGCGATGCCGTTCTCCGCCAGCCGCCGCGCCAGCGAGTCCGCGCGCCCCTGCGCGTCCGGCTCCCACACCACCGCGCGCAGGCCGCCCCGCGCCGCGTCCGACACCGCCGAGCGGCGGAACTCCACGTAGTCGCGCAGCCGCGCCGTGCGGTTGCGCGCGGTGGCCGCCAGCGTCGCCATGGACGCGGTGTAGTGGTGGTGCGCCGCCTCCCGCAGCGTGAGCACGGTGCCGTCGCTGCGGCGGATGGCGCCGCCCCCGCTGGAGGCCTGCTCGTACGTCATCCCCACCGCGCCGATCAGCGACGGCCAGGACACGCCGTAGCCGGGGTAGAACTCGTCGTAGCCCTCGCGGCGGAAGTACGACCACCCCTCGCGGTCGAAGGCGGCGGCGTTGGCGGCGGCGAACACGTCCCACCCGCGCAGGATGCTGGGGTGCACGTTCTTGTTCACCGGCTCCATGGGCGGGGCGAAGAAGTAGGTGGAGTTGGACCCCATCTCGTGCAGGTCCACCGCCACGTGCGGCCACCAGCTGGTGAAGGTGCCCACCCGGCCGCGCGACTCGGGGTGGGACAGGATGAACCAGTCGCGGTTCAGGTCGAACACGTAGTGGCTGGTGCGCCCGCCCGGCCAGTTGCCGCCGTGGACCATCGCCGCGGGCGAGGTGGGTACGCCCAGCGCGCCGCGCGCGCGCATGACGTCCTGCACGTGCCGCTCGTGCCCGTCGGGGTTCTGCACCGGGTCGATGAGCACCACCGTGCTGTCCAGGATGGCGCGCGTTTCCGCGTCGCGCCCGGCCGCTAGCTGGTACAGCGTGGCGATGGCGGCCTCGGTCCCGGACGCCTCGTTGCCGTGCACCGTGTACCCCAGCCACACGACCGCCGGGACCCGCCCCAGCACGGCCCCCAGCTCCCCGGAGGAGGCGCCGCCGGGATCCGCCAGGCGCGCCGCGTCCGCGCGGATGGCGTCCAGGCGCCGCGCGTTGGCCTCGCTGGCCACCGTGACCCGCAGCACCTCGCGCCCCTCGAACGAGCGCGCCACCGTGTCCACCCGCACCCGCGGGCTCGCGGCCGCGAGGCGCTCCACGTAGCGCACCAGCAGGTGGTGCGGCGTGAAGCGCTCGCCCACCTCGTACCCCAGCACGCTGCGCGGCGTGGGCACCGCCGGGTCGTACTCGCCGCCCCGGGAAAAGGCGTGCTGCGCGGCGGCGGGAAGGGCGCTGGCGAGCAGGAGGGCGGACAGGAGCGCGGTTCGCTTCACGGAGGTCTCCGGATGGGATGAGATGAGTCGTGGTCCCGCGGCGGCGTCCGGAGCCCCGCGTGAGGGATTACGGCCCGAAGGGGCGAGACCCGGCGGGGCCGTTTCCGCCGGGTCTCGACTCCGTTGCAGACGGTCGTTTCGTCTGCTACGGAGCCGAAGCCCGACCCGAGCGCCAGCGAGGGGCACGCCCGACACGGCCGTTCAAAGCAGTTGCCGTCAAACCCGCCGCCCGCGAATATGCGACGCACCCTCCGCCCCGACCAGCCACGCAGCGAAACCGGAGACCCCGATGGACCCGCGCGAGATCGAGATCGACCCCGACATCCGCAGGGCGTCCACCCTCCCCGCGGCCGTCTACCACGACCCGGCGCTGTACCGGATCCAGCGGGAGCGGGTCTTCGCCCGCAGCTGGCAGCTCGTTCCCGGGGCGGAGCGGGTCAAGGCCCCCGGCCACCTGCTCCCCTTCACGCTGCTGGAAGGCTGCCTGGACGAGCCGCTGGTGCTGGCCGCGGACGAGGAGGGCACGGCACGCTGCCTCTCGAACGTGTGCACCCACCGCGGCACGCTGGTGGTGGAGGGCGAGGGCCACGCGCGCGGGCTGCGCTGCCGCTACCACGGCCGCCGCTTCGGGCTGGACGGCCGCTTCGTGTCCATGCCGGAGTTCGAGGGGGTGGAGGGCTTCCCCTCGCCCGCCGACGACCTGCCGCGGACGCCGCTGGAGCGCTGGGGCCCGCTGGCGTTCACCGGGCTGGACCCGGCCATGCCCTTCGACGAGTGGATCGGCCCGGTGCGGGACCGTGTGGGCTTTCTGCCGCTGGAGCGCATGGCGCCGGACCCGCTGACCTCGCGCGACTACCTGGTGCGCGCCAACTGGGCGCTGTACTGCGACAACTACCTGGAGGAGTTCCACATCCCCTACGTGCACGCGGGCCTGGCGGAGGCGCTGGACTACGGCTCGTACCGCACGGAAACGTACGCCTGGTGCAGCCTGCAGCTGGGGACGGCGAAGTCCGCCGCGGAGTCGTTCCGGCTCCCCGCCGGGCACCCGGACGCGGGGACGCACGTGGCGGCGTACTACTTCTGGCTCTTTCCCAACCTGATGCTGAACTTCTACCCCTGGGGCCTGTCGGTGAACGTGGTGCTCCCCCTGGGCCCGGACCGCACGCGCGTGTCCTTTCTGTCCTACGTCCTGGACCCGTCCCGGCGCGAGGAAGGGGCCGGGGGCGACCTGCACCGGGTGGAGATGGAGGACGAGGAGGTGGTGGAGGCCGTGCAGCGCGGCGTGCGCTCCCGCCTGTACCACCGCGGGCGCTACTCCCCGCGCCGCGAAACGGGGGTGCACCACTTTCACGGCCTGCTCGCCCGCTTCATGCGCGGCGAGGGCTGAAGCCCTCCGTCCGACTCGAGCCCGGCCAACTGCAACGGCGACCCCCTCCCCCGACCCCTCCCCGCAAGGGGGAGGGGAGAACGACACCGGCACCCCTCACCCACCGACCCCCTCTCCCACAAGGGAAGAGGGGGAGAACGACACGGCGAAGTACGAGGGTCAGGAAGCCCTCCCCCAGAATTGGGGGAGGGTGGCGAGCCTCAAGCGAGCCGGGTGGGGGCCCTCGCCGGCGCCAGCCGGGGCACGCCCGAACCCCGCCGTTCAATCCGTTCCGCCCAAGCCCCGCCTCCCGCTCAAGGCACGCCAGGCATAAAACACGGGCACGCCCGCCGCCACCACCCCCAGCCCGAACAGCGTGAGCCCGGTCTGCTCCACCAGCGAGTTCACGAGCAGAGCCACGGAAGCGAGCAAAAAGACGCCGGGCACCACCGGGTAGCCCAGCGTGCGGTACGGGCGCGGAAGATCCGGCCGCCTGCGGCGCAGCACGAACACGCCGGCCACGGCAAGGGCGTAGAAGGGCCACACCCCCAGCACGAACGCCCCGGCCAGCTGCTCGAAGGTGCGCAGCGACAGGTACGCGACGCCCAGCGCGCCGGTCACCGCGACGGCCACGTAGGGCGTCCGGAAGCGCGGGTGCACCGCCGCCACGGGGCGGAAGAAGAGGCCGTCCTCGGCCATGGCGAACAGGATGCGCGGGCCCGTCATGACGGCGCCGTTCAGCGCGCCGAAGGCGGACAGCATCACCAGCGCGGCCACCACTGCGGCGCCCGCGCCGCCCAGCACGGCGGTGGCGGCCTCGGAGGCCACCAGCGGCGAGGCGGCCACGCGCTCCAGGGGGAGCACGTACAGGTACGCGGCGTTGGCGGCCAGGTACACGGCCACCACCACCAGCACCCCGCCCACCAGCGCCCGCGGGAGCACCCGGGCCGGGTCGCGCACCTCGCCGGCCATGGAGGTGGTGTCCGCCCACCCGTCGTACGCCCACAGCACCGCCACCAGCGCCACCCCGAAGCCGCCCCACGTGCGCGGCGCCAGCCCCGGCGCCACTGCCAGCGCCCCCGCGGACGGGTCCCCCAGCGCGAACAGCACGAGCGCGAGCCCGGCGAGGGCGAGGACCTTTGCCGCGGTGGTCCAGTCCTGCAGCGCGGCGCCCCAGCGCACCGATCGCCAGCTGGCGGCGGAAAGCCCCACCAGGGTCGCCGCGGCGAGCACCCGCACGCCCGCGCCGCCCAGCGGCGCGAAGGTGCCCGCGTACTCGGCGAAGATCATGGCCAGCGCGCCCAGCGAGGCGGGGCGGGTGACCAGCAGCTCGGTCCACCCGTACAGGAAGGCGGGGAGCGGGCCGTACGCCTCGCGCAGGAACACGTACAGCCCGCCCGAGCGCGGAAAGAGCGTGGCGAGCTCGGCGAAGGTGAGCGCGCCGAACAGGGCCACCGCGCCGCCGAGCACCCACACCAGGGCGACGGCGCCCACGGAGCCGACCTCGGCGGCCACCCCGCCGGGGACGCGGAAGATGCCGCTCCCGATGGTGAGCCCCACCAGCAGCGCGGTGCCGCTCCAGGCGCCCAGGCTGCGGGGGAGCCGGTCCTCCGGGGCCGCCGCGGCGGTGCGCTGCATGGGGATCTCCGGCGGGAGGGGGAGGGGGTGGGAATCCGCCGGAATGTGCGCCCGTCCGGGGCGGCGGGGCAAGGGCGCCGGGCGCACCCGCGGGCCGCCCGGCGGGCCGGCGCCCGAAGTCGCGGCGGCGGCGGAACATACGTCCTTTCCGGGGGCGCGTCTGGTATGCTTCGTGCGTTTTGACCGGGCCCGCGCGGGCCGCAGGAACGGGCCGCCGGCATGGAAACCAGGACCCCCGGGGTGTGAGATGATGGACCGATACCAGGGCCGCGCCGACGACCGGAGCGCGGACGCCCGCCAGGCCGGGCCCGCGGAAAGCGGCTTCGCCCGCCGCATCGACTGCTGCGACTCGCCGCGCTCGCGGGAGCGGAGCGTGGGCGCGCGCGGACGGGGATCGCCGGACGCCGAATCGTACTCCGCCCGCCCGCGCCGCGCCGACCTGGACTGAACGCCTCGCCGGAGCGGAGATGAGCGTGACGGACCCCGCCGCCGCGGCCGTGGCCGCCGGCCCGGACCCCGAGGAGCTGCGCGTGGCCCGCCTGCGGGCGGTGCGCGGCCCCAACTTCTGGAGGCTCGCCCCGGTCATCGCCTGCGACGTGCAGCTGGGCTCGCTGGAGGACGTGCCCTCCAGCGAGATGCCGGGCTTCAACGACCGCCTGCTGGAGCTCATCCCCACCCTGCACGAGCACCCCTGCTCCCGCGGCGAAAGCGGCGGCTTCGTGGAGCGGCTGCGCGAGGGCACCCACCTCCCCCACATCCTGGAGCACGTGGCGCTGGAGCTGCAGACGCTGGCCGGCTCGGACGTGCGCTTCGGGCGGGTGGTGGAGTCGGGGGACGAGGGGGTGTGGTGGCTGATCGTGGCGTACGAGGAGGAGGACGTGGGCCTCCAGAGCGTGCGCGACGCGGTGCGGGTGGTGCGCGCCTGCATGGCCGGCGAGCCGCTGGACGTGGGCCGCATGGTGCAGGACCTCCACGAGCTGCTGGAGGACGTGCGGCTGGGGCCCTCCACCGCGGCCATCGTGGAGGAGGCGCGGCGCCGGGCGATCCCGGTGCGCCGGCTGAACAGCAGCTCGCTGGTGCAGCTGGGGCTGGGCAAGAACCTGCGGCGCGTGCAGGCCGCGATGTCCGACTACACCAGCGCCATCGGGGTGGAGATCGCGCAGGACAAGGACGACACGCGCCGCGTGCTGCGCAACATCGGCCTCCCCGCGCCGGAGGGCGACACCGCCTCCACCCTGGAGGGCGCCGTGGAGGTGGCCCGGGAGATCGGCTTTCCGGTGCTCCTCAAGCCGCTGGACGCCAGCCAGGGCCGCGGCATCTCCGGGCGCCTGGCCGACGAGGCGGCGGTGGCGCGCGCCTGGCCCGAGTCCAGCGCCTACTCGCGGCGCGTGGTGGTGGAGCGCTTCGTCACCGGGCGCGACTACCGCGTGCTGGTGGTGGACGGCCGGGTGGCGGCCGTGGCGGAGCGCGTCCCCGCGCACGTGGTGGGCGACGGGCGGACCCCGGTGCGCGAGCTCATCGGCGCCGCCAACCGCGACCCGCGCCGCGGCACCGGGCACTCGCGGGTGCTCACCCGCCTCCCCGACGACGCGGCCACCGGGGACTTCCTGGCCACGCGCGGCCGGTCCATGGACAGCGTCCCCGCGGCGGGGGAGGCGGTGTTCCTGCGGGCCACCGCCAACCTGTCCACCGGCGGCACCTCCATCGACCGCACCGACGAGATCCACCCCGACAACGTGACCGCGTGCGAGATGGCGGCGGGGATCGTGGGGCTGGACATCGCCGGGATCGACGTGCTGTCCCCCGACATCTCGGTGCCCTTCCGCGAGAACGGGGCGGTGATCATCGAGGTCAACGCGGCGCCGGGGCTGCGCATGCACACGCACCCCAGCGAGGGGACGCCCCGCAACGTGGGCGCGCCCATCGTGGACATGCTGTACCCGCCGGGGACGCAGTACACCATCCCGGTGATCGCCATCACCGGCACCAACGGCAAGACCACCACCACGCGGCTGGTGGCGCACCTGTTCCGGCACACGGGGAAGACGGTGGGCTTCACCACCACCGACGGCGTGTACCTGCAGAACCGGCTGGTGATGGAGGGGGACATGACCGGCCCCTTTTCCGCCAACATCATCCTCAGCAACCCCACCGTGGACGTGGCGGTGCTGGAAACGGCGCGCGGCGGGGTGCTGCGCGCCGGGCTGGGCTTCGACGAGGCGGACGTGGGGGTGGTGCTCAACGTCACCGCCGACCACCTGGGGCTGCGCGGCATCAACACCCTGGAGCAGCTGGCCGAGGTCAAGGCGGTGATCCCCGCGGTGGTCAAGCGCGAGGGGCACGCGGTGCTCAACGCGGACGACCCGCTGGTGTACGCCATGCGGGAGCGCACCGGCGCGGACATCGTCCTGTTCTCCACCCGGCCGGAGGGGGACAACGAGCTGTTCGAGGACCACATCGAGCGCGGCGGGATCGGGGCGCGCATCGAGGACGGGGTGTTCGTGGTCCGCCGCGGGCGGCTGCGCATCCCCATCGCCACCGTGCGCGAGGTGCCGCTGATGCTGGGCGGGGCGGCGCGCTTCCAGCAGCAGAACGTGCTGGCGGCCATCGCCACGGCGTACGTGCAGGGGGTGCGCTACGACACCATCCGCGCCGGGCTGCTGTCCTTCTTCCCGTCGCCCTCCATGACCCCGGGGCGGCTCAACCTGCTGCGGGTGGGGAAGGCGCGGGTGCTGGTGGACTACGCGCACAACCAGGCGGCGGTGGAGGGGCTGATGGAGCTGGCGCTGAACCTGCCTGCCACGCGGCGCATCGGGGTCATCGCGGTCCCCGGCGACCGGCGCGACGAGGACATCCTGGGGGTGGGGCGGCTGGCGGCGCGGCTGGACCGCGTCATCGTCAAGGAGGACCCGGACCGGCGCGGGCGCGAGGACGGGGCCATCGCCCGGCTGCTGGTGGAGGGGCTGCGCCAGGGGGGGATGGCCGACGAGCGCATGGAGGTGATCCTGGACGAGGCCGCGGCGGTGGACCGGGCGCTGGAGGAGGTGGGCGACGGCGAGCTGGCGCTGATCCTGGCGGACGACGTGCCGGGGGTGCTGGCGCAGCTGCACCCGCACTCCAGCGGCCCGGCCGCGGCCTGACGCGATGGAGCGCCCGGACCCGTTCTCCGAGATCCGCCTGGTGTCGCTGCGCAGCATCCGCGGGGCGAGCTTCTGGTCGCGGCGCCCGGTCACGCGCATCGACCTGGACCCCGGCGCGTACGACGACATCTCCTCCGCCGCGGTCCCGGGCTTCACGGAGGCGCTGCTGGCGGCGCTCCCGGGGCTGTGGGAGCACCGCTGCTCGGTGGGCGAGCGCGGCGGCTTCGTGGCGCGGCTGCGCGACGGGACGTACGCGCCGCACATCGTGGAGCACGTGGGGCTGGAGCTGCAGTCCATGGCCGGGCACGACGTGGGCTACGGGCGCGCCCGCGGCGGCGACCGGCCGGGGGAGTACACCGTGGTCTTCGAGCACCTGCACGCGGAGGTGGGGCTGCGCTCCGCCGCGCTGGCGCTGGACGTCGTGCAGCGCGCCCTTGCCGGGACGCTGGACGGCGTGGCCCACGCGGTGGCGGAGCTGCGGGCGCTGGCCCGCGCGCCGGACGCTCCGCCGCTCCGCCACGCGGTGCGCTGCGGCGTCACCGGCGGCGGACCCCGCGGCGCGGTGCGCGCGGAGATGCTGCGGCGCGGGGTGGGGGCGGCCGAGCGGGTGGTGGACGTGTCCCCGGCCTACCTCCTGAACGTGGGGCTCCCCTACTCGGCGTCCGATGTGGCGGTGATCCTGGACGCCGCGCCGCGCGACGTGCCGGAGCGCTACCGCGACCCGGAGATGGCCGGCAAGCTGGTGTCCGTGCTCGCCGACGCGGTGCCGGCCGGCGGCCCCGCCGTGGTCCCCGCGGGGGAGTGGGACGTGCAGGAGCGCGCCGCCGGCGCGGGGTGCCGCCTGGCCGTGTTCGCCGACGCCGAGCGCCTGTCCGCCCGCGACGCCCGCGCCGCGCACGCCGCCGCCGTGGTGCGCGGCGGGCGCATGGTCCTGGAGTGCGGCGGCGACTCCATGGACGGCGGCCCCCTGGACCCCGCCGCCCCCGCCGCGCCGCAGCTCGCCGGCGCGCTTGCCGCGCTCGCCCTGCGGCGGATGCAACCCGACCCGGAAGCGAACCAAGATGGCCCGGTCCCGTAACGGAAACACGATTCCCGCCCCGGCGGCCCTCGACCCCGGTGGCGAGGAGCACCCCAACCGCCGCCGCACCGACCGCCCCGCGGGCACGCTGGTGCTCATCGGCGGGGCGTGCGACCCGCAGGGCGACGCGCTGGGGAGCTTCCTGGAGCGCTGCGGCGCCCGGGAGGGCGGCAAGATCGTGGGGATCACCACCGCCTCCACCGACCCCGCCGGCTCGGCGCGCGAGTGGATGGGGGCGTTCGCGGCGGCGGGGGCCCACAACGTGGAGATCCCCGTCATCGACCGGCGCGACCGGGCGCAGGACCCGCGCATCGCCGAGATGATCCGCGGGGCGGACGGGATCTTTTTGGGGGGCGGCGACCAGGTGCACCTGGTGTCGACGCTGGGCGGGTCGCGGGTGGACCGCGCCGTCCGCGAGGCGTATTCGCGCGGGGCCGTGGTGTGCGGCACCAGCGCCGGCGCCGCGGCGCTCACCGAGACCATCCTGGCCGGCGGCGAGCCGGACGAGTACGGGCAGATGCAGGACGTCCACCTGGGCCCCGGCTTCGGGCTGCTGGGCTTCCGCGCGATGATCGACACGCACTTCTCGCAGCGCCGCCGCCTGCAGCGCCTGTTCATGGTGATCGCCCAGAACCCGGAGCTGATGGGGCTGGGGATCGACGAGGACACCGCGGTGGTGATCCACGGGCACCTGGGCGCGGTGCGCGGGCGAGGCTCGCTCACCTTCGTGGACGGCCGCGGCGTGCGCTTCGACAACGCGGACGAGTGCATGGCCGGCAAGCCGCTGACGCTCAGCTACCTGCGCGTGGGCATCGTGGGCGCGGGCTACACCTTCAACCTGCGCGAGCGCGAGCTGGACGTGCTGGTGCAGGCGCGCGCGAGCGGCGACGAGATGGAGGTGGTGCGCGGCGAGGACGCGGAGGTGGAGACGGACGGAAGTGCGAAAGTGCGGAGTGCGTGAGTGCGAAAGTGAACGGCAGTACGAGACGGCGGACCCCCTCCCCCGGCCCCTCCCCGCAAGGGGGAGGGGAGCACGACACGGAAGCGGCGACGGCGCAGCGGGGGCCCCCGCGGACGCCAGCGCCACCCCCGCGTGAGGGATTTCGGCCCGGAGGGGCGAGACCCGGCGGGTAGTTTCCGCCGGGGCTCGACTCCGTTACGCACGGTTGTTTCGTGCGTTACGGAGCCGAAGCCCGACCCCGGCGCCAGCCGGGGGCACGCCCGAACCCTGCCGTTCAATCCCCAATCCTCCCTTTCAACCTGCGACGCGCGTGACCCGCGCGCGTGCTGATTCGTCCGGTTGAGGTCGTGACGCGCTGATCGCTCACCCGCCCACGCTTCTCCCGAGATGGCAAGGAAACACACCCGACCCATGCTGTGCTGCGCGGCGGCGCTGGCGCTCGCCGCCTGCAGCGACTCTCTGCGCCCCGGCGAGCTGCGCCCCGCCGACCTCGGCGGCGAGGTCGTCCGCGGCGACGGGCAGACCGGCACGGCCGGCGCCCCCCTCCCCGACTCCGTGGCCGTCCGCGTGCTCCGCCGCGGCGGCGCCCCCGCCCGCGACGTCACCCTGGAGTGGCGCGTGCTTTCCGAGGGCGGCGGCGAGCTCCGCTTCCCCGCCACCCGCACCGACGACCAGGGCCGCTCCGCCAACGTGTGGATCCTGGGCCCCCGGGCCGGGGAGCACGCCGCCGAGGTGCGCGCCGTTCTGGCGGAGGGCACGGTGGTGGTGGACACCGTCCGCGCCGTGGCGGCCGCCGCGGCGCCCGCGGTCGTGGAGGTGGTGGGCGACACCCTGCGGGCGCTGGCGGTGGGGGACACCGTCCGCCCCGCGCTGCGCGTGCGGGACCGCTTCGGCAACGAAGTCCCGGCGGCCCGGGCCCCCGTCGCCTGGCGGTCGCTGGCGCCGGCGGTGGTGTCGGTGGACTCCGCCGGCCGGGCGCGCGCCCTGGAGCTGGGCGAGGCCGTGCTGGAGGCGAAGGCGGGTGCCGCGACCGCGCGGCTCCGCGTGGCCGTCGCCGCGGTGGTGGACGTGTTCCCGGTGGATGCGGGTGCGTGGCTCTCCCCGCGCATCGTCGCCATCCAGCGCGGCGGCGGGCGGCTGGTCGCGGTGGGCGACGCGCAGGTGTACGACGGGCAGACGCAGCGCGCGGTGCCGCTGGGGTACACGCTCGCCGGCTCCGCCTGGACCGCCCAGGCCATGGCCTCCGGGACGCCCGACCTCCGGGTCAACACGCTGCACGTCACCCCGGCGGGGAGGGCCTTCGCGGCCACGGACAGGGGAGTGTACAGCTCCCTTCCCGGCTCGGGGTGGGGCCCGCACCCCAACCTCCGGGACGCACAGCGCGTGGCGGGCTCCGGCGACGTGCTCTTCGTGGGCTTCCGCCGGCCCACGGCCACCGGCTGGACGGACTCCCTGTCGGTGTACCGGTACGCCGGGGAGGTGCTCACCAGCCTGCGCCTTCCCCCCGAGCACGACCTGCCCTGGTACGCCGCCTCCCTGGCGGCCCCCGCCGCCGACCGGCTGTACCTGACCGGGGGCACGCGCACCAGCTACTGGAACGGGTCCGGGTGGTCCGCGGTCCGGGAAGCCGGCGCCGCGGCCGACCTCCCCCTCTACCAGCTCGCCGCCCACCCGCAGGGGGGGACCGCCTGGGGCTTCGAGTACGGGGGACCGCGGCGCCTCTTCCGCCTGCGGGACGGCGTCGCGGAGCGCGTCCCCTACCCGCTGGAGCGGAAGCCCGACGAGTACAACACCCAGATCGCCGTGGACGCCGACGGGAACCCGCTGCTTTCCTTTTCCGGCGGGGTCCTGGCGCTCGACGCCCGCGGGTGGAGGACCCTTCCCATCCCCGGCGAGTGGACCGCGACCGGCGCGCTCTGGCCCGAGCCCGACGGGAGCGTGTGGGTGGCCGCCAGGCGCCCCGCCGGGCGGGGCCCCACCGGGGGAACGGCCTCCCAGCTCGCAATCCTGCGGATCCGGCCCCGCGCCGCGTCCTCGACCTCTACCGACAACGCCCGATGAGCCGCGCACTCCCGTTCCGCGGGGTCCTCCCCGCGCTCGCCGCAGCCCTCGCCCTCGCCGCGTGCGACGACGGTCCCACCTCCCCCGCCAATCGCGACCCGGCGGAGCTGGCCGCGTCCGTGGTGCAGGGCGACGCCCAGGCCGGCACGGTGGGCCGCCCTCTCGCCGACTCCGTGGTGGTGCGGGTCACCGACCGGGGCGGGTCGCCGGTGCGCGGCCTGGAGCTGGAGTGGCGGGTGCTCGCCGAGGGCGGCGAGCTGCTGCGGGGCACCACCACCACCGGCCGGGACGGCCGCTCCGCCAACGTGTGGGTGCTCGGCACCCGGGCCGGGGAGCAGCGGGTGGAGGTGCGGGCGCTGCTCCGCGGCGGGCCCGCGGCGCTGGACACGGTGCGCGCCTCCGCCGCCGCGGACGCCCCCGCCGAGCTGCGCCTGGCGGGCGACTCGGTGCGGGCGCTCGGCGTGGGGGACACCGTCCGGCTGGCGGTGCAGGGCACCGACCGCTTCGGCAACTCCGTTCCGGCCGCCGCGCTCCGGCCGCGCTGGAGCTCGCTCCAGCCCTCGGTGGCGGTCGCCGACTCCGCCGGCCTGGTGCGCGTGGTGGGGGCGGGCGACGCGACGGTGGAGGCGAGCGTGGGGACGGCGCGGGCGCGGGCGTACGTGCGGGCGCAGGAGGGGGTCGACGAGCTCCCGGTGACCTGGAGCGGCCACTACCCCTGGGTGCGCCGCTTCTACGGGGGCGGCGGGCGGCTGCTGGCCGTGGGCGCCGAGGCCTACCATGCTTCCATCTACAACCTGAGCTTCAGCTTCAGCGGCACGGCCTGGTCGTTCACCGGAGGGACGGGGGCCGCCTACACCGGCTACATCTCCGACCTGTACGTCGCCCCCGACGGGACGGCCTACGCCACCGGCAGCGTGGGAACGCACGTGTCCCGGGCGGGCGGCCCCCTGCGGGTGGATTCCCTCCTGGCCGGCTGGCAGCGCATCACGGGCGCGGGAAGCACCGTCTTCGGGTACAGCGTGAGCGGGTATCCCGCCCGGTACACCGTGGAGCGGCTTTCCGGGGGCAGGCTCACCGACCTGGGCCTGCCGGCGGAGTACGCGGGAAAGACCGTGTACTCCATGGCGGCCGCCGGAGAAAGCGAGCTGTACCTGTCCGCCGACGGGGGGACGCTGCACTGGAACGGGACATCGTGGTCCGCGGTCGGGCCCGGGACGGGGCTGAGCCTGGGCATGCTGGCGGCTCCCTCCGGGGGCGGGGTCGTGCACGGGGTGCTCGGCCGCAGCGCCCTGTACGTCCTGCGGCAGGGGGTCGCCGAGCGCGTTCCCAACCCGGTGGAGGACCGCGGCGAGGCGATCATCTCGCTGGCGGTGGACCGCGACGGCGACCCGTACCTCCTGTACCGCGGCGGCGTGTTCTACCGGACCGCCGCCGGGTGGCGGGAGCACCGCTTCGCCAGGGAGTGGACCAGCGTCAGCGCCGTGTGGGCGGCCGACGACGGGAACGTGTGGGTCAGCGCCTACCGCTCCACCGGGGAGATGTCGTACTACGGGATCCGGCACGAGCTGGTCATGCTGCGCATCCGGGTCCGGGCACAGTGACGGCGGAGGGTCTCCTGACCGGGTCGAACGGCCTGAACGGCGGGGTCGGGCTTCGCGCGGCTCGCGGCGCGGCCCCGGCCGGTGCCGGTTTATCGGATTGACTCTTGAGGGGCGCCGCCGTAGAGTACTTCCGCGCGTGGAGGACTCCACGCCGTGCAACGGAAACCCCGGAGGAACCCATGAGCCACAAGACCCGAGGCCGCATCCGCATGCTGTTCGCCGTCCCGAGCGCCGCCGTGCTCATGCTCGGCGCCACCGAGCTGCTCGCCGCGCCCGCGCCCGCGTCCCGTTTGCCCAACTGCCCCACGGCCTGCTCCGGGAACGGTGGTGAGGCGTACTGCGAGGCGAACCCGACCACCACGGTTTGCCGGTACTGTGGCATGTGCTTCGGCTACTAGCAGCCCGCCACGCCGGCCGCACGCCCCCGGCGCGCGACGAGCGAGCCCTCCCCGCCAGCCGGC
>JBEVLE010000012.1:0-11129 GCA_040509335.1 Longimicrobiaceae bacterium | reverse complement strand
GGCTTCCTGTCGTTCGTAGTTCCGCGGTACCCCCCGAATCCGTTGCGGAGGGAGACCCGCCGGCAGTTTGGCGGGGCTCCCGCAGCTGGAGCGGAGACAGCGGGGCAGTTTCCGCTGGCTCCGCGACCCGCGCAGGAGACGGGCAGCAGTACCGCCCGGCTCCGGAGCGGCCCCCACGCACAACCCTCCCGTCACCGTAGGAGATCCCACCACAGCACGCGTGTCGCCAACCCTCACGCCACACACCGCCGCGCCCCGACAGATCCGCCCGTCCCGGACCGATAGCTTGGATCCCGTGGGCCGGGCAAGCCCCGGGACGCGAAAAGCGAAAGTCGACAAAACCAAGTGAAGGAGGCGGCAATGCGTACTCGACTGTTCGGCCGGCTGGCGCTCATGGCGATCGTCGTCCCGGCGGGAATCGCATGGACCGCGGACCGCGCCGGCCTGGCGCTCCAGCCGGAAAGCAAGCTGTGGGTGGAAGGCACCTCCAGCGTTCGCAGCTACACCTGCCGCGCCGCACGGGTGGACGGCACGGTGGCGACCCGGCCGGGGAGCACCTCGGTGGCGATCGCCGACCTGGAGAACACGGTGAAGGGCGCCGACGTGTCGGTGTCGGTGGCGGGGCTGGAGTGCGGCAACGCGACCATGAACGCGCACCTGCGCAGGGCGCTCCGGGCGGAGACCAGCCCCAGGATCGGCTACCGGATCACCTCCTACGACGTGACCCCCGCCGGCTCGGTGAAGCTGAACGGCACGCTGAGCATCGCCGGGACCGAAAAGCCGGTGAGCATCGACGCCACGGCCACCAGCGAGGCCGGCCGGCTCCGCGTGAAGGGGAGCCGGCAGCTGAAGATGACCGACTTCGGCGTCCGCCCTCCCACGCTGATGATGGGGACGATGAAGGTGCACGACCCGGTGACGGTGCGCTTCGACGTGGTGCTGAAGCCCTGACGGACGGTCCGGGCCGCCGCGGCGCGGCCGCGCGGGGGGCAGGGTTGATGCAGTAGCGTCGTCGACCGCGCGGCGGCGAGCGCCCCGCGCCCCCTGTGCACACGGACCCCCGGAGACGCCCAATGCTGATCTTCCTCGCCATCGGCCTGGTCGCGGGCGTCCTTTCGGGGCTGTTCGGCATCGGGGGCGGCGTGGTGATCATCCCCGCGCTGATCTACCTGGCGCGCATGTCGCCCACCGAGGCCACGGGGACCTCGCTCGCCGCCCTCCTCCTCCCCGTGGGTCTCCTGGGCGCCCTGGAGTACCACCGCGCGGGCCAGCTCAAGGTCGCCGCGGCGCTGGTGATCGCGGCGGGCCTTTTCCTGGGGGCGGGGGTGGGGGCGAAGCTGGCGCTGGGGCTGCCGCCCACCTACCTGCGCAAGCTCTTCGCGGGGTTCCTGGTGCTCGTCGCCGTCCGCATGTGGATGGACTGAGCCCGGGCGCCCGCGGCCGACGAGGGACCCCATGAGACGCACGGCGCCGCGGGGGCTGAGACGGACCGCCGCCCTGGGCGTGGCGTTTCTCCTGGCGTGCTCCGTGTTCGTGGCGTTCTTCTGGGTCCCCGGGATCGTCGCGACCCGGCCGGAGCCGCTGGGCGGCGCCGGAGCCCTGGCGGTGGGAGCGTTCTTCCTGTTCTGGGTCTACGTCCTCCTCCTCATCGTGGACGCGGTGGCGGCCATCTACGGGCTGAGGCGCCCGTTCCTGTTCGTGCACACGCCGAAGACGTGGGTCGGGCTCGGGAATCCCACGGTGCAGACGCGCCTGGACCTTCTCCTGACCTGCCTCTTCTCCTACGGGTTCACCCTGTACGGGTTCGCGGTGGTGTACGCGCTGATCTCGCGGGATGCCGGAGCGTTCTCGGCGGAGCGGCTGGACCTGGTCACCGCCCTGTATTTCAGCGTCGTCACCGGCGCCACCGTGGGATACGGCGACATCGTCCCGCGGTCGCCCCTCGCGAAGGCGGCCGTGATGATGGAGATCGCCAGCAGCTTCCTGTACGCGGTGTTCATCTTTTCCGTCGTGGCGGGGCTGCTGCGCCGGAGCGATCCGGGGTGAACGGAAGGGTTTGGGCGTGCCCCCGCTGACGCGGGGTCGGGCTTCGGCTCCGTAACGCAGCAAACAACGCTGCGTAACGGAGGCGAGCCCCGGCAAACTGCCGCCGGGTCTCGCCCCTCCGGGCCGAAATCCCTCACGCGGGGCTCGCGCTGGCGTCCGCTGGGGCCCCCAAACGGAAAGCGCCCCCGGCGGGGGCGCGGCTGGCGTGTCCGGCGGCCGGGTCAGATCTGGGCGGCGGGGGCGAGCTCGGAGGTGCAGTGGGCGCAGCGGCTCGCGGCCACGGGGATCTTGAAGCGGCAGAAGGGGCACTCCTTGTCCGTGGGCTCCGCCGGGCCGGCGTCGGTGTTCACCTTCATGCGGTTGTACGCCTGGACGATGAGGAACACGGCGAGCGCCACGATCAGGAAGGCGATGACGTTGTTGATGAACAGGCCGTAGTTGACCGTGGCCGCGCCGGCCGCCTTCGCCTCCTCCAGCGACGCGTACCGCCCGCCGGACAGGTTCACGTACAGGTCGGCGAAGTCCACGCCGCCGGACATCATCCCGATGGGCGGCATGAGGATGTCGTCCACGAACGACTTCACCACCGTGGTGAACGCCGCCCCGATGACGATGCCGACCGCCAGGTCGACCACGTTGCCCTGCGAGATGAAGGTCCTGAAGTCGTTGGCGAAGCGGGCCATGGTCACCCCCGTGCGGAACGTGTGGACAGGAAGGAGCGGGAGAACGGCGGGCTGCGCGGAGGAAAACTGCGTGCGCGAAACGAGTTTAGGCGCGGAAAGGTCCGTGGACAAGGTTCACGCGCCGTAATAGCCGCGGCAATGCAAGCGGCCGGGACCCCGCAAAGGAATCCCGGCCGCGATGTGTTCCCACCCCCAAATCTTTTGCGGAGGGAAACTCGCGCGGCTGTTTGCGTGAGGTTCCCGGAGCCGGAGCGGAGACAGCGGGGCAGTTTCCGCTGGCTCCGCGACCCGCGCAGGAGACGGACGGCAGTATCGTCCGGCTCCGGAGCGGCCCCAACGCTAGAGCGTCACCTCAGCCCCCCGTCGGCGGAGTCGCCGGAAGCGTATACCGACGACCCCGGTTCTGCTCCACCAGCCACTGCTGCAGGGGCGCGAAGTACTCCACCATGGCCTGCGCGTCCAATTCCTGCCCGGTGGTCTCCCGGAGCACCTCGCGCCAGTCCCGGCTCGCCCCCGGCGCCATCAGGTCGCGGAGGAAGGTGCCCACCTCCCGGTTCCCGTAGTAGTCGGTGTCGTGCGGGTCCTGGTGCAGGATGTTCTTTGCGATGTGGCTGTGCAGCTGGAAGAGCAGCGCGTACGACAGCGCGTAGTCGTAGTACTGCGCCGCGTCGTCGTTGATGTGCGTCTTGGTGAGCGCGTCCGCCCACTGCTCCCCCCGCTCGGCCGGCGGCGCCACGCCCTGGTAGCGCGCCACCAGCTCCCACCAGCGGCGGTTGAAGCGGTCGGGCGACAGCGAGTCGGCGTACAGCGAATGCTCCCACCGCGTCATGACCCCCGCGGAAAACGGGATGAACGGCACGTACGCCAGCGCCTCGTTGAGCAGCTTGGCCCGCTCGTCCACCCGGGCGCCGGCCGGCACCAGCCCGCGCCCCGTCAGGAAGCGGCGCTGCGAGGCCGCGAACCCGATCATGCTCCCGATTCCCTCGTGGTAGGCGCGGTTGGCGCCCTCGCGCAGCAGCAGCGGCACCTCGGGGCGGGAGTAGGCCTGGTAGTAGAAGACGTGCCCCAGCTCGTGGTTGGCGGTCTCGAACCAGTAGGCGTTGGGCTCCACGCTCATCAGCGAGCGCACGTCGCCGTCCAGGTCCAGGTGCCAGGCGGAGGCGTGCGTGTTCTTCTTGTAGGGCGCGTCCGCGGCCACGGGGTACAGCGACGACCGGTCCCAGAAGCTCTGCGGGAGCCGCTGGAAGCCCAGGCTCACGTAGAGGTTCTCCGCCTCCCGGACCACCCACTCGGGCCCCTTCTGCGCCAACGCGGAGTCCACGTTGAGCCCCCTGACCTCCACCAGCGGGCTCCAGTCCTGCGCCCAGCGGTTGGGGAGCCAGTGGGCGGGGATCATGTCGGGCACGGGGGCGCCGTAGCGGCGGGCCAGCTCGTAGCGCGTCCAGGTGTGCAGCTCGCGGTACAGCGGCCACAGCTGGCCGACCAGCTGGTCGCCCAGCGCCAGCATCTCCGGCGTGGTCATGCCGTAGTCGGAGACCTGGAAGGTGAAGTAGTCCGGGTAGCCGAGCGCCTGCACCACGCCGTTGCGCAGGTCGCGCAGCTGCGTGATGCCGGGCTTGAGCGTGGGCCCCACGGCCTTGGACGCTTCCCAGGCGGCGCGCCGCTGGCGCAGGTCGGTGCTGGAGCGGATCGTCTCGTCCAGCTGGTTGGGGGTGACGGGCCTGCCGTTCAGGGTGAACTGGTAGCCGTACAGCGTCTCGACCTGCCGGGTCTCGGCGGCGATGCGGGCCCGGACCAGCTCGGGGACCGTCTGCGGGGCGGAGGCGGCGTTGTACAGGATGCGCTCCAGCTGCAGCACCTGCAGCGGGTCCAGCTGGTCGCGCTGCCGGAGGAGGGCGCGGGTGCGCTCGATGTTGGCGACGCTCCCGGTGAAGGCGCTCATGGCCTCCTGCGCGCGGCGGGTACGGGCCGCGTTGGTGGTGTCGCCCTCCACGATGCGCGTGTTGGACGCCCAGTCGGCCTGGTTGGCGGTGTAGTACAGCGGCTGGTAGGTGGCGACGTACTCGTCCAGGAAGCGCTGCGCCTCTTCCCGCGGCGACGGGGCCGCGGCGGCGGCGGGCGCGGCGCCCGGCGAAGCGGGCGCGGGGGCGGCGGCCTCCTGCGTGGCGGGGGCGCACGCGGCGAGCGCGGCCGCCGCGAGCAGAGCGAGCGGGAGGGTGGTTCGGTTCGCCATCATGGGGTCCCGTGGGTGGTCGGCGCGCCGGCGGCGCGGAGCGGGTGGACCGCGACAGTATGCGGCCGCGATCCGCTGGCCGCAAACGTACGGCCCTGCGTACGCCCGCGTCCGGGTCTCTGTTCCCCGGGCGCGGGCGCGCCGCTCAGGCGGCGCCGCACGCCCGCGCGGTCTCGCGCAGGCGCTGCTCCACCCACCGGCAGTCGGTGCTGGAGGGGGTGCGGCTCACGGTGATCGCCAGGACCCCGGTGTCCTCGTCCCAGCTCCACGCCGCCGCCGCGTCCCGGTGCTCCAGCGTCCCGGACGGGGTCTCCTGCGCGCCCAGGCTCAGCTCCCGCGCGCGGCGCCACAGGCAGCTCCACACGTCGCGCGTCACGCCTTCGATCCGGATCTCGGGGCAGCCGGCCATGTCGTCGTCTCCTGGTTGGGGTGGGGAGCGGAGGCGGCGCAAGCGGGATGCCGCCGCGCCCTCACCCGTCCTGCGACAGGATCACGGCGGTGTACGGGCCGATGCTCACGCTCCCGCTGCACGGCATTCCGCCCTGCGGCGGCCCGCCGGCGTGCACGCTCCACGCGGGGTGCCCGCCGAAGCCGTAGCCCTCCCAGTCGGAGTTGAGGCGCACCTTCCACTCGCCGCCGCGCGGGAAGTCCAGCGTGTAGGCGTCGTACGCGCGGTCGGCGAAGTTGGCGGCCACCAGCACGTCGTCGCGCGGGCCGCCGGCCTCCCAGCGGTGGAAGGCGATCAGCTTGTCGGCGTCGTTGACGTGGTGCACGCGCACGTGCGGGCCACGCAGCCCGCGGGTGTGGTCCCACCCGTTGCGGCGCAGCCGGACGAGGTCGGTGTACAGCCGGTGGATGCCGGCGTGCCCGGCCAGCTTGCTCCAGTCCACCGGGTCCTGGTCGCGGAACCACTCGTCCTCCAGGATCTCCTGCCCCTGGAAGAGCATGGGGATCCCCGGCGAGGTGAACACCAGCGCCGCCCCCAGGGTGGAGAGCTTGCGCGCGAGCCACCCGCCGGGGTCGCCGGGCGCGATCTCGTGCGGGACGCGCGCCCGGCCATTGGCGACCTCGTCGTGGCTCTCGGTGTAGACGACGCGCCGCAGCGGGTCGCCGCCGAAGCGGTGCTCGATCGCCGCGCGGAGCTCCCGCATGCTCCGCTCGCCGTCCCGGCGCGCGAGCAGGGCCCGCCGCACGGGGTGCACGAAGTCGCCGTCCCACTGCGTGTCGAAGCCCGCCCCGCCCGCGGCGGCGTCGCGCGTGATCCACTCGTTGCCGCGCAGGTCCTCGGCGACGTGCAGCTTCCACGGCTGGCGCTCGTCGGTCTCGCGGGTGACGGCCTGCATCAGCGCCCACCCGTCGGGGATGTCGCGCGCGGGGTCGCCGCCGCCGTCGGCGTTGCGGATGTACGCGGTGGCGTCCCAGCGCAGCCCGTCCATGCGGAACTCCTCCAGCCACATGCGCGCGTTGTCGCGCAGGTACCGCCGCACCTCCTCGCGGCCGTAGTCCGGCCGTGTGTCGCCCCAGGGGGTCTTCGAGCGCCAGTCCTGGTAGAAGTAGATCCCGCCCTTGCCGTCCAGGCTCCACCCGTCCAGCTGCCACAGGTCCAGGTCGCTGGGGCCCAGGTGGTTGTAGACCACGTCCAGGATCACGGCGATCCCCCGGGCGTGCGCCTCCCTGACCAGGCGCTTCATCTCCGCCGGTCCGCCGAACGCCGATTCCACGGCGAAGATGTACGCGGGGTTGTATCCCCACGACCAGTCGCTGGCGAACTCGGCGGTGGGCATCAGCTCGATGGCGTTGATCCCCAGGTCGCGCAGGTAGTCCAGCTTCGCGACGACGCTGTCGAAGCTCCCCGGCGCGCCGCCCGGGACGTCGTTGAAGGTGCCCACGTGCAGCTCGTAGACGACCAGCTCGTTCCAGGGCGGGGTGCGGTACCCCGAGGGGTCGCCCCAGTCGAAGGCGGGGTCCACGACCACCGCGTTCCCCACCGAGCTGGTGACGTCGCGGGCGTACGGGTCGGTCCGCCACAGCGTCTCGCCGCCGGGGGTGCGGATCACGAACCGGTACTCGTCGCCGGCCTTCGCCCCCGCCACGTCCGCGGACCAGCGGCCGCCCTCCTCCCGCGCGAGCGGGACCGCCTTCCACCCGCTGAAGCTCCCCGCGACTGCCACCTCCGCCGCGTTGGGCGCCCACACCCGGAACGCGACCCCGCCGGGATACGGGACGGCGCCCATCCCCTCCCGCAGGGACGGCGCCGGCGCGCCGGCAGAGCCGGTGGAAGCGCGACGCGCAGCACGTTGCCTGGGCATTGGACCTCCGGGACCGGGGAGCGGAAACGGGGCGGCGGACGCGTGTGCCGGGACGAGCGGAAACGCCGGAAAGGACCGGCCCGACGTGCAAATTTCGCACCCCCCATGCACCGACCGCGTGAGGGATTTCGGCCCGAAGGGGCGAGACCCGGCGGGGCTGTTTCCGCCGGGGCTCGACTCCGTTAGCGAGCGTAGTTTGCTCGCTTACGGAGCCGAAGCCCGACCCCGGCGCCAGCCGGGGGCACGCCCGAACCCAGCAGTTCAGTCCGTTACTGGAAAACGCATCCTGAATGAGCTCGGCACTGGTCCTGATCGTGGTGGTCGTCGGCGGCTACCTGGCGGCGCACGTGGCCTCGGACTGGCTGGGCCGGCGCTTCCTGGTGGTCTCCGGCGCGGAGTACCTGCTGCTGGGGATCCTCCTTGGGCCGCAGGTGTCCGGCCTGATGGGCGCGGACGTGTTCGGCGGCTTCGCTCCCTTCCTGACGCTGGCGCTGGGGTGGGTGGGGGTGGTGGTGGGGGCGCAGTTCTCCCTCCCGGAGCTGGTGCGCATCCCGGCGCCGCTCTTCCGCATCGCCTTCTTCGAGGCGGCGCTGACGCTCGCGGCGGTCTCGGCGGCCATGGTGGGGGTGTTCACCGGCCTGCTGGGGACGCTCCCGGAGGAGGCGGTCTTCCCCGCGGTGGCGCTGGGCGCGGTGGCGACCGCCTCCGCGCCCACGGGGATCGGGCTGGTGGCGCGGCGCCTGGGGTGGCGCGGCCCGGTGGTGAGGCAGCTCCAGCTCGCCACCGCCATCGACGCGCTGGTGGCGGTGATGGCCTTTTCGCTGCTGCTCACCCTGGGACACGGCCCGCCCGCCTCCGCCGCGGTGCGCCCGCCCACCGCCACGGAGTGGGCGGTGATCAGCGTGGCGATCGGCTGCGTGGGGGGCGCGCTCTTCCACCTCTTCCTGGGGAACGAGCGCAAGGTGGACCGCCTGTTCATCGGCCTGGCCGGGGCCACCATCCTGGCGAGCGGCGCGGCCGCCTACCTGCGCCTTTCCCCTTTTCTCCCCACCATGCTGATCGGGGCGATCCTGGCGAACACATCGGGGAACCGGGAGGAGCTCCGCCGCGCCCTGGGCGCCGTGGAGCGCCCGCTCTACTTCGTGCTCCTGATCTTCGCGGGGGCGGCCTGGGTGCCCAGCACGCGCGCCTGGGTGGTCCCCGTGCTGGTGTTCGTGGCGGTGCGCTCGGCGGCAAAGGTGGGGGGCGCGAACCTGGCGGCGCGTTTCAACCGCGCCCTCCCGGCGCTGGGGTGGGGGTGGGGGCGGGCTCTGCTGGGGCAGGGCGGGCTGGCCGTGGCGATCGCCCTCAACTACCTGCAGCAGGAGGGGGCGCCGCTCGCCAACATCGTGTTCACGGCCGCCGTGGTCTCGCTGATCCTCACGGACGTGGCCTCGGCGCGGCTGGCGGAGTCGGTGGTGGGCTCGGCGCGGCGGCGGGAGGCGGAGCGCCTGGCGGCGGCCGGCACGGGGCGGGAGGGCTGAGCGATGCGCAGGCTCGTCATCCTGGCGCTCCTGCTGGGGAGCATGCAGCTGATCTTTCCGCTGGGGGCGCAGGGGCAGGGATCGCAGGCGCTGCTCTCCTTCGGCTTCCTGATCCTGGCGGCCTACACGGTGGGCGAGCTGGCGAAGTCGGTGCGGCTCCCCCGCATCGTGGGGTACCTGGCGGCGGGGGTGGCGTTCGGGCCGTACGGGCTGGGCACGGTGACGGCGGCGGGGGTGGACCGGCTGGCGCCGGTGAGCCAGCTCGCCATCGCGCTGATCGCCTTCCTGGCCGGCGCGGAGCTGCGCTGGGGCGAGGTGCGCGATCGCGGCCCGCTCCTCCTCAAGATGATGTCGGCGGAGCTGCTGTGCTCCTTCGCTGCGCTCTTCGGGCTGCTGTACGCCTTCCGCGATCGGGTCCCGTTCCTGGAGGGTGCGTCGGAGGCGCAGGTGGTGGCGTTCGCGCTGCTCTTCGCCTCCATCGCCATCGTGCACTCGCCGGCGGTGACCATGGCGCTGCTCACCGAGACGGGGGCGCGCGGCCCGGTGACGCGGACCACGCTGGGGATCGTGCTCCTGTCTGACGTGGCGGTGGTGGTGTTCTTCAGCGCGGCGGTGGCGGTCGCGCGGGCGCTGGTGCCGCCCACGGGCTCGGCCGCGGCGGCGTCGATGGGGATGGTGGTGTGGGAGATCGGGGGGGCGCTGCTGGTGGGGGCGCTGCTGGGCGGCGGGGTGGCGCTCTACCTGCGCTACGTGGGGCGGGAGCTGGTGTTCTTCGCCATCCTGGTGGCGTTCTTCGGGCAGGAGATCGCGCGCCTGGCGCACGTGGAGGTGCTCCTGACGCTGCTCACGGCGGGCTTCGTGATGGAGAACGTGTCGCGCGAGGGCGAGGGGGTGGAGCTGCTGCACGCCATGGAGCGCTCGGCGGCCCCGGTGTTCGTGGTGTTCTTCGCCCTGTCGGGCGCCAAGATCCAGGTGCAGCAGGTGGCGCTGCTCTTTCCGCTGGTGCTCCCCATCGCGCTGGTGCGCGCGGGGGCCATCTGGACGGGGATGCGGCTGGGCGCCCGCTGGGCGCGGGCCGGCGCGCCGGAAACGAAGTACGCCTGGATGGGGCTGATCTCGCAGGCGGGTGTGGCGATCGGGCTGGCGACCATCGTCGCGGACGCGTACCCGGAGCAGGGGGCGGTGCTCAGCACGCTGCTCCTGGCGCTGATCGCGGTCAACGAGACGGTGGGGCCGGTGCTCTTCCGGCGCGCCATCGTCGCCAGCGGGGAGGCGGTCGCGGAGCCGGACGGCGGCCCGCCGGCGGGGGAACGATCGCACCGATAGCCGCATTTCGACCACTCCTCTTCCGCCTCGCTTTACACACCGGAGCCTGGCGAAACGTCTGATCCGTGTTATGCTTCCGAATTGTCGCGCAGCATTCGCACTCTTCCCGTACAGAAAGGTGGATTCATGAGACGTGCATTGGCAACGGCGGTGTGTTTCCTCGTCATGGCGGTGGCCACGGCTTCGGGCGCTCATGCGCAGGCGACCCGGACGTGGGTCTCGGGTGTGGGGGACGACGTAAATCCCTGCTCGCGCACGGCTCCGTGCAAGACCTTCGCGGGCGCGATCTCCAAGACCGCGGCCGGGGGGACGATCAACTGCCTCGATCCGGGCGGGTTCGGCGCGGTCACCATCACCAAGTCTCTCACCATCGACTGCGCCGGGGTGCTGGGCAGCGCCCTGTTCGCGGGGGCGGCCTCCGGCGTCAACGTCAACGGCGCCAACATCGTGGTCAGCCTGCGCAACCTCGACATCAACGGCGCGGGGACGGGTCAGGTGGGGGTCAGGTTCACCAACGGCAAGCAGCTCAACATCGAGAACGTCGTCATCTCGCAGGCGTCGCAGACGGGGGTCCTGGTCTCCGCGATGGCGAGCGGGGGGGGCCTGGTGATCAAGAACTCGACGATCTCCAACAACGTCGACGGGATCCGCGTCGCCTTCGGCAACACCATGGTGAGCAACTCGATCATCTCCGGCAACTCCGGGTTCGCGGTGATCTCCGAGACCAACGGCCGCATCAGCGCCGACAGCAACCTCCTCGTCAACAACGGCATCGCGGTGCAGGCCGGCAACGGGGGCGCGGGCCAGGCCAACGCGACGGTGCGGATCACCAACAACGACGTCTACGGCAACCTCACCGACTTCGTCTGCGGCGGCGGGACCGTCGCTTCCGACGGCTCGAACCGGAAGGGGAGCAACTCGGGCGGGCCCGCGACGCCCTGCGCGCCCAACGGCACCGTCACCAAGCAGTAGCCGTCCGTCCATGCCTCGCGGCCGCGCTCGCCCGTCC
>JBEVLE010000011.1:0-4548 GCA_040509335.1 Longimicrobiaceae bacterium | reverse complement strand
GTTCCGCGGCGCGGCGCTTATCCCGGCCGGCCGGGGATCGCCAGGCCGGCGGCCAGCAGCGCCTCCAGCTCCTCGCCCGCGGGCGCGGCGTCCCCGCCACCGTCCAGCGCGCGCAGGAGGCGGCCCAGCCGCGGTGCCACGGTGGACGCGGCCCGCTCCGGGCCGCGCGCGTCCAGCATCAGGTAGAACTCCCCCTCCTCCAGCGCGTACGGCGGCGCCTGGCGCGCGTTCAGGAGCGGCAGCAGCGCGGCGGGGTCGTGGCGGAAGGCGACCACGCGGACGCGGGGGTGCAGCCGGGCCGGGCCGTCGCTTGGCGGGGGGTCGGCACCGGGGGGCGGGAGGAGCCCCAGGGTGAAGCCGGCGAGCTCGTACTCCAGCACCGGGCCGAGCAGCGGGTCCTCCAGCTCGCCGGAGGCCAGGCGGGCGCGCAGCTGCGCCGCGAAGCCGTGCAGCTCCTGCTCGGCCAGGTCCCCCGGCCGGGCGTGCGCCGCCCAGAAGCGGTCCAGCTCGGCGCGCAGGCGCGGGCCCAGCAGGAAGCAGGTGAGCGGGAGGAAAAGGAGGTGAGGCGTGAGGCGGTTGGCGCGGTACAGGGAGCAGCTGGTCGCCATCCCCCGCTGCAGGACGACGGCGGCGAGCCGGCGCTCCTCCAGCGGCGTCAGCTCGTAGCGGCCGAACGCCGCGGCCGGGTCGGCGCGGGCGGCGCGGCACAGCTCCGGCGTGGCGACCAGGTCGGCCAGCGCCCGCTGGAACCCCTTCAGCGACACGCGCCGCTCAGCGCGAGCGGTCCCAGGCGGCGCGGGCGCGGCGCACCTGCTCGCGCACTCCCTCCACCCCCAGCCGCGGGAAGTAGGTTTCCTCGAACTCGAAGGTGATCCCGCACAGGTTGGGCGCGCCGGCCGCCACGCGGTCCAGCAGCTCCCAGACCGGCTCCGGGCAGGGGCCGGCGTGCGAGTCGGTGTACATCCCCAGCATCTCGCTCCCCCCGGCCACGTGCACCTCCACCACCCGGCCGAGGTCCAGCGCGTCCACGAACGCCGCCGGGTCGAAGCCGTGGTTCACGGAGTTCACGTACACGTTGTGCACGTCCAGCAGCAGCCCGCAGCCGGTCCGCTCCGCCAGGCGGTTCAGGAACTCCGGCTCGGTCATCTCCTGCTCCGGCAGGTCCACGTAGTACACGTTGTTCTCCAGCAGGAAGGGAGCGGGCACCGTGCGCATCACCCGCTCCACCCGCTCCGCCACCATCTCCAGCACCTCGCCGTCGTAGGGGACGGGGCAGGCCATCCCCGCGGCCACCGAGTGCGCGTCCTCCCCCGCCACCCGCGCGAACGACAGGTGGTCGCTGTGCCAGGGAAAGCCGAAGCGCCGGTCCCACCGCGCGAGCTGCTCCAGGTGCTCCGTGTCGAACCACTCCGCGCTGCCGATGGACATCCCCACGCTGTGCGAAACCACCGGGCGCCGCACCGCCACGTGCTCCACCACCTCCATCCACGCCCCGATCTCCTCGAAGCGCGCGGGGTGCCCCGGGCCGCGGTCCGTCCAGAAGCGGTCGGGGATCACGGCCACGTAGTCCAGCAGCTCCAGCTCCGAGCGCAGGAAGCCCGCGAGCGAGGGGTTGTAGAGCACGCCCACCCCCAGCCGGGGGATCTCCGCCAGCGTCGCGGGACTGGAAGGCGCCGTCGAGGAAAGCGTGGGCATGGCCGCGACTCCGCGAGGAAACGAAGAACGTGTGCCCGGAGCGCCGCTGCGCCCCGGGCACGGGTGTGGCGAGCGGGCGAGCTACAGCTCCACGTTCACCACGTCCGCCATGATCGCCGGCGGGATCTCGACCACCCCCGAGCGGCAGGTGGGGCAGTTGGCCGGATCCAGCGGGTCGATGGTGGTGCTCTTGTCCATCGGCCGCATGCCGGTCATCAGCTCGGACTGCACCTTCTGGTCGGTCGTCGGCATCGTCGCCATCCTTTTTGCGAGGTTGACCCTGGCGCACAAGCGCGCCAACCACTCTAACATCCCCGCTTAGAATAAGCCAGGGATTCCACGATCCGGCGCGAGGCCAGGGGAACGCGCCCCTCGACACGCCCACCCCGCGGAGCTAGAATGACGCGCTCGTCTCCCAATCGCTCCCGCGACGCTCCACCCCCTCCTCCCCGCCGCTCCCATGCAGCAGACCGCCCCCGGCCACGGCGCCACCGCCGCCCCGGCCGCGCACCGGCAGTACCGGTACTACGACCTGATCACCGCCGTGTTCGTGACGGTGCTCCTGTGCTCCAACCTGATCGGCCCGTCCAAGGTGGCCACGCTCTGGGGCTTCACCTTCGGGGCGGGGATCCTGTTCTTTCCCATCTCCTACCTGTTCGGCGACATCCTCACCGAGGTGTACGGCTACGCCCGCGCCCGGCGGGTGGTGTGGACCGGCTTCGGGGCGCTGGCCTTCGCGTCGCTGGTGACGGTGGTGGTGCTGGAGCTCCCCCCCGGCGGCGGGTGGACGGGGCAGGCCGCGCACGAGGCGGTCTTCCGGCAGACGCCGCGCATCGTGCTGGCGTCGCTGGCGGCGTTCTGGGCGGGGGAGTTCGCCAACTCGTTCGCGCTCGCCAAGCTCAAGCTGCTCACCGAGGGGCGGCACCTGTGGATGCGCACCATCGGCTCCACCATCGTGGGGGCCGGGGTGGACTCGGCCATCTTCTACCCGGTGGCGTTCCTGGGCCAGTGGGAGACGCGCACGGTGTTCGTGGTGCTGGTCACCAACTACGTGCTCAAGGTGCTCTGGGAGGTGATCGCCACGCCGCTCACGTACCGGATCGTGAACGCGCTCAAGCGGGCGGAGCGGGAGGACTACTTCGACCGCGACACCGACTTCACGCCGTTCTCCATCGCCACCGAGTAAGGCGTTTTTCGACTGAGTTTGTGCGCGTGGGGCCGCTCCGGAGCCCGGCGGTACTGCTGCCGGTCTCCTGCGCGGGTCGCGGAGCCAGCCGAAACTGCCCGGCTGTCTCCGCTCCGGCTCCGTGAGCCTCGCGCAAACAGCCGCGCGAGTCTCCCTCCGCAAAGGATCTGGGGGATACTGCGAGAACTACGAACGACAGCAAAGCCCTTTCCTCGCTTACGAGGGAGGGACTTCGTGTTTAGCAGGTCGTTGCCCCTGCGCCAGGCCGACCCACCTTCGACGATCCGTCTCCGTTGACGATGGTCCACCATGCACTCAGCCGTCAGGAGGTATTTCGGCGCCATTAGCCCTGATGGCGGGAAACCTGCGGCGCATGAATGAACCTGATTCCCAAACAATCCCAGCGACTTCGCTCGCGTTGCGGAGCGTATGCCGGACAGTGATTTTCGCAGTTGTCGTTGCTGGCGGATAGGGTGTGGTGCGGGTAACGTAGAGACGCGGAAACCCTCCCGCTCACGCCCTACAAGGACGGAATCATGAAGAACCTGCGCACCATCTTGGGAGTTTGCACCCTGGCTACGGGCCTCGCCGCGTGCAACGCCCCGGCGGTCGTCGATCCCGACGCTGTCGGCGTCGACAGGCGCACGAACACGGCCGCGAGCACCGACACCACCAGCGCCCCGAGCGGTGCAGGCGACGCGGCGCGTGGCGGTCCGTTCACGGTGGGATCGGGGAACTAAACAGCTTCGTTCCCTGGATCTGCCGGAGGGGCCTCGGGCCTGGGAGAATCCAGGCTTGGGAAGCCCATTCTCGACTGACCATACCAGGAACATCCGGCACCATTCTCGCATTTCGGGACTTTGAACCCGGCGGGTGCACCATCTCTCGCGCAGAGGGCTCGTCGGCACACACAGGAGGGTTGGCGTGCAGCGGAAGCGACGGACCGGACCGGCGAACAGGATCTTTTTCGCATTCCTCGCGGTGGCACTCGCGGCCGCGGCGGTGGGCGCGTGCTCCCGCGGCGACGCGGACCGGCGCCGCCCGCCCCCGCCCGCGGCGGACACCGTGTCCGAGATCCCCGCGCAGGCCACCGGGCCCACCAGCCGCCCGGAAACCCTCCAGGACACGCTGGCGCTGGAGGGCACGGCGCAGCCGGTGGCGCTGCGCCTGTACCGCACGCCGCCGGGGTTCCCTCTCCCCTTCAGCACCTACGTCCCGGCGGACCTGGTGCCGGAGTCCGGGGCTTCGGGCGACGACCGGACGGTGCGCTTCGTCGCCGCGTTCGGCGGGCGGCGCACCGACTCGGCGTACGTCGCGGTGACCATCCACTCCGAGACCGTGACCGAGGAGGCCGCGCGGCGAATGCTGAGCGCGGCCACCGGCGGGAGCGGCCCCGCCGCGCAGGACCAGCAGCGCTACCCCTGGGCGCTCGCGGAGTACTCCGCGAGCACGGGGTCGACGGTCGCGCGGGGGATCCTGGGGCGGCACGAGGGGCAGTTCTTCCACGTGCTCATCCGCTACCCCGCGGAGTTCGGCGACGGCTTCGGGCCGCGCGCCGCGATGGTCCTGGAGCACTGGGAGTGGGAGGGCGCGGGCGGCGGGCTGGGGAGCTGAGCCGCGCGTCGTGCAGGAACCCGGAGGGGCCGCCTGTCGAACGACGGGCGGCC
>JBEVLE010000010.1:0-4692 GCA_040509335.1 Longimicrobiaceae bacterium | reverse complement strand
GGGGCGAGTCGCCGCGGCTGGCGCAGGGGCGGCGCTTCCGGGAATACGTGGCGTGGCTGGAGCGGCAGGAGCTGGCCGGCGCGGAGCGCTTCTGGAGGCGGGCGCTGGCGGGCTTCGCCGCGCCGACCCCGCTGCCGGCGGCCCGGCCGGCCCACGGCATGGGCGGGGAGCACGGTCACGGAACGGCCAGGCTGGTCCTTTCGACCGAGGGCACGCGCGCGCTGCGGTCGCAGGCGCGCGGCTGGGGTGTGACCCTGAGCACGCTGGTGCAGGGCGCCTGGGCCCTGCTCCTCGGGCGGTACGCGGGCGAGGACGACGTGGTCTTCGGGGCGATCGTTTCCGGGCGGCCGGCGGAGCTGGCGGGGGTGGAGGAAACGGTGGGGATGTTCATCAACACGCTCCCCGTGCGGGTGCGCCTGGACGGGGCCGCCGGGGTGCGGGAGTGGCTGCAGGGGCTGCAGGAGCACCAGGTGGAAGCGCGCGAGCACGAGTACGCGCCGCTGGTGGAGGTGCAGAGGTGGAGCGGCGTTCCCCGGGGAGAAGCGCTGTTCCGGAGCGTGGTGGTCTTCGAGAACTACCCCATCGACGAAGCGGTCGGCGAGGCGAGCGCGAACGGGCTGGGCGGGCTGCGGGTGCGCCCGTCGGTGGGGCGCGAGCAGGCCAACTACCCGCTGGTCCTTTCGGCGCACGCGACCGCGCACCTCAGCGCGGAGCTCCGCTACGACGCCGTGCACATCGACCCGCAGGCGGCGGAGCGGCTGGCCCGGCAGCTGGCGGCCGTGCTGGAGGCGATGGCGGCGCACGGCGGGCGGCGCCTCTCGGAGCTGTCGCTGCTGCGCGAGGGCGAGCGGTCGCAGCTGCTGGCCGCGTCCCGCGGGGAGTCCGCCGCGCGGCCGTCGGCGTGCCTGCACGAGCTGTTCGCCGCGCGGGCGGAGCGCACGCCGGACGCCCCGGCGGTCTCCTTCGGCGGCGCCACGCTCGGCTACGCCGAGCTGGACAGGGCCGCCAACCGGCTCGCGCACCACCTCCGGCGCCATGGCGTGGGTCCGGAGACGCGCGTGGGCATCTGCCTGGAGCGCGGGACGGAGATGGTGGTGGGGGCGCTGGGCGTGCTCAAGGCCGGCGGCGCGTACGTGCCGCTGGACCCCGATTACCCGGCCGAGCGCCTGGCGTACACCCTGAGCGACTCCGGTGCGCCGCTGCTGCTCACGCGGGCCCCGCTCCTGGCCCTGCTCTCCGCCTTCCACGGCAGGGTGGTCTGCCTGGACGCGTCCGCGGAGGAGATCGCGCGCGAGCCGGACGTCGCGCCGGAGAGCGGGGTCGGCGTCGGGAACGCCGCGTACGTCATCTACACCTCCGGCTCCACCGGCCGCCCCAAGGGCGTGGTGGTGGAGCACGCCAGCCTGGCGCACACGCTGCTCGCCACGCGCGACACCTTCGCCTTCGCCGAGGGCGAGACGATGCCGGGGATGGCCAGCTACGCCTTCGACATCTGGGCGTTCGAGGTGTTCACCCCGCTGCTCGCCGGCGCCCGGGTGCGGCTGCTCGCGCGGGAAACGGTGCGCGACGTGGAGCGCCTGGTGGAGGAGCTGGCGGCGGCCGACGCGGTGCACGCGGTGCCGGCGCTGATGCGCGAGGTGGTGGCGCGCGTGCAGGCCGGACCGGGGACGCTGCCGCGCATGCGGCGCGTGTTCGTGGGCGGGGACGCGATCGCGCCCGACCTGCTGGAGCAGATGCAGGCCGCCTTCCCGGCGGCGCAGGCGTGGGCGATGTACGGGCCCACGGAGACGACCATGGTCAGCGCGGCCTCGCGGCTCCGGCAGGAGGTGCGCCCCGGATGGCAGGTGGTGGGGGGAGCCCTGCCGGGGGAGGGGCTGTACGTGTGCGACGGGGGAGGCGGCCTGCTTCCGGTGGGAGTGGCGGGGGAGCTGTGGATCGGCGGTGCGGGGGTGGCGCGCGGCTACCTGGGGCGGCCCGAGCTGACGGCGGAGAAGTTCGTGCCCGACGCGTTCTCGGGAGATGCGGGGGCGCGGCTGTACCGGACGGGCGACCGGGTGCGCCGGCGCGCGGACGGAGAGCTGGAGTTCCTGGGGCGGACCGACGCGCAGGTCAAGATCCGCGGCTTCCGCATCGAGCCGGGGGAGGTGGAGGCGGCGCTGACGGAGCAGGCGGGTGTTCGCGAGGCGGTTGTGGTGGTGCGGGAGGATCCTGCCTTCGGCATGCCGGGGCAGAGGCGCCTGGTGGGCTACGTGGTGCCGCAGCCGGGGGCGGAGCTGTCGGGGAGCGAGCTGCGGGCGCGCCTGGGCGGCCGGCTGCCGGAGCACATGGTGCCGGGGGCCGTCGTGGTGCTGGAGCGGCTGCCGCTGAACGCCAACGGCAAGGTGGACCGGCGGGGGCTGCCCGCGCCGGAGCGGGGGGCGGAAGCGGAGTACGTGGCGCCGCGCACGGCGGCGGAGGAGGTGCTGGCGGGGATCTGGGCGGAGGTGCTGGGACTGGCGCCGGAGCGGGTTGGGGTGGAGGCGAGCTTCTTCGAGCTGGGCGGGCACTCGCTGCTGGCGACGCAGGCGGTGTCGCGCGCGCGGCAGGCGTTCGGGGTGGAGGTGCCGCTGCGGGCGCTGTTCGAGGCGCAGACGGTGGGCGCGCTGGCCGGGCGCATCGAGGCGCTGCGCGGCGCCGGGACCACGCTGGCGCCGCCGATCGAGCGGGTGTCGCGTGGGGGACCGCTGCCGCTGTCGTTCGCGCAGCAGCGGCTGTGGGTGGTGGACCGGCTGGAGCCGGAGAGCGCCACGTACAACATGCCGTACGCGCTGCGGCTGCGCGGGGTGCTGGACGTGGCCGCCCTGCGGGGGAGCATCGGCGAGGTGGTGCGGCGGCACGAGGCGCTGCGCACCACGTTCGCGGAGCGCGACGGCGTGCCGGTGCAGGTCGTCCACGCGGCCGCACCGGTGCCTCTGCCGGTCCTCGACCTGTGTGGCCTGCCCGGCGGAGCGCGGGAGCCGCACGCCGAGCGGCTGGCCCGGGGGGAGGCGCTGCGGCCCTTCGACCTGGCGCGCGGGCCGCTGCTGCGGAGCACGCTGCTGCGGCTGGGCGAGGTCGACCACGTGCTGCTGCTCACGCTGCACCACGTGGTCAGCGACGGGTGGAGCATGGACGTGCTGGTGCGCGACGTGTCCGCGCTCTACTCCGCCCATCGTGGCGGAACGGCGCAGCTGCCGGAGCTGCCGATCCAGTACGCCGACTACGCCGTCTGGCAGCGCGCCTGGCTCAGCGGCGAGGTGATGGAAGAGCAGGTCGGGTTCTGGAAGGCCGAGCTGGGTGGTGCCCCGCCGCTGCTGGGGATCTCCACGGACCATCCGCGCTCCGCGGCGATGGGCGCGCGCGGCGAGAGCCACGGGCTCGCGCTGCCGGCGGAGGTGTCGCACGGGCTGCGGGCGCTCTCGCGGCGGGAGGGAGCGACGCTGTTCATGACGCTGCTGGCCGCCTGGCAGGCGCTGCTGGGGCGCCACGCGGGGCAGGCGGACGTGGTGGTGGGCACGCCCATCGCCGGGCGCGCGCGGCAGGAGACGGAGGGGCTGATCGGCTTCTTCGTCAACATGCTGCCCCTTCGCGCCGACCTGTCGGGCGATCCCACCTGGCGGGAGCTGCTGGGGCGGGTGCGGGAAACGGCGCTGGGGGCCTACGACCACCAGGAGCTGCCCTTCGAGCGCCTCGTCGACGAGCTGGGCGTGGAGCGCAGCCTGGCGCACTCGCCCGTCTTCCAGGTCATCTTCGCGCTGAACCGCGCCGGTGGACGGGACGATCGGCTGCGCCTGGGCGAGACTGCGCTGGAGCGCTTCGGCGCAGGGGAGCGCTTCGTCAGGTTCGACCTGGGCCTGACCATTCTGGACGAGGACGAGGGGCTGGGTGCTGTGCTGGCCTACCGGACGGGGCTGTTCGAGGCGGAAACGATCGCGCGCATGGCCGGGCACCTGGAGGTGCTGCTGGAAGCCATGGCCGCGCACCCCGGGCAGCGCCTCTCCGAGGTCCCGCTGCTGCGCGGGGCCGAGCGCGAGCAGCTGCTGCACGCCTGCCACGGCGCCGACACCGGCTACACCGGCGAGGCGTGCCTCCACGACATGGTGCATGCGCAGGTGCGGCGCACGCCGGAGGCGCCCGCGCTGCGCTTCGAGGGGCAGCGGCTCGGCTACGCTGAGCTGTTCCGGCGCTCGTGCCGGCTCGCCAATCTGCTGCGGCGCGAGCGCGTGGGCCCCGAGGTGCGCGTGGCCATCTGCATGGACCCGGCCCCGGAGATGATCGTCGCCGTGCTGGGCGTGATGCTGGCCGGCGGCGCCTACCTGCCGCTGGACCCCGAGCTCCCGGCCGAGCGGCGCGCCTACATGATCCGCGACGCCGGCCCGACGCTGATGCTGACCCAGGCCGCCCTGGCAGACCGGCTGGCCGACTGCGGCCTCCCCCTGTTCCTGGTGGACGCCGAGGCCGGGCGCCTGGCGCGGGAAAGCGACGAGGCCCCGGTCACCGGCGTGGTTTCCGGCAACCTGGCGTACGTCATCTACACCTCCGGCTCCACGGGCCGCCCCAAGGGCGTGCTGGTGGAGCACCGCGCGGTGGGCAACACCATCCGCGAGCTGGTCCGCATCTACGACTCCCGCCCCGGCGACCGCAACCTGCTGTACGCGCCGCTGCACTTCGACG
>JBEVLE010000009.1:0-10210 GCA_040509335.1 Longimicrobiaceae bacterium | reverse complement strand
CCGCGGACGCCAGCGCCACCCCCGCGTGAGGGATTTCGGCCCGAAGGGGCGAGACCGCGCGGCTGTTTGCGCGGGCTCGACTCCGTTGCAGACGGTCGTTTCGTCTGCTACGGAGCCGAAGCCCGACCCCGCGTCAGCGGGGGCACGCCCAAACCCGCAGTTCCCAGCCGTTGCCGTAAAGAAACCGGCCATGGACAAGCTCGTGGCAAGCGGAATGCATGGCGGACCCCGGACCCAAACGAGAAAGGATGCCGCGCGTGGCCACTGATCGCTCTCCCTCGCTGGTGCGCGTCTTCGGGCAGCCCAAGATGGCGGCCCTGTTCTTCCTGGGCTTCTCGTCCGGCCTCCCGCTCTTCCTCACCAGCCGCACGCTCCAGGCGTGGATGGCGGTGGAAAAGGTGGACCTCACCACCATCGGGCTGGTGAGCCTGCTGGGGATGCCGTACACCTTCAAGTTCCTGTGGGCGCCGGCCCTGGACCGCTACGTCCCGCCCTTCCTGGGACGGCGGCGCGGGTGGCTGGTCATCACGCAGCTGGCGCTGCTCGTGGCGATCGCGGCGATGTCGCTGCAGAACCCGCGGGCGGGGCTGCAGCTGCTGGCGGTGAACGCGCTGCTGATCGCCTTCCTCAGCGCGACGCAGGACATCGCCTTCAACGCCTACCAGGTGGACGTGCTCGACGAGCGCGAGCTGGGCGCGGGCGCTTCGCTGGGCGTGCTGGGCTACCGCATGGCCCTGATCCTCACCGGCGGGATCGCGCTGGTGCTGGCGGACCGGATGCCCTGGCCCACCGTGTACCTGCTGATGGCGCTGCTGATGGGGGTGGGGGTGGTGGCTGCGGTGCGGGCCCCGGAGCCGGTGCTCCGCGACACGCCCCCGCTCAACTTCGGGAGCGCGGTGGTGGATCCCTTCCGCGAGTTCTTCGGGAGGACGGGGGGGCCGTGGGGGACGCTGATCCTGCTGTTCGCCATCTGCTACCAGCTCGCGGACCGCTTCGCGGCCAACCTGGCGACGCCCTTCCTCATCGACATCGGCTTCACGCAAACGGAGATCGGCGCGGTGCAGGGGGTGATCGGGCTGGGGGCGACCATCGTCGGGGTGCTCGCGGCGGGGCTGATCATCCCCAAGATCGGGATCAACCGCGCGGTGTGGATCTTCGCCTTCGTGCAGATCGGCAGCAACCTGGCCTACTACTGGGTGGCCCGGGTGGGGGCGGACCGGTCGGCGATGGTGGTCGCCATCGTGGTGGAGAACTTCGCCGGGGGGCTGGTCACCGCGGTGTTCGTGGCCTTCATGCTCAGCCTGTGCGACAAGCGCTTCTCCGCCACCCAGTACGCGCTGCTCTCCAGCCTCATGGCGTTCGCGCGCGACTTCATCGTGGCGCCCTCCGGCGGCATCGCGGAGCAGACGGGGTGGCCCACGTACTTCCTGCTCACCATGCTCGCCGGGATCCCGGCGATCCTCCTCCTCCCCTTCGTGACGCCGTGGAACGCGGAGGTCCCGCGCGGCGCCGCGGAGCACAGCGGCGAGGTGGAGGACGACGCGGGCCGCGGGCGCGCCCCGGCGGCGGAGTAGCCCGCGCCCCTCCCGGACACGACCCCACGAGCCGAATGACACGGACCCTTCTCCGCATCGTCCCCGCGGCGCTGGCGCTCGCCGCCTGCGCTCCCCGCACCGCGCCCGCCCCCGCCCCGGCGCCCGCGGCGGCGAGCGCGCCGGGAGGTCTCCCCGCCGTGCCGGCGCGCACCGGCGCGCTGGCGCTGGACGTGGTGTACCCGGGCGAGGGGCAGGCGCTCGCCGCCTCCGACAGCAACTTCGTCTTCGGGAGCGTGGGCTCGGGCGACGCCGCGCTGCGCATCAACGGCCTCCCGGTGCGGGTGGCCGCCAACGGGGCGTTCCTGGGCTTCGTCCCGGTGCCGCCGGGCGGCGTGTACGAGCTGGTGGCGACGCGCGGCGGGGAAACGCGCACGCTGCGGCGCACGGTGCGCGTGCCGGCGGCGCGCCCGGAGCGCACGCCGGTTTCGCCCTTCGAGCAGCAGGACGTGTCGCGCGTCCCCGCGCCGGCCGCGCCCGCAGCCGCGGCGGCGGCGCCGCCGGACACGGCGCTGCGGGCGGGCGTGGTCCGCACCCGCCGGCCGGACGGGGCCATCGGGACCGGGGCGCCGGGGGCGGGGAACCCGTACGAGTGGTTCTTCCCCGACGGCACGCGGGTGGCGGTGGCGGAAACGCGCGGCGGCGCGCGCCGCGTGCGCCTGACGGCGGACCGCTCGGTGTGGGTGGACACGGCCGAGGTGCAGCTCCTCCCCGCGGGGGCGCCGCTGCCGCGCGGGTCGGTGGGGGCGGTGCGCTTCACCCCGGCGCGCGACTGGGTGGAGCTGCGGCTCGCCACCTCGGACCGGCTCCCCTTCCGCGTGGAGGAAACCGAGGACGGCTTCACCGTCAGCGTCTTCGGCGCCACGGGAAAGACCAACTGGCTGTACTACGGGGCGCACGACCCGCTGGTGGAGCACGCCGGGTGGGAGCAGGCCGCCGACGACGTGTACCGCCTCCACGTGCGGCTGTCGCAGCGCCCCTGGGGCTTCCTGCAGCGCTGGGACGAGCGCGGCAACCTGGTGGTGCGGCTGCGCAGGCCGCCCGCCATCGACAGCGCGCAGCCGCTGCGGGGGTTGTACCTGGGCGTGGACGCGGGGCACCCGCCCGGCGGCGCCATCGGCCCCACGCGGCTCACGGAGGCCACCGCCAACCTGGCCATCGCCCGGCGGCTGGTGGCGCTGCTCCGCGAGCGGGGCGCGCGGGTGCTGGAAACGCGCCCGGACACCGCGGCGGTGGGGCTGGGCGACCGCCCGGCGGAGGCCACCGACTCCAGCGTGCACCTGCTGGTGTCGGTGCACAACAACGCCTTCCCGGACGGCGTGAACCCGTTCGAGAACAACGGCACCAGCGTCTTCTACAACCAGCGGCACTCGCGCGAGCTGGCGGCGCACCTGCAGCGGGAATTGCTGCGCGAGCTGGGCCTGCGCGACCTTGGCATCGCCCGCGCGGACCTGGCGCTGGTGCGGCCCACCTGGATGCCGTCGGCGCTCACCGAGACCCTGTTCCTGATGGTGCCCGAGCAGGAGGCGGCGCTGCGCGACCCCGCCGTGCAGGAGCGGATCGCCCGTGCCCACCTGCGCGGCATCGAGGCGTTCCTGCGCGAGCGTGCCGCGGGGCAGGGGGATCGTTCTCGTTGATCTGACGTTGTCGCGACGGGGCCGCTCCGGAGCCGGACGATACAGCTGTCCGTCTCCTGCGCGGGCGCAGGGAGCCACCGGAAACTGCCCCGGTGTCTCCCTGCGCCGGAGTGAGCCAGCCGAAACCGCCCGGCTGTCTCCCTCCGAAACGGATCATGTGGGTACTGCGGGACTGCGAACGGCAAAACGGCGCTCCCACCCGGAGATCAGGGTGGGGGCGCCGTTCCGCACTCCCGCACTTTCGCACTTCCGTTATCGGTTCCTCCGCAGCGCCACTACCAGGAACCCCACCACGGCGATGGCGGCGAAGCTGAACCACTGGATCGCGTAGCCCAGGTGCGGGCCCTCGCCCAGCTCGGGCGGGGGGACGCGGAAGGGGGGGCGGTCGCGGGGGGCGGCGGAGTCGGGGAGCTGCTGCACGTACAGCGGCAGCACCGGGTAGGGGGCGCGGGCGCGGACCGCGGCCAGGTCCAGGCGGCGGAAGGTGGTGTCGCGCCCGGCGGCGGCGGGCTGGCCGCCGTCCTCGGTGACGGGGATCTCCTGGAGGAGCCCCACCACCTCGCGCGGGCCGGGCTCCGCGAAGGGCGCCCGGCGCACCGTGGCGCCGTCGGGCGAGGGCGCCCAGCCGCGGTTCACCAGCACCGCGCCCCCGCCGCCCGCCACCCGCAGCGGCGTCACCAGGTGCACGCCCGGCTGCCCCTCGCGCGCGCGGCCGCGCAGCACCACCTCCCCCACCGGGTCGTACGTGCCGCGCACGCGCACGCGCCGGTTCACGTACGCCGCGGGGTTCCCCGCCACCGCCGCGAGCCCCGCGGAATCCAGCGCCAGCGTGGGGAGCGCGCCCGCCGCGCCCACCGCCGCGTTGCGCGCCCGCCGCCCCTCCAGCCGGTCCAGCTGCCACACCCCCAGCCGCACGCACGTCGCGGCGACGACCAGCGCGAGAACGGCGGCGAGCAGGCCGCGGGGCGTGACGCGGAGATAAGGCATGCGGGGAAAGATAGGGGCAGTGCGAAAGTGCGAAAGTGGACGCCGGCACGGAGTACGAAGTACGCGACGGCGCCCCCGCCGGGATCTCCCCGCCGAGGGCGCCGTTGCAGTTCCGCAATACCCCCCGGAATCCGTTCGGGGGGAGACTCGCCGGCTGTTTGGCGAGGCTCACCCCGGCGGAGGGAAACCCGCCGGCTGTTTGGCGGGGTTCCCGGAGCCCGCGCAGGAGACGGACGGCTGTATCGTCCGGCTCCGTAGCGGCCCCGCCGAACCAGCCGAAGACGCTACGCCTGCGAAGTCGTCGACGAGCTCCCGCTCTTCCCCATCTGGTGGAAGGCGTCGGTGAGGAACCCGGTGATCCCGTGCAGCACCGTGTCGCGCAGGCTCCCGACGCTGGACATCAGCTCGCCGCTGGCGGCCTCGTCGTCCTCCCACCCCGCCCCGCTCAGCTCCACCTCGCGGGCGTACAGGGTGCCGTAGCGCTCCTTGAGCTCGCGGATCTGCTCCTCCTGCTCCCGCGCGACCCGCAGGAGGCGCCGCGCCCGGCTCTCCCACATCGCCGCGCGCTCGGCCGGGTCGCCGCCGAAGCTGTCGTGCTCGTCCTCGTCGGCGCCCATGCCCTGCGCGCCCAGCCCCAGGCCGAGCGAGTGCGCGCGCGGGGCGCGATGGTCGTCGGAGTCGTCGTCGCCGCCGCCGGTGAGCAGCCCCAGCGCCAGCCCCACCCCGAAGGCGATCCCGGTGGCGGGGAGCGGCCGCTCGCGGATGGGCGAGAGCACGTCCAGCCGGTCCTGGATCGCCTCCTTCTTGCGGGCGAGCACGCTCTCGATCTCGTCGATGGTCGAGGACATCCGCTCGCGCGTCTGCTCGATCTCGGAGCGGACCGCCTCCGGGTCGTCCGCGACGACGGCGGACGGGTCCGCCGGGGTCCGCGTGGACGGCGTCCCGCCGGGGAGGGCGTGCCCCGACGGCAGGTGGTCCGCGGGCCGGTCGGTCAGGTTCTCGGCGGCGTGCACGTCGGACCGGGGCGTGGTCGGCATCTCCTCGCGCTCCGTGCGAATCTCAGCCATGTGGGCTCTCCTTTAGCGAAGGATTCGGCCGATCACGAAACCCGCAAGCGCCGCGGCCAGCAGCGTCTGCACGGGGCTGCGGCGCACCTGCCCCTCGAAGTCGCGCCGCAGCTCTTCCACGTTCCCCTCGCGCACGTAGCGCGCGGTGCTTTCCATCCCCCCGGCGAAGCCGCCGGCCACCCCGGCCATGCGCCCGCCCTCCTCCGCGTCCACCAGGTGCGAGATGCGGTTGGCCACCGATTCCAGCCCGCCGGCCACCCCCTCGCGCAGCTGCCCGGGAACCGCGCCCACCCGGTCGCGCGCGCTTTCCGCCGCGCCGCCCACCCGCTCCCGGGCGCTGCCGGCCACGTCCGCCACCCGGTCCCGCGCCGTTCCGGCGACGTCCGCCACCTTGTCGCGCGCGGTGCCGGCCACGTCCGCCGCGCGCTCGCGGAGCCCGGCCAGCGCCCCGGGGGCTCCACCCTCGTCCTGCTCCGCACCCTCGGCGGTGCCCACGCCCAGGGCCTGCAGCGCGCGGGTCACCCACTCGTAGTGGCGCTCCTCGTCCAGCGCGTTGCGGTCCACCAGGCGCTTGAGGTCGGGACCCCAGTGGTTCGCCTTGCTGGCGTACGCGTCGTACCTGGTGCGCACCTGCAGCTCGTTGGTCCGCCAGGCGATCAGCAGCCCCTTGTCGCCCGCCAGGCCGCCCAGGCTCTGCAGCGCCTGCTTGAAGGGCCCGGTGGCGTGCGGCTCGTTCCGGGGCGTGCCGCCCAGCCCGGCGATGGCCAGGTTGAGATCCTGGATGTGGCGCTCGTGGTCGCGCTTGAACCCGGCGATCTGCTGGGCGTTGTCGCGGTCCTGGAGCTTGTCGATGGCGATCTCGTACGCGCCGATGGCGTCGTGGTCCAGCTGGAGGAGGTCGTTGAGGCCGTCCAGGATCTCGGATGAGGCGGGCGTGAGGCTCCCCGCCTGGCCGGTCGTGTGAGTGTCCAACCTTCCCTCCTTGAGGTGGTGAGTTTTCCGGGCTCTTCCCTGCGCTCCCGGCCGGGCGCGCCGGGGCGCGGCGGTGCCGGGGGAAGGCCACGGGTATGCAGCTTCCATTCCAGCACTTCGCGGGTTTGTCCGGGCGGGGCACACGCGTTGCATTGCCGGGAGCAGCCACCCCCGGACACCCGACCTGCAACGACGCGCCGCCGCCCGCGGCGGCGCGGAGACCGTGGAGACGCGACATGACGGCACTCCGACGCGGCGCGCTGCTGCTGCTCTTCGCCCTGGTTCCCGGCTGCGCGACGCTGGGCCAGGTGATCCAGCCCCCCACCTTCCGCGTGGCGGAGGACCGCCCCGAGGAGCTGCGGCTGCTGGGCCCCGGCGTGGGCCGCCCGCTGGGCGGCGCGGCGATCCGCCTGTACGCGCGGGTCACCAACCCCAACCCCCTGGGGATGACGCTCTCCTCGCTGCGCGGCGGCCTCCTCCTGGAGGGCCAGCAGGCGGCCCGGGTGGACTTCCCGCTGGGCGTCCCCCTCCAGCCCGGCCAGGAAGCGCTGGTGCCGCTGGAGATCAGCATCAGCTTCGCCGACCTCCCCGGCCTGGCGAACACCCTCGGCCGCGCCGTGACCGGCGGCCCCATCCGCTACCAGCTGGACGGCACGGTGGGCGTGGACGCGGGGGTGCTGGGCCAGCCCAGCTTCGGGCCGATGACGCTGCTGCGCGGCGACGTGCGGGTGACGAGATAGGGAACAGGGAACAGGGAACAGGGAACAGGGAACAGCCTGCAACAGCGACGGCGCCTCCACCTCGATGCCGGGGCGGGGGCGCCGTTCTGTCGTTCGTAGTTCCGCAGTACCCACATGCGTCTGTTCGGAGGGAGACAGCCGGCAGTTTGGCTGGCTCCCTCCGGCGCAGGGAGACAGGCCGGCTGTTCGGCCTGGCTCCCGGAGCCCGCGGAGGAGACCGGCAGCAGTATCGCCGGGCTCCGTAGCGGCCCCGCCAAAGCACACGAAACCCGAGACCCTTGACACCGGTTGCTACTTGCAACTATCCTTCCGTGCAGAAGCGGTTGCGCATGACAACTAACTCGCGGAGAAGCCGGACCATGCCCACGCAAGCACCGAAGCCCCTGCCGATCCTGGGCGCCGACGAGCGGCTGGACGCGGACACCGTGGAGCTGAACCGCGCCCTCACGGAGCTGGTGCGCGTGTACCAGTTCCGCGACCGCGACCGCATCTGCTGCTACGACGTGTCGGTGTCCCAGTGCTACGCCCTGGAGGCGGTGGTGCTGGAGGGGCCGCTGGGCCTCAACGACCTGGCGGCGCGGCTGTACCTGGACAAGAGCACCGCCAGCCGCGTGGTGGACGCGCTGGAAAAGAAGGGCTACGTGGAGCGGCACGAGAGCGCGGAGGACCGGCGGGCGCTGCGGCTGGTCGCCACGGCGGAGGGGCGCGCCCTGCACGCGCGGATCCAGGGAGACATCCTGGCGCAGGAGCGGGAGCTGCTGGCGGAGTTCCCCCCCCAGGTCCGGAAGTCCATGGCGAGGCTGATCGGCCAGCTCGCCCGCGCGGCGGCCGCCCGCGTGGACACCACCGGCGGCGCCTGCTGCGCGATCCGCTGAACGACGCCGGGGAGGAGGGCTTTCGTGCGTTCCGATAGTTGCAAGTGACAAGCAGTTGAGCATTCGGCACGGCGGACGGGCAGGAACGGACGGCCGGAGGCGGCAGCGGGCCGTGCGCGCGGTACCCATCGCGATGTAGACTTGGAAACCTTTTTACGGGAGACACGACCATGAGCACGACGGACATCCGGGCGACGGTGCGGGAAAAGTACGGCGAGGCGGCGCTGCGCGTGGCGGCGGGCGGCGGCAGCTCGTGCTGCGGGGGCGCGGCCTTCAACGGCTCCTGCGACCCCATCACCTCCAACCTGTACGACGACGCGCAGACGGCGGGTCTCCCGGAGCAGGCGGTGCTCGCCTCGCTGGGGTGCGGCAACCCCACAGCGCTGGCGCAGCTGAACGAGGGGGAAACGGTGCTGGACCTGGGCTCGGGCGGGGGGATCGACGTGCTGCTCTCGGCCAGGCGCGTGGGGCCCACGGGGAGGGCGTTCGGGCTGGACATGACGGACGAGATGCTGGAATTGGCGCGCCGCAACCAGCGCGAGGCGGGGGTGGAGAACGTGGAGTTCCTCAAGGGGCACATCGAGGAGGTCCCGCTCCCCGACGCGGCGGTGGACGTGGTGATCTCCAACTGCGTCATCAACCTGTCCGCGGACAAGCCGCGGGTGCTGCGCGAGGCGTTCCGGGTGCTGAAGCCGGGCGGCCGCTTCGCCGTGTCGGACGTGGTGGTGCGCGGCGAGGTGCCGGCGGAGATGCGCCGCAGCATGGAGCTGTGGGTGGGGTGCGTGGCGGGGGCGCTGGAGGAGGGGGAGTTCCGGCGGCTGCTGACGGAGGTGGGCTTCGAGGACGTGGAGATCGAGCCGACGCGCGTCTACCGGGCGGAGGACGCGCGGGCCTTCCTGGAGGGCGCGGGGATGGACGCGGACGCGATCGCCCCGGAGGTGGACGGGCGCTTCATGGGCGCCTTCGTGCGGGCCCGCAAGCCGCTCGCCGCGGGGACGGAGGAGAAGGCGCAGGCGTGCTGCGCGCCGGGCTGCTGCGCCTAGCCTGCCGGGAGGAGCCGGCTCGCCGCGGGGCCCCGCGGTGCGCCGGCTTCAGGGAAGCTCGGGCCCGTCGTGGTAGGAGCGGATCCACCTGAGCCCGATGATGGGCCCCAGCAGGAGCGACACCAGGATCCACGCGCCGGCGGCGGCGGCCGCGTCCTGCGGCCCCGGCTCGACGTGGTCGACGATCCGCACGATGAAGTAGAGCATGGGCTGGAGGGCGGCGATGCCCGCCAGGACGGCTCCCGGCCGGGTCCTCGCCAGGGGGAGGAGGAGGCCCGCGACCGCGCCCGACGCGGCGCCGCCCGTCACGTACAGCCCCAGCCAGGGCAGGTCCTCCATCGCGAACCCGGACGCCACGACGCCGCCGCGCAGCCACGAAACGAGGGCGCCGAGCAGCACCGTGACGACGCCGAACAGGATCATGCCGCACGCCGCGACGAACCCGGTCCGCGCGCCGCCCAGGGCGCGGACGAGCGGCGGGCGATACAGAGAAAAACGGCGATGTGCCGTCATGGGTCGGATGGGCAGGGGGAGCTGATCCGGCGGCGGATGCGGGAGCACGGGCCCGCCGGGCAAGATCACAGGGTCCGGCGGACGAGGCAAACAGGGGCGAGCCGATGAGGAGCGACGTGCGGGTGCGGCCGGCGCGGGCGGAGGACGCACCCCGGATCGCGGAGATCTACAACGAGGGGATCCGCGGGCGGGGCGCCACCTTCGAGACGCGCGAGCGCGCCGCGGACGAGGTGCTCGCCTGGCTGGGCGACGCGCGCCACCCGGTGCTGGTGGCCGAGGCGGACGGCGGGGTCGCCGGCTGGGTGGCGGCCTCGGTCTACCGGCCGCGGGAGTGCTACGCCGGGATCGCGGAGTTCTCGGTGTACGTGGCGGGCGCGGCGCGCCGCCGGGGCGTGGGCGACGCGCTCATGGCGGCCTTCCTCCCCGCCTGCGAGGCGGCGGGGCTGTGGAAGCTGGTCTCGCGCATCTTCCCGGAGAACGCGCCCTCGCGCGCCCTGTGCTCCCGCCACCGCTTCCGCGAGGTGGGCGTGTACCACCGCCACGCGCGGCTGGACGGCGCGTGGCGGGACGTGGTGATCGTGGAGCGGCTGCTCACGCAGGCCGCACGGGAGTCCTCAGCGGACGCCAGCGCCACCCCCGCGTGAGGGATTACGGCCCGGAGGGGCGAGACCCGGCGGGGCTGTTTCCGCCGGGGCTCGACTCCGTTGCAGACGGTCGTTTCGTCTGCTACGGAGCCGAAGCCCGACCCCGGCGCCAGCCGGGGGCACGCCCAAACCATGCAGCT
>JBEVLE010000008.1:0-9451 GCA_040509335.1 Longimicrobiaceae bacterium | reverse complement strand
GAAGCGCTCCGGCGCCACGTACAGCAGCCGCAGCTCGCCCGAGCGCAGGCGCCGCTCCACGGCCCGCGCCTCGTCGCCGGTGAGCGACGAGTCCAGCCGCGCCGCGTCGATGCCGCGGCCGCGCAGGAAGTCGCTCTGGTCCTTCATCAGCGCGATCAGCCGCGACACCACCACCGTCACCCCCTCCAGCAGCAGGGCGGGGAGCTGGTAGCAGAGCGACTTGCCGCCGCCGGTGGGAAACACGGCGAGCGCGCCGCCGCTCCCCAGCAGCGCGTCCACCACGCGGCGCTGGCCGGGGCGGAACTCCGCGAGCCCGAAGCGCTCGCGGAGGACGGAGTCGATGTCGCCGGCGGGGTGCGCGCGGGGCGCCGTTGTTGTATTCATCCCTTGCTCGTTCGTCTGGAGGCTCCGTCCGCCGCGCGCGGCGGCGGGGCCGCTCCCGTTCCATGGCGACGCAGGCCGACCCGCAACCCGAGCCGTTCCCGCGATGACGCGCCTTCTGCCGCTGCCGTTCCTGGTGCTGCTCCCCGCCGTGCTGGCGGCGCAGCAGCCCGCCCCCAACGCCCCCGCCTCGGTGGCCGGGTGCTGGGCGCTGACGCTGGGGCCGTGGACCCCGGCGATCGCCGCGTCCGCGGCGCACACCCTCCCCTCGCGCATCGCGCTGGACACCGTGGCCGCGGAGGAGACCATGCTGCGCGGCTCGCTGCGGGTGCGGGCGGTGGGCGGCACCGCGGGGACCGCGCGCCACGTGGCGTCGTGGGCGCCGCTCCCCGCCCGGCGCGACTCGCTGCGCATCCGCTGGTCCACCGTGGGCGCGGGCGTGGACGCGCGGCTGCGGGCCCGCGCGAACGAGCTGCGCGGCCGCGCGACGGCGTTCAGCGTGGACGCGCCGGGCGGCGCCGCCACCGCCCCCCTGCTTGCCCGCCGCGTGGCGGACTGCGCGGCCCCGCCCCCGGCCTCCGCCCCGGCTCCGGCCGCTGCGCCCGGCCCCATCGTGGGGGAGGGCGTGACGACCGTCCCCGGGCTGGAGGCGCGCGGCAGGGAAGCGGCCCGCACCCCCGACACGCGCCCGGAGCGCCCGCGCACACCCGAGGTCGCCGAGCCGGAGAACCTGCCGCTCCCTCCGGCCCCGCCCATCGGGCGCGCGGAGGAGGCCGCGGGCTGGGTCGTGGGCGCGGCGATCGTGTGGGTGATCGTCCACCTGGCCGGCATCCTGTAGGAGGATCGGCGGCGGGAACCCCGAAGGTAACACCTCGCGGGCACCCGCTGCGACCTTTCGGGCCCCTCGTGCATCTATCTGGTGAGGCCGCCCCGCCGGGGCGGCGCGCGAGCGCCCCGCGGCCGGGGCCTCCGGACGGGCAACCCTCACCGATCCCATGACATGCAACCATACAGGCGGATCCTGACCATCCTCGGCGCGGCGGCGCCTCTGCTGCTGTGCGCGGGCGGCGCGGCGCGGGCGCAGGCGGCGCCGGGCCTCGCACTGGCGGCGTGCAGGCTCCCCGACGTGGAGGCGCCGGCGCGCTGCGGCACGCTGGAGGTGCCCGAGAACCGCGCGAATCCCGGGGGCCGCCGCATCGGGCTGCGGGTGGCGGTGATCCCGGCGGAGAGCGCTGCGCCGGCGCCGGACCCGGTGTTCGTGATCGCGGGCGGGCCCGGGCAGCCGGCCGCGACGCTGGCCGCGCAGCTGCTGCCGCCGCTGGCCGGCGTGCGGCGCGACCGCGACGTGGTGCTGGTGGACCAGCGCGGCACCGGCGGCTCCAACGCGCTGACCTGCGGCGGCGGGAGCTGGACGCAGAGCGCCCGCGACACCGCGAGCGGCGCGGAGCAGGCGCGGGCCTGCCGCGCCGCGCTGGAAGGCCGCGCCGACCTGCGCATGTACGGCACCCCGGCCGCCGTCGCGGACCTGGACGCGGTGCGGGCGGCGCTCGGCTACGAGCGTGTCAACCTGGTGGGGATCTCCTACGGGTCGCGGGTGGCGCAGGAGTACCTGCGGCGCCACCCGGAGCGGACGCGCAGCGTGGTGATGCGCGCGGTGGCGCCCGTGGGCTTCAACATCCCGCTGGACGGGTCGCTGGCGGCCCAGGAGGCGCTGGACCGCGTGGTCGCGGACTGCGCCGCGGACGCGGCGTGCGCGGCCGCGTACCCGCGCCTGGCGGCGGAGCTGGACTCGGTCTTCGCCCGCGCCGACCGCGCGCCCGCCCCGGTGCTCCTCCGCGAGCCGGCCACCGGCGACACGGCGACGCTGGCGCTGTCGCGCGGCCTGCTGGGGCAGACGCTGTACACGCTGCTGCTGGGGAGCTCCACGCGGCAGTCGATCCCCATGCTGGTGCACGGCGCGGCCACCCGGGGGCCCGAGGCGCTGTCGCCGGTGCTCTCGCAGGTCATCCCCGCCGTGTACGGCCCCATCCCCCGGGGGATGTACATGTCCGTGGTGTGCTCCGAGGACGCGCCCCGCATCACCGCCCACGACGCGGCCCGCGAGCATCGCGCCTTCATGCGCGAGACCGAGGCGATCCAGGCGTCGTGCGCCGAGTGGCCCCGCGCCGCCCTCCCCGCCGACTTCCACGAGCCCTTCCGCTCCGACGTCCCCGTGCTGCTGGTGTCCGGCGGCGCCGACCCCGCCACCCCGCCCGCCATGGCCGAGCGTGCGCGCAGCTACCTGCGGAACGCGCTCCACGTGGTCGTCCCCGCCGCGTCGCACGGGCCCATGCTCCCCGGGTGCGCGCAGGAGATGGTGGCCCGCTTCGTCGCGGCCGGATCGCACGCGGGGCTGGACGCCGCCTGCGCCGCCGAGGTCCGCTGGAAGCCGTTCGCCGTGCCCGCCGTGCCGGCGGCGTCCGCGGCGGCGGCCCCGGCGCCCGGCCGCTACACCGAGGTGCCGCTGGTCTACGACAGCGGCCGGGTGCTGGTGCGGGCGCGCGTGGGCGCGGCGGACTCGCTGGTCTTCCTCCTGGACACCGCCGGCGGGGGGAGCGTGGTGTCGCCGGAAACGGTGGCGCGGCTGGGGATCCCCGCCTCCGCCGGGGGCTCGGTGCAGGTGATGGGCGCCAGCGGCGCGGTCCGCCTGCGGCAGGTCCCGCTCCCGGCGGTCTCGCTGGGGGGCGCGAGGGTGGAGGGGATCACCGCGGTGGTCACGGAAACGGCGCGCTTCCGCCGCTCGGCCGGGCCGGCGTACGCCGGGGTGCTGGGGAACGACTTCCTGCGCGCCTTCGACGTGGAGGTGGACGTCCCCGCCGGCCGCCTGCGCCTGTGGCGGCGCGGCGCGGACGCGGCGGCGCCCCGCCCCGGCGCCGCCCCGGCCGTGGTCGCCAACCTGTCGCCCGTGCCCGGCTTCGTGATGTTCGACGTGGCGGTGGGCGATTCCACGGCGCGCGCCATCCTGGACAGCGGCGCGGCCCACAGCACGCTCAACTGGCGCGCCGCCGCGGGGGCGGGGGTGACGCGCGCCACGCCGGGGATGCGGGTGACGCGCGCCGCGGGCGGGATCTCGGGCGACACGGTGGAAAGCCACCTGTACACCTTCGACCGGGTGGGGGTGGAGGGGCTCCGCTTTCCGCCGCTGGAGATGCGGATCTCCGACCTGCCGGTGTTCGCCGCCCTAGGGCTGGGGCAGCGGCCCACGATGCTGGTGGGCGCGGACCTGCTGCGCGGCTGCCGCGTGTTCATCTCGTACAGCGAGCGGCGCGTGCACCTGTGCGGCGCCCCCGCGGCGGCGTAGCGGCGTAGCGGGGAAGCCGGTGCACGCGGACGCCTTCGCCGAGGCCCTGGAGCCCCACTACGACGACGTGGTGCGGTACTCCCGCGCCCTGTGCGCGCGGTGGTCCCCCGGCGATGCCGACGACGTGCTCCAGCAGGCGCTCCTCCAGGCGCTGGAGCACTTCGGCTCGCTGCGCGACCCGGCCAGGTTCCGCGCCTGGCTCTTCCGCATCGTCACGCAGTGCTTTCACGCCGCCGCCCGGCGGCACTTCTGGCGCCGCTTCGTTCCCCTGGCGGAGGCGGGCGGCGGCGAGCCCATGCCCGCCGTGCTCCGGGGGCGCCCCGACGCGCCGGGGCGCGCCGCGCTGCTGGCGGCGCTGGGCCGCCTCCCGGACCGCGACCGCGCGGCGCTGCTCCTGTTCGAGGTGGCGGGGATGTCGCTGGAGGAGGTGGGCGCGGTGCAGGGCGACCGCAGCGTGTCCGCCACCAAGTCGCGCCTGAGCCGCGCGCGGCAGCGGGTGCGGGGGATGCTGGAGGCCGGCGTCCCCGCGGCGAGGGGAGGGGCGGGGGACGAGGGAGTGGAGGCGGCGACGCTGCGCCTCCTGGACGAGATCGACGCACGGAGGGAGAGATGAGCGAGCTGGACCGCGAGCTGGAAGCGCTCCGGCGCGAGCCGGTGGGGGACAGCTTCCCCGCCGTGTCCGCCTGGCTGCACCGGGTGGAGGCGGAGCGGGCGCGCCCCCCGCGGGCCGCCGCGCCGCGCCGGGCGCGGCTGCTCCCCGCGGCGCGGCTGGCGACCGCGCTGGGCGCGGTGGTGCTGCTGGCGGTGGCGTGCGCGCTACCGGTGGGGAGGACGGAAACGCTGGGGTGGTACGCCTCGGTGCGCCTTCCCGGCGGCGCCGCGCAGGCGCAGGCCGGCGTCGCGCGGCTCCCCTGGGCGCGCGGCGCACTCGCCATCGCCTCGGCGGGGGCGGACGGGGGGACCACGCTGTACCTTGCGTCCCTGCGCGCCGACCCCGCGGAGGCGCGGCGCTGGGCCCGCGATCTGGCGGCGCTCCCCGGCGCGGCGGGCGCCGCGACGTCGCCGCTGCGCGACGAGGTGGTGCGCCCCGCGTACGCCGCCGCCGGCCGCGCGCTCTTCGGCGCGCGCTTCCCCGGCGCGGGGATGGGCGAGCGCGAGCGGATGGGGCGGGTGCTCGCCCTGGCGCGCGAGCTGGCCCCGGGGAGCGTGGTGGTGCTGGAGCACCCCCGCGCCGGCGTCCCCGGCGGGGCGCTGGTGTACCCGCGCGGGGCGGACTCGGCGGGTGCGGTGGAGGTGACCGTGGGCGACGACCCGCAGGTGACGCTCATGCTGCTGCGCCGGAGGTCCGGGGCGGAGCCGGACACCGTCATGATCCCGCTGGACGCCGGCGCGATGGCCGGCGCCGGCGACGCCGAGCGCACGGAGATGGTGCGGCGGGCGCTGCGCGAGCGCGGCGTGGACAACGTGGAGGTGCGCGTGGAGAACGGCGTCGTCCGCATCACCGCCGTTCCGCAGACGTAGAGGTAGAAGATCTGGGTTCGGGCGTGCCCCCGGCTGCGCCGGGGTCGGGCTTCGTGCTGGCGTCCGCGAGGGCGGGCCCCCTCACCCCCCGGCCCCCTCTCCCACGAGGGGAGAGGGGGAGCACTGCACGGCATCCTTGCCGTCGGTGCCTTGCGGATGCCCCCGGAGCCTGGTTCACACGGATTCCGTATCGCGCACTCACGCACTCTCGCACTTTCCATTGTCCGACGCCGTCCTCGTGTTCGTCCGCGCGCCGCAGGCCGGCCGCGTCAAGACGCGCCTCGCCGCCGCGATCGGGGCGGAGGCGGCGCTGCGCGTGTACGTGCGCCTGGCGGAGCACGCGCTCGTCCAGGCGCGGGCGTCGGGGGCGGCGCCGCGGGTGCACTTCACCCCGGCGGACGCGGGGGAGACCGTGCGGGCGTGGCTGGGGCCCGGCGCGGCGTACCTGCCGCAGGCGGAGGGCGACCTGGGGGAGCGGATGCGGAGCGCCTTCGACGCGGCGTTCGCGGCGGGGTACGGGCGGGTGGTGATCGTCGGCTCGGACCTGCCGGGGCTGACGGCGGAGCTGCTGCGGCGGGCCTTCGCGCTGCTGGACGCGCACGACGCCGTGCTGGGCCCCGCGCGCGACGGGGGCTACTGGCTGCTGGGGCTGCGGCGCCCGGTGCCGGAGGCGTTCCGCGGGATCGCGTGGAGCACCGCGGAGGTGCTCGCGGCGACGGTGGCGCGGCTGCGCGCGGAGGGGATCGAGCCGGCGCTGCTGGAGGAGCTGGGCGACGTGGACGAGGCTGCGGACCTCCCCCCGGGGTGGCGCGAGTGGGCCCTCACCCGGCGGCCTTAGAGCCGCCACCCTCTCCCAATTCTGGGAGAGGGGGCAACTGCTGGATCTCGATTACGGGCAGGTACTTGCGTGAGGGATTTCGGCCCGAAGGGGCGAGACCGCGCGGCTGTTTGCGCGGGCTCGACTCCGTTACGCAGCGTTGTTTGCTGCGTTACGGAGCCGAAGCCCGACCCCGGCGCCAGCCGGGGGCACGCCCGGATCCCGCTCTTGCGTTCCTTCCAAAGATCACCGGTAGCGCGCCGCCAGCCGCTCCGGGTCCACGCCCAGCCGGTACTCCAGCCGCAGCCGCCACATCAGCAGGATCGTCCGCCAGATGCCGCGCGACTCCCAGCGCCGGCTGGAGGTGAGCACCGTCTCGCGCAGGCACAGCGGCCGCCCGCGGCGGAGCAGCGCGCGGGAAAGCGCCACGTCCTCCATCAGCGGGATCTCCGGGAAGCCGCCCGCGTCCCGGAACCAGTCGCGCCGCACGAAGATCGCCTGGTCGCCGGTGGCGACGCCGCCCACGCGGGAGCGCAGCGAGATCATCCGCTCCACCACGCGCAGCATGGGCAGGCGGCCGGTGAGCCGCACGTCGAAGCGCCCCCACCCGCGCCCGCTCCGCGCCAGCCCGTCCAGCACCCGCCGGTCCGCGCCCTCCGGCAGCCGCGTGTCCGCGTGCAGGAAAAGCAGCACGTCGCCGCGCGCTTCCCGCGCCCCGGCGTTCTGCTGCCGCGCCCGGCCGCGCTCCGCGCGCAGCACCCGGTCGGCCAGCGGCGCCGCAAGGTCCGCGGTGCCGTCCACGCTGCCGCCGTCCACCACCAGCACCTCGTGCCCGCGCGCCCGCAGCGCCTGGAGCGGCGCCAGCGCCCTGGCGATCCCCTCCGCCTCGTCGAGGGCGGGGACGACGATGGAGAGCGTCCGCATCCCGGCCGCCTAGCGCGCCGCGGCGGACGCGGGGCCGGCGCCGCCCTCGATCCGGAACTCGTACGCCGCCTCCGTCCAGCCGTCCACGCCGGGCGCGACGGTCCGCTCCACGAACCGCACCCGGCCGTCGCGCCCCACCAGGAGCACGGTGGAGGCGCGGGTGCCGTAGTCCGGGGTGCGGATGAAGGGCGACGAGAGCATCCGCTCGCGCTCCAGCCCCACCCCGGTGTCCGGGAGGTGCGCGTCCGGGGCGGGCTCGGCGTCCCACAGGACGCGGAAGAGCGATTCCGGGTCCACGTCCCCGCCGCCGTCCAGCGCCGCCGCGAGCCCCGCCTTTCCCCGCGCCACCTTGGGCCAGGGCGTGTCCAGCAGCGCGTTGCTCAGCCCGTACACGCCGGGCTCCAGCACGCGCGCCGCGCCGCTGCGGTTGCCCAGGTAGCGCAGCTCGCCGCCTTCCCCCACCAGCAGGTTGAAGCCCGCGTACTCGGCCGCGCGGGCGGCGAGCGCGTCCAGGTACGCCCCCGGCGCGTCGGCGCGGCGCAGGAAGCCGCCCACCAGGTGGCCGCGCGAGGGGGCGTCCGGCGCCGGCGGCGCGGCGTCGCGGAAGTTGGTCACCGCGGCGAAGCGCCCCCCGCGGGTGACGCCCAGCCAGGTGCCGCCGCCGCGCAGGTCGCGCCCGGCGAGCACCTCCGGCGCGTCCGGCCACCAGGCGGCGGGGGCGGTGGGGCGCGCGTAGAATTCGTCGCGGTTGGCGGCCACGACCAGGCCGTAGCGCGGGTGCGCGTCGTGGGCGAGCAGGATCAGGCACATGGGCGTCGGGCGCTCCGGGAGCGGGACTTGCAGCGGGACCGGCCCCCGTACCCCGAACGCGGGCCGGGGATCGGAGTATCAAGGCGCACGGGCGCCCCGCCCGCCACCCCGGACCACCTCCCGCACGCCAGGACCCGACGCCCATGCTGCACCACAAGACCTTCGTCCTGGGCCCGGACCACGAGTGGGTGGTGTTCGTGCACGGCGCGGGCGGAAGCTCGTCCATCTGGTACCGGCAGCTGCGCGAGTTCCGCAAGCACTTCAACCTGCTCCTCATCGACCTGCGCGGGCACGGCGCGTCGCAGTCCGCCGTGCCCACCCGCGACGCCGACGGCAGGCGCTACACCTTCCACGAGGTGACCTCCGAGATCCTGGAGGTCATGGACCACCTGGAGATCCGGTCCGCGCACTTCGTGGGGATCTCGCTGGGCACCATCCTCATCCGCACCCTGGGGGAGATCGCCCCCGAGCGAATCCGCAGCATGGTGCTGGGCGGGGCCATCACCCGCCTCACCTTCCGCTCGCGCTTCCTGGTGCACGCCGGGACGGCGGTGCGCCGCCTGGTGCCGTTCATGTGGCTGTACCGGCTCTTCGCCTGGATCATCATGCCCCGGCCGCGCCACCGCGAGTCGCGCCTGCTGTTCGTCAACGAGGCCCGCAAGCTGGCGCGCAAGGAGTTCCTGCGCTGGTGGCGCCTCACCCAGGAGGTGAACCCGCTGCTCCGCTTCTTCGAGGAAAAGGAGCTCGCCATCCCCACCCTGTACCTGATGGGCGAGGAGGACCACATGTTCCTCCCGCCGGTGCGGCACATCGTGTCGCGCCACCGGCACAGCCGGCTCCAGGTGCTGGAGGACTCCGGGCACGTGTGCAACGTGGACCAGGCCGACCTCTTCAACCGCTTCGCCATCGACTTCATGAAGCGCGGCCTCGCCGTTCAGCCCGGCGCCGCCTGACCCCCCGGCGCCGCCGCTGCACGCCGCTTGCAGCGGGAAACACCCGTCCACGCCCGCAGCATCCAACTCCATCCGCCCGTTCCACATGCCCGCGCTGATCCCCGGACCGCCGTACCCGTTCCGCCTCCGCAACTCGCGCATCCACGGGCGCGGGGCCTTCGCCACGCAGTTCATCCCCGCGGGAACGCGCATCATCGAGTACAAGGGCGAGCGCATCACCAACGAGATGGCGGACCTCCGCTACCCCGACGACGGCGGCGCAAAGGCGCACCACACCTTTCTGTTCTCCATCGACGACGAGGTGGTGGTGGACGCCGCGTACCGGGGGAACGCCTCGCGGTGGATCAACCACTCGTGCAACCCCAACTGCGACGCCATCATCGACGACGGCCGCATCTTCATCGAGGCCGTCCGCGACATCCGGCCGGGCGAGGAGCTGGTCTACGACTACAACTTCATCCTGGAGGAGCGGCACACCCCGGCGATGAAGCGGCGCTATCCCTGCCACTGCGGCGCGCCCAACTGCCGCGGGACCATTCTCGCCAAGAAGCGCTGACGTTCATCTGAACTGCTACGGCGGGCTCGGGCGTGCCCCCGGCTGGCGCCGGGGTCGGGCTTCGGCTCCGTAAGCCCGCAAACAACGCGGGCTAACGGAGTCGAGCCCGCGCAAACAGCCGCGCGGTCTCGCCCCTCCGGGCCGAAATC
>JBEVLE010000007.1:0-14530 GCA_040509335.1 Longimicrobiaceae bacterium | reverse complement strand
TCGTTCGCGCAGCAGCGGCTGTGGGTGGTGGACCGGCTGGAGCCGGGGAGCGCCGCGTACAACATGCCCTTCGCGCTGCGGCTGCGCGGGGCGCTGGACGCGGCGGCGCTGCGGGCGGGCCTGGACGCGCTGGTGCGGCGGCACGAGACGCTGCGCACCACGTTCGCGGAGCGCGACGGCGCGCCGGTGCAGGTCATCCACCCGGCCACCCCGGTGCCGCTGCCGGTCGTCGACCTGCGCGCCCTGCCGGACGTGGAGCGCGAAGCGGCGGCCGGGCGGCTGGCGGCCGAGGAGTCGCTGCGGCCCTTCGACCTGGCGCGCGGCCCCTTGCTGCGCAGCACGCTGCTGCGACTCGCCGCCGACGACCACGTGCTGTGCTTCACGCTGCACCACGTGGTCAGCGACGGGTGGAGCATGGGGGTGCTGGTGCGCGAGCTCTCCGCCCTGTACGACGCCTGCTCGCGGGGGGAGCCGACCCCGCTGGCGGAGCTGGCGGTGCAGTACGCCGACTACGCGGTGTGGCAGCGGGCCTGGCTGAGCGGCGAGGTGCTGGAGCGGCAGCTCGGCTACTGGAGGGAGAAGCTGGGCGGCGCCCCCCCGCTGCTGGAGATCCCCACGGACCGGCCGCGCCCGGCGGCGCTCGGCCAGCGCGGCGCGTCCCGCTCGCTCCGGATCGATCCCCCGGTGGCGAGCGGGCTCCGGGCCCTGGGCCACCGCGAGGGCGCGACCCCCTTCATGATCCTCCTGGCCGGCTTCGCCGCGCTGCTGGGCCGCTACTCCGGGCAGGCGGACGTGGTGGTGGGCACGCCCATCGCCAACCGCACCCGCCGCGAGACCGAGGGGCTGATCGGCTTCTTCCTCAACACGCTGGCGCTGCGGACCGACCTGTCGGGCGACCCCACGTTCCGGGAGCTGCTGGGGCGGGTCCGGGAAACGACGCTGGGGGCGTACGCCCACCAGGACCTCCCCTTCGAGCGGGTGCTGGAGGAGCTCCAGCCCGTGCGCAGCCTGAGCTACTCGCCGGTGTTCCAGGTGATGCTCAACCTGCAGAACTTCACCGAGGAGTCGCCGGCCGATCTCGGCGGCGCGCGGATGGAGCCCTTCGGCGAGACGGCGTCGCTGGCCAAGTACGACCTGACGCTCTACGCCCACGAGAGCGACGGGGGAATCCGGCTGAACCTGGTCTACAACGCGGACCTGTTCGAGGACGCGCGGATGGCGGAGCTGCTGGGCCACCTGCGGGTGCTGCTCGGCGCCGTCGTCTCGGACCCCGGGCTGCGCATCTCCGCCGTCCCGCTCCTCACGGCCCAGGAGCGGCGGGAGCGCTCGGGTCGCGCGCGGGGCGTCACGACCGACCGCCCGTTCGCGGAGTTCGCGCGCGGGGAGATGGAGCAGACGATCCCGGCGCGCTTCGAGGCCCGGGCCCGGCTCCACCCGGAGCGGCTGGCGGTGCGGACGAGGACCACGCGGCTTACCTACGCGGAGCTGGACCGCGCGGCGGAGGGCGTGGCCCGGGCGATCCTGCGCGCGCGGCCGGCCGGGCCGGAGCGTGTGGCGCTGCTCTTCGAGCACGACGCCGCCATGATCGTCGGGATCCTGGGCGTGCTCAAGGCCGGCAAGACGTACGTGCCGCTGGACCCGCTCTACCCGCGCGAGCGCAGCGCCTACGTGCTGGAGGATTCCGGCGCCGCCGCGCTGGTCACCAACCGCGCCAACCTGGAGCGGGCGCGCGACCTCGCCGGCGGGGGCATCCCGCTGGTGGAGGTCGGGGCGGCGGACGTAGAGGAGGAGGGCGACGGGGCGGCGCCGCGGCTCGCCGTCTCCCCCGACGAGCCGGCCTACATCCTCTACACCTCGGGATCGACCGGGCAGCCCAAGGGCGTGGTGCAGACGCACCGCAACGTGCTGCACTTCATCCGGGTCTACACCAACAACCTGCGCATCGGGCCGGACGACCGGCTGACGCTGTTCTCGTCGTACACCTTCGACGCGGCCGTCATGGCCACGTACGGCGCGCTGCTCAACGGCGCCGCGCTCTTCCCCTTCGACTGGCGGGAGGAGGCCGCGGCCGGCGTGGCGGAGTGGATGCGGCGCGAAGGGATCACCCTGTACCACTCCACGCCCACCGTCTTCCGCCACCTGGTGGGCGACCTGGCCGCGGAGGAGCGCTTCCCCGACGTGCGCCTGGTGGTGCTGGGCGGCGAGGAGACCCAGCGCCGCGACGTGGAGGCGTTCCGCGCGCACTTCGCGCCGGGTGCCGTGCTGGTCAACGGGCTGGGCCCCACCGAGTCCACGGTCACGCTGCAGAACTTCATCGGCCACGACACGCCCATCCCCCGCAACAGCGTGCCGGTGGGCCTCCCCGTGGACGACACGGAGGTGGTGCTGCAGGGCGCGCTGGGCGAGCAGGTGGCGGTGTACGGCGTGGGCGAGATCCTCATCCGCAGCCCGCACGTCGCGCCGGGCTACTGGCGCAAGCCGGAGCAGACCGCCCGCGCCTTCGCGGACGAGCCGGAGAGCGGCGTGCGCAGCTACCGCACCGGCGACCTGGGCCGCCGGCTCCCGGACGGGACGCTGGAGTTCATGGGCCGCAGCGACTTCCAGGTGAAGGTGCGCGGCTTCCGGGTGGAGCCGGGGGAGGTCGAGGCCGCGCTCCGGGGGCACCCCGCGGTGCGCGAGGCGGTGGTGACGGCCCACGAGGGCGGCTCCGGCGAGCGCTGGCTGGCGGGGTACGTGGTGGCCGCGGAGGGCGCGGCGGCGCCGGCGGCGGAAGAGCTGCGCGGCTGGCTGCGCGGGCGGCTCCCCGAGTACATGGTCCCGCCGGTGTTCGTGGCGGTGGAGGCGCTTCCGCTCACGCCGAGCGGCAAGGTGGACCGGCTCGCCCTCCCCGCGCCCGAGCGGGCGGAGAGCGCCGCCGCGGTGGCGCCGCGTACTCCCACCGAGGAGGTGCTGGCGGGGATCTGGGCGGAGGTGCTGGGCGTGGACGGCATCGGCGCGGGAGACGACTTCTTCGCGCTCGGGGGCCACTCGCTGCTGGCGACGCGGGTGATGGCGCGGGTGCGGGAGGCGTTCGGGGTGGAGGTGCCGCTGCGCTCCCTCTTCGAGCTGCCGACGGTGGGGGCGCTCGCGGAGCGGATCGAGGCGCTGCGGAGCGCCGGGGCGGCCGTGGCGCCGCCGATCCGGCGGGTCTCCCGCGAGGCGCCCCGCGCGCTGCCGCTCTCGTTCGCGCAGCAGCGGCTGTGGGTGGTGGACCGGCTGGAGCCGAACAGCCCCGCCTACAACCTGCCCTACGCGCTCCGCCTCCGGGGCGAGCTGGACACGGCGGCGCTGCGGGCGAGCCTGGACGGGCTGGTGCGGCGGCACGAGACGCTGCGCACCACCTTCGCCGACCACGACGGCTCGCCCGTGCAGGTCGTCCACCCGCCGGCCCCGGTGGAGCTGGCGGAGCTGGACCTGCGGGACCGGGGGGAGGCGGAGCGCGAGGCCGAGGCGCGGCGGCTCGCCGCCGCGGAGGCGCTGCTCCCCTTCGACCTGGCGCGGGGGCCGCTGCTGCGGTGCACCCTGCTGCGCCTGGCGGACCGCGACCACGTGCTGTGCTTCACGCTGCACCACATCGTCAGCGACGGCTGGAGCCGCGACGTGCTGGTGCGCGAGGTCTCCGTGCTCTACGCCGCCGCCGTCCGGGGCGTGGCGCCCCGGCTCCCGGAGCTGGCGGTGCAGTACGCCGACTACGCGGTCTGGCAGCGCGAGTGGCTGCGCGGCGAGACGCTGGAGGAGCAGATCGGCTACTGGCGCGAGCGCCTGGCCGGCATCCCGCCGCTGCTGGAGATCCCCGTCGACCGCCCGCGCGCCCCGGGGCAGAGCCCGCGCGCGGCCGGCCACGCCTTCCGCCTCCCGTCCGGGACCGCGGCGGGGCTGCGGGAGCTTTCGCGGCGCGAGGGCACGACGCTGTTCATGACGCTGCTCGCCGCGTGGCAGGCGCTGCTTTCCAGGTATTCGGGGCAGGAGGAGGTGGTCGTGGGCAGCCCCATCGCGGGGCGGACGCGCCGGGAGGTGGAGGGGCTGATCGGCTTCTTCGTCAACATGCTCCCGCTGCGCGGCGACCTGGCCGGAGCCCCCACCTGGCGCGAGCTGCTGGGACGCGTGCGGGGGGAGGCGCTGGGGGCGTACGAGCACCAGGACCTGCCCTTCGACCGGCTGGTCGAGGAGCTTTCGGTGGAGCGCAGCCTGACGCACTCCCCCGTGTTCCAGGCCACCTTCGCGCTGAACCGGCCCGGTGGAGGCGACGAGCGGCTGCTGCTGGACGTGCTCGCCATGGAGCCGTTCGGCGGAGGCGACGGCGCGGCACGGTTCGACCTGGACCTCGTCTTCACGGACGCGGGCGACGCCCTGTCCGGGGGGGTGGTCTACCGCGCGGCGCTCTTCGAGCCCGGGACGATCGCGCGCATGGCGGGCCACCTGGAGACCCTGCTGGAAGCCCTGGCCGCCGACCCCCGGCAGCGCGCCATGGAGGTGCCGCTGCTGCGCGGGGCCGAGCGCGTGCAGGTGCTGGACGCGTGGAACGCGACGGGCCCGGCGTGCGGCGCAGGGGAGTACGTCCACGACTGGATCACGCGGCAGGCGCTGGGCAGCCCGGACGCGGAGGCGGTGCGCCTGGGGGAGCGGGTGCTCAGCTACGGCGAGCTGGAGCGTGGCTCAGGCCGGCTGGCGCGGCACCTCCGCGGCCTGGGGGTGGGGCCGGAGACGCGCGTGGGGCTCTGCCTGGAGCGCAGCCCGGAGATGGTGGCCGGGGTGCTGGGCGTCCTCCGGGCCGGCGGTGCGTACGTGCCGCTCGACCCCTCGTATCCCCCGGAGCGCCTTGCCTTCATGGTGGAGGACGCGGCCCCCTCCGTGCTGCTGACGCGCGACGGGCTGCTGGAGCGCCTGCCGTCCTTCGGCGGCGCCGTGGTGCTGACGAGCGGCGCCACGGAGTACGAAGTACGGAGCGCGCCCCGCACCGCGGCCTCCGGGGACGCGACACTCCCGCAACCGCTGTCCCCCGACAACCTGGCGTACGTCCTCTACACCTCCGGATCCACCGGGCGTCCCAAGGGCGTGGAGGTGGTCCACCGCGGGCTGAGCAACTACCTGGCGTGGGCCGCCGGGGCGTACGCGGGGCAGGGACACGGAGCGCCGGTGCACTCCTCGCTCTCCTTCGACCTGACGATCACCTCGCTGCTGGTGCCGCTGCTCCGGGGAGAGAGGGTGGTGCTGACGGACGAGGCCGAGGGCGTGGAGGGGCTGGCGAGGGCGCTGCGGGAGGAGCCGGGGTTCACCCTGGTCAAGCTCACGCCGGCGCACCTGGGGCTGCTGGCGGAGCAGCTCACGGAAGCCGAGGCCGCGGTGGCCGCGCGAACGCTGGTGGTGGGGGGAGAGAGCCTCCCGGGAGAGCTGGCCAGGTACTGGATGCGCGTGGCGCCGGAGACGGCGCTGGTCAACGAGTACGGGCCCACGGAAACGGTGGTCGGGTGCAGCGTCTTCCGGGTGCGGGACGAGGGCGGCCCGGCGGGCGGCGTGCCGATCGGCGGGCCGATCGCGGGGACGCGGGCGTACGTGCTGGGGCCGGGGATGCAGCCGGTGCCGGTGGGGCTGCCGGGAGAGCTGTACGTGGGCGGAGCGGGGGTGGCGCGCGGCTACCGCGGCCGGGCCGACCTGACGGCGGAAAGGTTCGTGCCGGACGCCTTCGGGCGCGAGGCGGGCGCACGCCTGTACCGCACGGGGGACCGGGCGCGCCGGCGCGCGGACGGGGAGCTCGAGTACCTGGGGCGCGTCGACACGCAGGTCAAGCTGCGCGGCTTCCGCATCGAGCCGGGGGAGGTCGAGGCGGTGCTGCTGGAGCACGAGGGCGTGCGCGAGGCGGTCGTGGCCGTGCGGGACGACGCGCCGGGGCAGGCGCGCCTGGTCGCCTACGTGGTGCCGCGGGAGGGGGAAGCGGTCACCGCGGCGGGCCTGCGCGAGCGCCTGGGCACGCGGCTGCCGGAGTACATGGTGCCCTCGGCGTTCGTGCTGCTGGAGACGATGCCGCTGAACGCCAACGGCAAGGTGGACCGCCGGGCGCTCCCCGAGCCGGGGCAGGGGCCCGGCGTGGAGTACGTGGCCCCGCGCACCGCGGCGGAGGAGGTGCTGGCGGGGATCTGGGCCGAGGTGCTGAAGACGGAGCGCGTGGGAGCGGCGGAAAACTTCTTCGCGCTGGGCGGGCACTCGCTGCTGGCGACGCAGGTGGTTTCCCGGGCGCGGCAGGCGTTCGGGGTGGAGGTGCCGCTGAGGGAGCTCTTCGAGGCGCCCACGGTGGCGGGGCTGGCCGCGCGCGTGGAGGCGCTGCGCAGCTCCGGCGCCTCGCCGGCGCCGCCGATCGGGCGGGTCCGGCGGGAGGGTCCGCTGCCGCCGTCCTTCGCACAGCAGCGTCTGTGGGTGGTGGACCGGCTGGAGCCGGGGAGCCCCGCCTACAACCTGCCCTACGCGCTGCGGCTGCGGGGCGTGCTGGACCCCCGGGTGCTGCGGGCCGGCCTGGACGCGCTGGTGCGGCGCCACGAGACGCTGCGCACCACGCTCGCGGAGCGGGACGGCGCGCCGTCCCAGGTCGTTCATCCCCCCGCCCGCGTGCCGCTGCCGGTCCTGGACCTGGGCCTCCTGCCCGGCGGGGCCCGTGAGCGCGAAGCGGAGCGGCTGGCCGGGGTGGAGGCGCTGCGCCCCTTCGACCTGGCGCGCGGGCCGCTGCTGCGCTGCACGCTGCTTCGCCTGGCCGACGACGACCACGTGCTGAGCCTCACGCTTCACCACGTGGTCAGCGACGGCTGGAGCGTGCAGGTGCTGGTGCGCGACGTGTCGGCGCTGTACGCGGCGCTGAGCCGGGGCGAGCCGTCGCCGCTGGCGGAGCTGCCGGTGCAGTACGCGGACTACGCGACCTGGCAGCGCGAGTGGCTCTCCGGCCCGGTGCTGGAGGAGCAGATCGGCTGGTGGAAGGAGCGCCTGGCCGGCGCGCCGCCGCTCCTGGAGATCCCCACCGACGCTCCGCGTGCCCTCGCGCGGAGCCCGCGCGTGCAGCGCCACGCCTTCGTCCTCCCGCCCGGGCTGCTCCGCGGACTGCGCGAGCTGTCGCGGCGCGAGGGGGCGACGCTGTTCATGACGCTGCTGGCCGGGTGGCAGGCGCTGCTGGGTCGCTACGCGGGCCAGGAGGACGTGGTGGTGGGCAGCCCCATCGCGGGGCGGAACCGCCGCGAGACCGAGGAGCTGATCGGCATGTTCGTCAACATGCTGGCGCTGCGCGGCGACCTGTCGGGCGACCCCACCTGGCGGGAGCTGCTGGGGCGGGTGCGGCGGGAGACGCTGGGCGCCTACGACCACCAGGAGCTGCCCTTCGAGCGCCTGGTGGAGGAGCTCGGGGTGGAGCGCAGCCTGGCGCATGCGCCCGTCTTCCAGGTGGCGTTCGCGCTGAACCGCGCCGGAGGCCAGGACGAGCGGCTGGAGCTGGGCGAGCTGGTGCTGGAGCCGTTCGGGTCCGGGGAGGGAGCCGCCAAGTTCGACCTGTTCCTGACGCTGGCCGGGGAGGAGGAGTCGCCGGGCGGGGTGCTGGCCTACCGCGCGGGCCTGTTCCGGGCGGAGACGGTGGAGCGGATGGCCGGGCACCTGGAGGCGCTGCTGGAAGCGATGGTGGCCGACCCGGGGCGGCGCCTCTCGACGCTGTCGCTGCTTCGCGGGGCGGAGCGCACGCAGGTGCTGGAAGCCTGGAACGACACCGCGGCCGCTCTGCCGCGGGCCTGCGTGCACGAGCTGTTCGCCGAGCAGGCTTCGCGCACGCCCGGCGCGCCGGCCGTGCTTTCCGGCGGCGGGGTGCTCGGCTATGCCGAGCTGGAGCACAGGGCCAACCGGCTGGCGCACCTGCTGGTGTCGCGCGGCGTCGGGCCGGAGACCCGCGTGGGGATGTGCATGGAGCGCGGCGCCGACGCCGTGGTGGCCCTCCTGGGCATCCTCAAGGCGGGCGGCGCCTACGTGCCGCTGGACCCCACCCACCCGGCCGAGCGCCTGCGCGAGGTCCTCGCCGACGCGGGCGTCTCGGTGGTGCTGACGCAAGCCGCCGCGGGAGCGCAGCTCCCCGCCGAGGTCGAGCCGCTGTGGCTGGACGACGCGGCCACGGCCGACGCACTGGCGGCGCTGCCGGAGACCGCGCCGGCGGTCGCGTCGCATCCCGGTCAGATGGCGTACGTCATCTACACCTCCGGCTCGACCGGGCGGCCCAAGGGCGTGGCGGTGTCGCACGCGTCCGTGGTGCGCCTGGTGCGCAACACCAACTACGTGCCCTTCGGGCCGGAGGAGCGGATCGCGCACGTCTCCAACCTGGCCTTCGACGCGGCGGTCTTCGAGATCTGGGGCGCCCTTCTCAACGGCGGCTCGCTGGCGGTCGTCGAGCGCGAGGTCCTGCTCGCCCCCGCCCAGTTCGCCCGTGCGCTGCGCGAGGGCGCGGTCACGGCGATGTTCCTGACGGGGGCCGTCTTCAACCGGGTCGCGCACGAGGCGCCGGACGCCTTCCGCGGCTGCCGGCACGTGCTGGTGGGAGGGGAGGCGGTGGATGCGCAGAGCGCGAGGCGGGTGCTGGAGGCGGGCGGGCCGGCGCGGCTGCTGAACGGGTACGGCCCCACGGAAACGACCACGTTCGCGGCGTGGCACGAGATCCGGGGGGTGGAGCCGCACGCGCAGACGGTGCCGATCGGGCGCGCGCTGGCCAACACCACGCTGTACGTGGTGGACGGCGGGGGCGAGCCGCAGCCGGTGGGCGTGCCGGGGGAGCTGTGGGTGGGCGGCGCCGGGGTGGCGCGCGGCTACCTGGGCTGGCCGGAGGCGACGGCCGAGAGGTTCGTCCCCGACGCGTTCGGCGGGGATGGCGCGCGCCTGTACCGGACGGGCGACCGGGTGCGGTGGAATGCGGGCGGCGAGCTGGAGTACCTGGGGCGGCTGGACGCGCAGGTGAAGATCCGCGGCTTCCGGATCGAGCCGGGGGAGGTCGAGGCGGCGCTGCTGGCGCTCGCGGGTGTGCGGGAGGCGGCCGTGGTGGTGCGGGAGGATCTGCCGGGGCAGAAGCGCCTGGTGGGCTACGTGGTGCCGCAGCCGGGGGCGGAGCTGTCGGCGAGCGAGCTGCGGGCGCGGCTGTCGAGCCGGCTGCCGGCGTACCTGGTGCCGGGGGCGTACGTGACGCTGGAAAGCATGCCGCTCACCCCCAACGGCAAGGTGGACCGGCGGGCGCTGCCCGCGCCCGAGCCGGGGGCCGGCGCGGAGCACGCGGCGCCGCGCACGGCGGCGGAGGAGGTGCTGGCGGGGATCTGGGCGGAGGTGCTGGGGCTGTCGCCGGAGCGGGTGGGGGTGGAGGCGAGCTTCTTCGAGCTGGGCGGGCACTCGCTGCTGGCGACGCAGGTGGTGTCGCGCGCGCGGCAGGCGTTCGGGGTGGAGGTGCCGCTGCGGGCGCTCTTCGAGGCGCAGACCGTGGCCGCGCTGGCCGGGCGAATCGAGGCGCTGCGGCACTCCGCGGCCGCGATCGCCCCGCCGATCACGCGGGTCCCGCGTGGGGAGCCGCTGCCGCTGTCCTTCGCGCAGCAGCGGCTCCGGGTGGTGGACCGGCTGGATCCGGGGAGCGCCGCCTACAACGTGCCGTCCTCGCTGCGCCTGCGCGGCAGGCTGGAGCTGGCCGCGCTGCGGCGGAGCGTGGACGCGCTGGTGGCGCGGCACGAGGCGCTGCGCACCACGTTCGCGGAGCGGGACGGCGCGCCCGTGCAGGTCGTCCACCCGCCCGCCCGCGTGCCGCTGCCGGTCGTCGACCTGCGCGCGCTCCCGGCCGGGGAGCGCGCGGGCCGGGCGCGCCGCCTCGCGGGCGAGGAGGCGCTGCGCCCCTTCGACCTGGCCCGGGGGCCGCTCCTCCGCGTCACGCTGCTGCGGCTGGACGAGGAAGACCAGGTGCTGTGCTTCACCATGCACCACGTCATCTGCGACGGGTGGAGCATGGACGTGCTGGTCCGCGAAGTGTCCGCCCTGTACGCCGCGGCCGCCCGCGGGGAGGAGCCGGACCTGCCGCCGCTGCCCGTGCAGTACGCCGACTACGCCGTCTGGCAGCAGGACTGGCTCCGCGGGGAGGTGCTGGAGGCGCAGCTCGGCTACTGGAAGGAGCGGCTCGCCGGCGCTCCGCCGCTGCTGGAGATCCCGACGGACCGGCCGCGCGCCGCGGGGCACAGCCCGCGCGCCGGGAGCCACCGCATCACCCTCCCGGACGAGACCGCGCGGCTGCTCCGCGAGCTTTCGCGCAGGGAGCGCGCCACCCTGTTCATGACCGTCCTCACGGCCTGGCAGGCGCTGCTTTCCAGGTACGCGGGGCAGGACGACGTGGTGGTGGGCGCCCCCGTCGCGGGCCGGACCCGGCGCGAGACCGAGGGGCTGATCGGCTTCTTCGTCAACATGCTGGCGCTTCGCGCCGACCTGGCGCGGGACCCCACCTGGGCGGAGCTGATGGGGCGGGTGCGCGAGGCGGCCCTGGGCGCCTACGACCACCAGGAGCTCCCGTTCGAGAGGCTGGTCGACGAGCTGACCGTGGACCGCAGCCTCGCGCACACGCCGCTCGTCCAGGTGATCTTCAACCTGGAGCGTTCCAGCGCGCGCGGACCGCTCACGCTGGGGGCGCTCGCGGTGGAGCGGTTCGCAACGGGAGAAGGGATCGCCCGGTTCGACCTCAACCTGGCCATGACCGAGCAGGAAGGGAGGCTGGGCGGGGTGCTGCACTACAGGGAAGCGCTCTTCGAGGCGGACACCGTCGCCCGCATGGCGGGGCACCTCGAGGTGCTGCTGGAGTCCATGGCGGCCGACCCGCAGCAGCGCCTCTCGGAGCTGTCGCTTCTCCGGGGAGCCGAGCGGGTCCGGGTGCTGGAGACGTGGAACGCCACCGGGGACGCCGGCTCGCCCGGGCGCTGCCTGCACGAGCTCTTCGCGGAGCAGGCCGTTCGTACGCCCGGGGCGGCGGCGCTCGGGCACGAGGGCGGGACGCTCACCTACGCGCAGCTGGACCGCGCCGCAAACCGGCTCGCCCACCATCTCCGGCGCCGCGGCGTCGGTCCCGAGGCGCGCGTCGCGGTCCTGCTCGATCCCTCCCCGCGGCTGGTCGTCGCCCTGCTGGGCATCCTCAAGGCGGGCGGGGCCTACATCCCCCTCGATCCCTCCACCCCTCCCCACCGCCTGGCCCTGGTCCTGGCGGACGCGGGCGTTTCCCTGCTCGTCCACGACGAGGGCTCCCGCGCGGCCCGGCCGGCGTCCGGGGCGGGACAGGTCTGCCTGGACGCGGACGCCGCGCAGATCGAGAGCGAGCGCGACGACGAGCCCGCCACGGGGGTGCGGGCCGAGAACGCCGCGTACCTGATCTACACCTCCGGCTCCACGGGCCGGCCCAAGGGAGTGCTGGTCGAGCACCGCCAGCTGAGCAGCTACGTGCACGCCGTCGCCGGGCGGCTGGAGCTGCGCGCCGGGATGCGCCACCTGCTCGCCTCCAGCGTGGCGGCGGACCTGGGCAACACCGTGCTCTACCCGGCCCTGTGCACCGGGGGCGCCCTGCACGTGGTCCCGCGCGAGGTCGCCACCTCGGGCGAGCGCTTCGCCGAATACGTGGAGCGGCAGGAGATCGACGTGCTCAAGATCGTGCCCTCGCACCTGGCGGCGCTGCTCGCCGCGGGGGGAGCGCGCGTGCTGCCGCGGCGCCTGCTGGTGCTGGGTGGCGAGGCGTCGCCGCGCGCGTGGGTGGACGAGCTGCGGGCGCGCGCGCCGGGGCTGGTGGTGGTCAACCACTACGGGCCGACGGAAACCACCGTGGGGGTGCTCACGCACCAGGTCGCCGACCCGCCGGCCGCCACGGACAGGATCCCGCTGGGGAGGCCGCTGGCGAACACGCGGTCCTACGTGCTGGACGCGTCCGGGCAGCCGGTGCCGCCGGGGGTCGCGGGGGAGCTGTACGTGGGAGGCGCGCAGGTGGCGCGGGGGTACGCGGGCGGGGCGGAGCAGACGGCGGAGCGCTTCGTACCGGACGGCTTCGGGGCGGAGCCCGGCGGGCGCCTGTACCGGACGGGCGACCGGGTGCGCTGGCTCCCCGCGGGCGAGCTGGAGTTCCTGGGGCGGGTGGACGAGCAGGTCAAGCTGCGCGGCTTCCGCGTGGAGCCGGGGGAGGTGGTGGCGGCGCTGGTGGGACACGACGCGGTGCGCGAGGCGGTGGTGGTCCCGCGCGAGGACGCCGCCGGGCAGGCGCTCCTGGTCGCCTACGTGGTCATGGCGGAGGGCGCGAAGATCGGGGGCGCCGGGCTGCGGGAGCACCTGGGGACCCACCTGCCGGAATACATGGTGCCGAGCGCCTTCGTGATGCTGGAGCGGCTGCCGCTGAACGCCAACGGCAAGGTGGACCGGCGGGCGCTTCCGGCGCCGGGACAGGAGGACGAAAGCGGACACGTGGCGCCGCGCACCGCGACCGAGGAGGTGCTGGGCGGGATCTGGGCGGAGGTGCTGAAGGTGGAGCAGGTGGGGGTGGAGGAAAGCTTCTTCGAGATGGGGGGGCATTCGCTGCTGGCGATGCTGATGGTCTCCCGGACCCGGAAGGCGTTCGGGGTGGAAGTGCCGCTTCGCGTGCTCTTCAAGACGCCCACCATCGCCGCGCTGGCAAGGCACATCGAGACGCTGCGGCGCGCCGGGGCCGGGGCCGCGCCGCCGATGGAGCGCGTCACCCGCGACGGGCCGCTGCCGCTGTCCTTCGCGCAGCAGCGGCTGTGGCTGGTGGACCAGCTGGAGCCGGGCAGTCCCGCGTACAACATGCCGTACGCGCTGCGCCTGCGCGGGGAGCTGGACACGGCCGCGCTGCGGGCGAGCCTGGACGAGCTGGTGGGGAGGCACGAGACGCTGCGCACCACCTTCTCCGCCGGCGGCGGCGAGCCGGCGCAGGTCGTCCACCCCCCCACGGCGGTGGCGATGCCGGTCGTCGACCTGCGCGGCGTGCCGGATGCCGAGCGGGAGGCCGGGCGGCTGGCGGGCGAGGAGGCCATGCGCCCGTTCGACCTGGGGCAGGGGCCGCTGCTGCGGAGCATGCTGCTGCGTCTCGCCGACGGCGACCACGTGCTGTGCTTCACGCTGCACCACATCGTCAGCGACGGGTGGAGCATGCAGGTGCTGGTGCGCGAGGTCTCCGCGCTCTACGCCGCCTCCGTCCGGGGCGAGGCGCCCCGCCTGCCGGCGCTGGAGATCCAGTACGCCGATTTCGCCGTGTGGCAGCGCGACTGGCTGCGCGGAGCGGTGTTGGAAGAGCAGATCGGCTACTGGCGGGAGCGCCTGGCGGGGGCGCCGCCGCTCCTGGAGATCCCCACGAGCCGTCCGCGGGCCGCCGGGCAGAGCGTCCGTGCCGGGAGCCACCGCTTCGCCCTCTCGGCCGAGGTGACCCGGCGGCTGCGGGAGATCTCACGCCACGAGGGGGCGACGCTGTTCATGACGCTGCTGGCCGGGTGGCAGGCGCTGCTGGCTCGCTACGCCGGACAGGACGACGTGGTGGTGGGCAGCCCCATCGCGGGGCGGAACCAGCGCGAGACGGAGGAGCTGATCGGCTTCTTCGTCAACATGCTGGCGCTGCGCACCGACCTGTCGGGCGATCCCACCTGGGTCGAGCTGCTGGGGCGGGTCAGGGAGTCGGCGCTGGGCGCCTACGACCACCAGGAGCTGCCCTTCGAGCGGCTGGTGGAGGAGCTGTCCGTGGAGCGCAGCCTCACCCACGCCCCGGTCTTCCAGGCCATCTTCACGCTGAACCGCTCCGGCCGGCACGTCGACCGGCTGGAGCTGGGAGAGCTCAGCGTGGAGCCGGTCGGGGGAGGCGAGCGCGCCGCCAAGTTCGACCTCGACCTGGCGTTCGTGGACGGGGGAGGCGCACTGAACGGGGTGGTGGTGTACCGTGCGGCGCTCTTCGAGGCGGAAACGATCGCGCGCATGGCGGGGCACCTGGAAGTCGTGCTGGAGGCGATGGCTGCCTCCCCGAAGGGGCGCCTCTCGGCGGTGTCGCTGCTGCGCGAAGGCGAGCGCGCCCAACTGCTGGCCGCGTCGCACCCGGACGCCCTGGGGCTCCCTCCTGCGTGCGTGCACGAGCTGTTCGCCGCCCGGGCGGCACGCGCGCCCGGTGCGCCCGCGCTCGCCTTCGGCGACGAGACGCTGACGTACGCCGAGCTGGAGCGGCGCTCCAACCGGCTCGCGCGCCACCTGCGCACGCGCGGCGTGGGTCCGGAGGTGCGGGTCGGCCTCTGCCTGGAGCGCGGCGTGGAGATGGTCGTCGGCGTGCTGGGGATCCTCAAGGCCGGCGGCGCCTACGTCCCTCTGGACCCCGCCTACCCCGCCGAGCGCCTGGCCTACACGCTGGGCGACTCCGGCGCTTCGCTGCTGCTGACGCAGGGCCGGCTGCTGGAGGCGCTCCCCGCCTTCGCGGGCGAGGTCGTCCGCCTGGACGCGG
>JBEVLE010000006.1:0-4330 GCA_040509335.1 Longimicrobiaceae bacterium | reverse complement strand
CGCCCCCCTCGTCCGTCCTGCGTCTCCATGCCGCGGCCGTTCACCCCCCGCGGACGCCAGCGCTCACCCCGCGTGAGGGATTACGGCCCGAAGGGGCGAGACCGCGCGGCTGTTTGCGCGGGCTCGACTCCGTTAGGCAGCGTCGTTTGCTGCCTTACGGAGCCGAAGCCCGACCCCGGCGCCAGCCGGGGGCACGCCCAACCCCGCTGTATCCGCAGCCGTAAAAATCCCTTACCGGACCGACCTGTAGGCGTTCACCCACCCGTGCCCGTAGAACTCGTCGTTGCCGGGCTTGCCCAGGTCCACCGCCCCCCGCTTCAGCGCCGCCTCCACCTGCGCGGGCGCCATCCGGCCGCCCCCCGCCTCGATGACCAGCGCCGCGATCCCCGCCACGACGGGCGCCGCCATGCTGGTGCCGGTCCGCCAGTCGTACCCCCCCGCCGCGCTGGTGCCCCGGGTGGTGCTCATGACCATGTCGTACACCCAGCACTGTCGGTGGGAAAAGGAGACCCTGCAAAACTCGGTGCCGGAGTACGCGAAATCGCCGCCGGGCGCCGCCAGGTCCACCAGCGACTTGCCGTAGTTGGTGTACGACGCCGGCCGCGAGTAGTCGCTGGCGCCATACGCCCAGCCCAGGGGGGCGGTGGAGGACACCCCGATGACGTGCGAGGCCGTCGCCGGGACGTTGATCCACCCCTTGGCCTCGTCGAAGTTGCGTCCGTCGTTGCCGGCGGAGGAGATCAGCGTCGCCCCCTGCCGGTGGGCGTAGCGCGTGGCCCGGTCGACCGACTTCTCCAGCTCCTTCACGGCGTCCCGGTACTCCTCGTCCTCGGTCTTGCCGTCCACGGCGAGGTTCAGGCTCATGTTGATGACGTCGGCGCCGGCGCCGCCCCGGTCGCGCGGGGTCGCGGCGTAGTAGATGCCCGCGATGATGCCGTCGAAGTCGCCGACGTTGGAGTGCAGGACCTTGACGCCGATGAGGGTGGCGCCGGGGGCGATGCCGACGACGCCGATGCCGTTGTCCGCCGCCCCCACGATCCCCGCGACGTGGGTGCCGTGCCAGAAGGTGCCCACGTCCTGGTCGTAGGCGAACCCCGGGATGAAGGAGCGCGAGGCCGCCCGGTCCACGTTGGCGCTCAGGTCGGGGTGGTCGGCGAACAGCCCGCCGTCCAGGATGGCGACCCGCACGCCGCGGCCGGTGTAGCCGGCGTTCCACGCCTCGGGGGCGTGCACGGCGGCGGGGGCCCACTGGAACCCGTAGAACGGCTCGTCGTCCGCCAGGCTGGCCACGGCCGCCCGGACCGGCGGCAGGGCGGGGGCGGCGTCGAGCGCGACCTCCTTCCCGGGGCTCGCCCACTGCGCCGCCACGTCCGGGGTGACCGATGCCACCCCGGCGATCCGGCCGGCGAGCGCCCGGAAGCCGGGGGCCGCGGAGCTCGCGACGGCCACCCCCAGCTCGGGATACGCCCGCTCCAGCGTGCCCCCGGCGGCCTGGACCTGCGCCGCCAGGTCGTGCGGCAGCGACTCGGCCGCGGCCAGGATCAGGAAGCGGCCGGTCCGCTCGCCCTGCGACAGGACGGGCGGGGTCCCCGGAGCGGCGGGGCCGGCGAGGTCGCCGGAGCAGGCGGCGAGCGTCGCGGCTCCCGCCAGCGCCAGTGCGAGGGCCGGCCGCGGGACGGAACGGAGCATGGGATTCCTCTGGGTACCGTGGTTCGCCGGGCGGGGGGGAAAGCCCCGGGGATTGCTCCGGCGGCGCCGATGTCGCGGCGTCTGAAGCGCTTCGGTGCGAATGTCCCGGAAAGGAGCGAGAAGCTCCACGACGATACCGGGTCCGGTGGCGGCGCGTCAAGCGCCCCGCCGGCAAAAAACGCGGGGGAGGCTCGTCGAGAGCCTCCCCCGGGTCCTGCTTCCCTGCCGGTTCAGCTCACAGCCCGAGCGCGCGGGCCACGTTGATGCGGCCCTTGCCGAAGTACGGGTCGGTGCCCGGCTGGCCCACGTCGTCCGCGGACTGCTGGATGCGCGCCTTGATCTGCGCCGGGTTGTCCTTGCCGAGCTCCGCGACCAGCAGCGCCGCCAGCCCGGAAACGTGCGGGGCGGCCTGGCTGGTGCCGATCAGCGCGTTCACGGTCCCGCCCGAAGCGCAGGGACGGACGCTCGGCGTGGCGGGGTTGACGAGCAGGTTCTTGGGGCACATGGACCACACCCAGGAAACGGCGCCCGCGCCCCACGGCCAGACGGTCGAGGTGGTGCCCACGGTGCCGCCGGGGGCCGCCACGGTGATGGCGGAGCGGCCGTAGTTGGTGTAGTACGCCGCCACGTCCGGCGTGCCGGTCGCCGTCTCCGGCCCGGTGGCCGAGACGCAGATCACGTTCTGGGCGTCGCAGTAGGCGGCGTAGAAGCTGGGGAACTTCTGCAGCGCGTCGGTCGCGTCGGGGACCAGGCTGTGGTCCAGGTCGGTGGACTCGTTGCCGGCCGCCACCACCACCACCACGCCCTGCCGCCGGGCGTAGCTGAAGACCTGGTTGAACAGGGACACCAGCTGCCCGTTGCCGCCCGCCTTCACGAACGCGGCGCCCAGGCTCAGGTTGATCACGTCCGCGTCGCGGTCCGCGGCCCACAGGATCCCCTGCAGGACGGCGGAGATGGCGCCGCTGCCGTTGGCGCCCAGCACCTTCACGCCCATGAGCGTGGTGCGCGAGGTCACGCCGGCGTGGGCGGTCCCGTTGCTGGCGACCTGCGAGGCGACGTTGGTGCCGTGCCCGTTGAAGTCGTCCACGTTGTGCCGGCCCGGGAAGTTGGCCGCGCGGATGGCGTTGTCCGAAGCGATGAACGAGGTGGAGCGGGACAGGTCCACCAGCCCGTTCGCGTCCAGCGAGTTGTAGTCGATGCCCGTGTCCAGGATCGCCACCGTCACCGCCGACGAGCCCAGCTTGCCGGCGGCCCAGGCCTGGTCGGCGTGGATCGCCTTCATGTTCCACTGCCAGGAGTAGCGGATGGCCGCGGCGGGGTTCGCCTGGCTGGCGATGCCGGCCTCCATCTCCTCGAGCACCGCCGGACGCGGATGCGACAGCGCCACGATGGCGTCGGGCTGCACCTCGGCGACCGAGCTCGCGCCGGCCAGCTGCGTGGCGCCCTCGGCCGAAAGGCCGCTCACCACGGCGACGCCGGCGCCCTCGTGGATGAACGACACGGTGCCGCCCAGCGCCTCCACGGAGGCCCGGAAGCCGCTGCCGCTGCCCTTGAGGCGCACCAGGTACTCGCCGGTCTCGCTGGCGCCCACGGAGCGCACGGGAGCCCCGGCGGGCGCGGTGATCGCGTCGGTGGAGGTGTCGGAACAGGCGGCCAGGCCGGAGGCGGCCGCCAGGAGCACGGCGAGCGCGGGGCGGGGAATGGAACGGAGCATTGACGTCTCCTGGGCGAGGATGGCGGCCGGAATGGCCGACGGGATCCCTGCTTCGGCGGCCCGGCTGTCTCGGAGAGACCCGTGGCTTTGCGGACCGGCCTCGCGGCCGGGGTGCCTTTTTCGGAGGGTGAGTGAGCGCTGTATGGTCGGGAGACCGCGGGACCTCGCCGGGCGGAGCCGGTCCGGATGTTCCCGGGGACCGCGGAAGCTATCCGTCGAACGATCGTACGTCAACCCCGCTCTGAAAGTGTAAGTAGTTTACAGCGTCGCGTCTTAGAAACTGCTTCCTCCCGCGGTAGCAGACGTCCGGGGCGTGCTTCCGCGCAGGTTGAATCCCGCGCCGATCTGCGGTAAGTTTTCGGGATGGACACCAACGCCCCCAGCACCGACGGCCGCACCCGGCCGCACGACGCGCCGCAGGACGCGGAATACCTCGTCGTCCGCGGCGCCCGCGAGCACAACCTCCAGAACGTGGACGTCGCCATCCCGCGCGACCGGCTCACCGTGATCACCGGGCTTTCCGGGAGCGGCAAGTCGTCGCTGGCCTTCGACACCATCTACGCCGAGGGGCAGCGACGCTATGTCGAATCGCTGTCCGCCTACGCCCGTCAGTTCCTGGGGCAGATGGACAAGCCCGACGTCGACTTCATCGACGGGCTTTCGCCGGCGATCTCGATCGACCAGAAGACCGCCTCGCGCAACCCACGTTCGACTGTCGGGACGGTGACCGAGGTTCACGACTACCTCCGTCTTCTCTACGCCCGCATCGGCATCGCCCATTGTCCCAACGACGGCACGCCAGTCGAGCGGCAGACCCCGCAGCAAATCGTCGATCGCATTCTGGAGCTTCCCGAGGGCACCAGGTTCCAGGTCCTGGCCCCGGTGGTGAGGGGCCGGAAGGGGGAGTACGAAGGCTTGCTCGCCGAT
>JBEVLE010000005.1:0-4961 GCA_040509335.1 Longimicrobiaceae bacterium | reverse complement strand
GGGGTCGCGGGCGTCGGGGGGTGGGGTCCGGCGGAGGGCCGGTGCGCAACAGGCTAAACCCCCGCCCCCCCCGGCGCACGCGGGGGCGGGACGGGCGGCGCGGCGCCGCGTCAGGCGTCCGGGGCGGGGGAGCGCGCGTCGGCGGGGGCGCCCGGGTGGGCGGCGGGGACGTGCGCCCGGGGGCGCTGGGTGCGGATCAGCGTGACGCGCGTGGTCAGCAGGAAGCTCACCAGGCTCGCCGTGCCGATCACCGGGACCAGCGCGGTCCCCGAGACGGTGCCCAGGATCACGGTGCTGCTGATGGGCGTCTTGGTCACGGCCACGTTGACCGCAGCCATCAGGCACAGCACCGCCGTGGCGGGGAGCACGTGCCCCCGGCTGGCGAACGACACCGCCAGCCCCAGCGAAGCCCCCACGAAAAAGAGCGGGAAGATGAAGCCGCCCCGGAAGCCGGAGTGCAGCGTGATCCCGATGGCGAGCATCTTCGCCGCCGCCAGCAGCACCAGGAGCCCCGCCGCCGCCGCCCAGCCGTGGCGCGCCAGCATCTCCCCCGAGCCGGCGATCAGCTCGCGGATCTGGAACTCCCCCCAGAAGAGCGTGGTCGCCGGGACGTCGTCCGGGAGCGCCTCCGCCAGCAGCCCCAGCGCCAGCCCGCCCGCCGCCGCCAGGAGCACCGGCCGCCGCTGGAAGGGCCGCACCGCGTGCTCCATGCGCCGGAAGAAGCCCACGAACACGGCGCCCGCGCCCGCCCCGAGCACCCCCAGCGCCGCCCCCTGCGCCACGGTGGCGAGCGACACCTCCGGCACCTCCGCGAAGCGGTACAGCACCGCCTCGCCGCCCGCCACCAGGCGGAACACCACGAACCCCAGCGTCGCCGACACCAGCGCGGGGATCATCGCCTCGTAGTACTCCAGCCCCCGCCGGTGCGGGATCTCCAGCGCGAACAGCGTGCCTCCCAGCGGCGCGCCGAAGAACGCCCCCAGCGCCGTGGCCATCCCGCAGAAGGTGAGCGTGCGGACGAACTGCCCGTACAGGCGCAGCCGGTCGCCCAGCCAGCTCCCCACGCTCCCCAGCACCTGCACCAGCGGCGCCTCCGGCCCCGCGCTCCCCCCGAAGGCGATGGACACCAGCGACACCACCACCATGGAGGGCGTCTGCCGCGTCTCGATCCGCCCGCGCTCCATGTGGATGTTGTCCACCACGGCGGAGATCTCGCCGGGGACGCCCATGCGCTTCAGCGCCAGCCCCACCAGCACTCCGCCGATCCCCGTCACCACCCACACCGGCACCGCCGGCCAGCGCCACACGGCCCACAGCGCGCCCTGCAGCAGGTAGTAGTAGCCCGAGGCGAGCAGGCCCCCGGCCACGCCCACCACCGCGGCCAGGAACACGGTCTCGCGGAAGCTCACGGCCCGGCGCTCGCCGGCCGGCGGCCTGCGGAGGAGCTGGTTCAGCATGTCACGACGCGGCGAGGGAAGAGCGGTCCCCGGGGATTCGACCGGCCCCGCGGGGCGCAAAAAGTACGCGCCGCCGGGTCCTCGCGACACCCCGCGCGGAACTCGCGGCGGCCGCGGCGGTAGTGCACGTCCGGCCGATTCCGCACCCCGAGACGCATTCCAGGATCCCGCGATGGAGCCAGACAGAGTCCACTCCGATGCCGCCCGCGCGCCGGCCCCCGCCCCCCGCGTGCGCGGCGTGGTGCTGCCCATGGCGGCGGCGCTCGCCTCCATGCTGGCGCTGGTGGCGGTGCTGATCTTCATGGCGCACCGCACGCGGGGCATCCGCGACGAGATCGCCGCCACCGTGGAGCCCGCGCGCACGCAGCTGTACGACCTGCAGCGGATCCTGGCGCTGGAGGACGCCGCGCAGCGCGGCTACCTCCTCACCCGCGCCGACACCTTCATGCAGGACTACAACGCGCGGCGCCGGAGCGAGGACGCCGCCTTCGCCCGGCTGCACCCGCTGGCCGTCGCGCTGGGGACGGACGCGGCGGAGCACTACGCCCGCTTCCGGCAGCTCGCCGAGCAGTGGCGCGAGACCGCGTTCGACCCGGAGCTGGTGCAGGCCGCGCCGCGCAGCCCGGCGGTGATCGTGGAGCTGCGGCAGCAGCAGGCGGTGTACGCCGACGCCCTCGAGGCGGCGCGGGGGATGGAGGGCGCGATCCAGCGGGCGGCGGAGCTGCGGCGCGAGCGCATCGAGAGGCTGGAGGCCATCGAGTTCGCGCTGGTGCTGGTCCTGGTGCTGGTGGCGCTCGCCTCGGTGGTGGCGATCGTGCGGGCCGCGCGGCAGATGCGCGCCCTGACCGCGCGCGCGCAGCGCCTGGCCCGCGAGTCCGAGGGGCGGCAGCGCGAGCTGGAGCGCGTCGCCGAGGAAAAGGCGCAGTTCATCCGCGGCGTCACCCACGACCTCAAGAACCCGCTGGGCGCCGTGGACGCCTTCGCCCAGCTCATGGAGTCCGGCCTGCGCGGCGAGCTCACCGCGGGGCAGCTGGAGTGGATCCGCCGCATCCGCAGGGCCACCCAGGAGGCGCTGGCCACCATCCACGACCTGCTGGAGCTGGCGCGGGTGGACGGGGGCTACCTGCGGGTGGAGCGGCGCAGCGTGGACGTGTGGCAGACCGCCGCCGACGCCGCCGAGGACTACCGCGCCGCCGTGGAGGCCAGCGGGCACACCCTGCAGGTGGACCCGCCGGAGTTCCTCCCCACGGTCCCCACCGACCCCGGACGCGTGCGCGAGATCCTGGCCAACCTGCTCAACAACGCCAACAAGTACACCCCCGCCGGCGGCACCATCACCGTGGGCGCCGCGCCGCGGCGCGCCGGCGCCCCCGGCGACGGCGAGTGGGTGGCGCTGTGGGTGCGCGACACCGGCCCCGGCATCGCGCCCGGGGAGCAGGCGCGGATCTTCGAGGAGTTCCACCGCGTGGGCGGGACCACGGCGCCCGGGAGCGGCGTGGGGCTTTCCATCGCCCGGAGGGTCGCGCGGCTGCTGGGCGGCGAGCTCACGGTGGAGAGCCGCCCCGGCGACGGCGCCTGCTTCGTGCTCTGGCTCCCGGTGCCCGCCGCCGTGTCGCCCGCGGGCGAGGAAGAGGCCCCGGCGGAGTGGAGCCGCGGCGGCTGAGCCGCCGCGCGCGTTTGACAATACGTGTTGCAACACATATATTGAATGCATGGCAACCGAGCTCCGCGACGAGATCAGGCAGACCCGGGCGTTCGACACCCCGGAGCAGGAGGCGCACCTCAGCATCGAGCGCACGGCGGCGGTGCTGGGCCACGCGCTCGCCGAGGTGCTGAAGCCCTCCGGGATCACCGCCACGCAGTACAACGTCCTGCGCATCCTGCGCGGGGCGGGGGAGGCGGGGCTCTGCCGGAGCGCGGTGCGGGAGCGGCTGGTGGCGCAGGTGCCGGACGTGACGCGCATCCTGGACCGCATGGAGGACGCCGGGCTGGTGGCGCGGGAGCGCGACGCGGCGGACCGGCGCTTCGTGACCACGCGCATCACGCCGGCGGGGCTGGAGCTGCTCGCGGGGCTCGACGCCCCCATCGCCGACGCCCACCGGCGGCAGCTGGGCCACCTGGGCGAGGCGAAGCTGCGGACGCTGGTGGAGCTGCTTGCCCAGGCGCGGCAGGGCGTGTGAGCCGCGGCCGAACGTGTGTTCAAACACACACCTGAGAGCATGGCCGGCGGGACGGTACCCTCACGAAAGGAGAGCCACATGAGCACGATCGACACTTCCGGCGCCCAGGGCGCCGTCGCCGGGGCGGACTACGGGATCGCGCCGGCCGGATACCGCCTCCCGGCGGCCACGCGCCTGGGCGCGGTGCGGCTGCAGGTGGCGGAGCTGGAGCGGTCGCTGGCGTACTACACGGGCGTGCTCGGCTTCCGGGTGCTGGAGCGCACGGCCGGCGGCGCCCTCCTGGGCGCGCACGGCGACGACGCGCCGCTGGTGGAGCTGCGCGAGCGGAAGGGAGCGTCGCCGGCGCCGCAGCGCGGGCGGCTGGGGCTGTACCACTTCGCCATCCTGCTCCCGGACCGCGCCGCGCTGGGCCGCCTGGTGGCGCACCTGGCGGCCACCGGGACGCGGGCCGGCGCCTCGGACCACCTGGTGAGCGAGGCGCTGTACCTCCAGGACCCGGACGGGCTGGGGATCGAGGTGTACGCCGACCGCCCCCGCGCCGGCTGGCGCCACCGCGACCGCGAGCTGCTGATGGACACGCGTCCGCTGGACCTGGACGGCCTGGTGCGCGCCGCGGGCGGCGAGCCGTGGACCGGGATGCCGGCGGGGACGGTGGTGGGGCACGTGCACCTGCACGTGGCCGACACCGAGGAGGCCGCCGCCTTCTACCACGCGGCGCTGGGGCTGGACCGCGTGGTGTGGAGCTACCCCGGCGCGCTCTTCCTTTCCGCCGGGGGCTACCACCACCACCTGGGGCTGAACACCTGGGCGGGCCCCGGCGCCGTCCCCGCGCGCGACACGGACGCGCGCCTGCTGGAGTGGACCGTCCACGTCCCCACCGCCGCGGACGCCGCCGCCGCCGCCGGCAGCATCCGGAAGGCCGGCCACGCCGTCACCGAGGACGCGGACGGCTGGCTCGCCACCGATCCCTGGGGCACCACGCTGCGCATCGTCGGCGGAGCGGGCTGATCGCAGACTCGGTTGAACCGCTGGATCTGGGCGTGCCCCCGGCTGGCGCCGGGGTCGGGCTTCGGCTCCGTAACGCACGGTAAGACTGTGCGTAACGGAGTCGAGCCCCGGCGGAAACAGCCCCGCCGGGTCTCGCCCCTTCGGGCCGAAATCCCTCACGCGGGGGTCGCGCTGGCGTCCGCGGGGGCCCCCACCCGGCTCGCTTTAGGCTCGCCACCCTCCCCCAATTCTGGGGGAGGGCTTCCTCACCCTCGCGTTTCGGTGCGTCGTTGTCGTGCTCCCCCTCGCGGACGCTAGTGCTGAACCCGCGTGAGGG
>JBEVLE010000004.1:0-16146 GCA_040509335.1 Longimicrobiaceae bacterium | reverse complement strand
CCCGTAGATTGGCGCCCTCGCCGGCTTCCCCCGCTCACCCTCCGCCCCGCACATGCGCGACGCCCCTCCCGCCGCTCCGCCCGGCCGCCCCCTCCGGGCGCTGCTCCTGTACCTGGCCGCCGTGTTCGTGGGCGGGGCGCTGCTGGCGCCGTGGCTGTACGCCGCGGTGCAGGCGCTGGCGCCTCAGGTGCCCGCGCTGGAAAAGATCGCGGGGATGAAGTTCGCGCGGTACGTGAACCGTGCGCTGCTCGCGGTGGCGCTGGTGGGGCTCCCGTTCTTCGTGCGGGGGGCGGGGATCCGCCGCTGGGCCGACGCCGGGATCGACCCGCGCCGCTTCGCCTGGCGGCGCTTCGGGGCGGGATTCGCGCTGGGGCTGGTGTCGCTGGCGGCGGTGTGCGCGGCCGCGCTGCTGGCGGGCGGACGGCGCATGGCGGTGGGCGCCACGGCCGGCGAGCTGGTGGTGGAGGCCGCGGGCGCGCTGCTCACCGGGCTGGTGGTGGGGGTGATGGAGGAGCTGCTCTTCCGCGGCGCCATGTTCGGGGGGCTGCGCCGCGCCATGCGCTGGCCTGCGGCGCTGCTGCTGTCCAGCGCCGTGTACGCAATCGTGCACTTCATGGGGCGCCCGGCCGACCCGCCGGTGGTGACCTGGCTTTCCGGCTTCCGGGCGCTGCCGGGGATGCTCGCCGGAATGGCGGAGCCGCGCGCGCTCCTCCCCGGCTTCCTGAGCCTCACCCTCGCCGGGGTGATCCTGGGCCTCGCCTACCAGCGCACCGGCGACCTGGCCGCGTCTATCGGCATCCACGCGGGGTGGATCTTCTGGCTGCGCTTCTACGCCCTGCTCACCGATTCGGTGCCGGGCGCGGACACCTGGTTCTGGGGCACGCAGAAGCTGGTGGACGGGTGGATGGCGCTCGCGGCGCTCGTCGTGGTGCTGGCCGCGGTTGTTGCGCCGTGGCGTAGGGGGATCCGCGACCGGGGGTGATGCGGGGTCTGCTCGTGTCGGGTTGAAAGAACATGGTTCGGGCGTGCCCCCGGCTGGCGCCGGGGTCGGGCTTCGGCTCCGTAAGCCCGCAAACAACGCGGGCTAACGGAGTCGAGCCCCGGCGGCAGCACCTTTGAACTGAGGTGCCCCGCCGGGTCTCGCCCCTTCGGGCCGAAATCCCTCACGCGGGTTCGCGCTGGCGTCCGCGAGATCGGGCCCCCTCACCCCCCGGCCCCCTCTCCCCCGCAAGCGGGGGAAAGGGGGAGAACGGCACGACGTCCTTGTCCTCGGTTCCCCCGCCCGAGTGGAGGCGGCCGCGGCCGCGCGATCAGAAGCGCTGGCAGGTGCAGCAGCCGTCCTCGCAGGGCGAGGACAGGGGATACCCGGCAGCCGCGCAGACCGACGGGCAGTCGGCCCAGCAGTAGGTGCCGAGGGGGAACTCGTTCTCGCCGTCGCAGCTCCTGCCGGGGCCCGCGAAGGCCTCGGACGCGCCGAAGCCCAGGGCCGCCAGGATCCCCACGGCGAACAGTCCGCGCCGTCCCCATTCCAGGTACTCGCGCATACGCCACCTCCGGTCGGACAGGGTGTCGAGCCGCGGGACGCCGCGAGGGACGGCCCGCCACCCGCAAGGTGGCCGCGGCGCGGCCGCGCGACAAGCAAACTCCTGTATCGGAGCGCCGCGGGCCGCGCCCCGGGAGGAGGCGCGGCCCGTCCGTCCCGGGGTGCCCTTCGTGAATCCCTCCGCTCAGGTGGGATAGGTGCAGACGCAGACGCCGCTCGAGCAGTGGCCGGACACGGCTCCCTGGTAGCGGCACTTGATGCTGCAGCTCGTGTCCTCGCAGTACCGGGCCGCCCCGGCGCCGTCCGGCGTGGCCGGCCCCGCGAACGCCTGCACCGTCCCGAAGCCGAGCGCGCCCACGAAGGCGAGCGCCGCGAAGGCGCGGCCCGTCCGTCCCATGGTGCCCTTCATGAATCCCCCCGCGATGAAGTGGTTCGCCGGCCCGGCGTCCACCGGGGCCGCGGGACGGAATCTGGCGCGCGGGGAGCGGGAATCCAGCGGCGTGGGGCGGACCGACGGGAACCGGGGGCGAGGACGCCGGAAGCCGGGGCGGAGCCTGGAGGAAGGGCCCTCACCCGGCGGCCTTAGAGCCGCCACCCTCTCCCAATCCTGGGAGAGGGGGCAACTGCTGGATCCTGAGAACGGGCAGGCAGTTGCGTGAGGGATTTCGGCCCGAAGGGGCGAGACCCGGCGGCGGTTTGCCGGGGCTCGACTCCGTTGGGCTGCGTTGTTTGCAGCCCTACGGAGCCGAAGCCCGACCCCGGCGCCAGCCGGGGGCACGCCCGAACCCGCTGCCAAAAAGCCGTCCGCAGTCTATTCCTGCGCCACGTGTCGCTTCGCGACCAGGCGCTCCACCGTCTCGATCAGGCGCGCGGCGGTCACCGGCTTGGGGAGCACCTCGTCGAACAGCTGCGCCGCCTCGGACTGCTCCAGCGGCGACAGGATCTGGGCGGTGATGGCCACCACCGGCACGCGCTCCCGCCCTTCCCCGCGCTCCCGCTGGATCTGGCGGGTGGCCGCCCAGCCGTCCATCACGGGCATGCTCAGGTCCATCAGCACCAGCCCGGGGTCGCAGCGGCGCGCCTCGCGCACCCCTTCCTCGCCGTCGGCCGCCTCCACCACGGCGAACCCGGCCCGCTCCAGCACGTAGCCCAGCGCCCGCCGGGGCGCCTCGTTGTCGTCCACCACCAGCACCGTGCGCGCGCCGGAGCGCGGCGCCGGGGCCGGGGCGCTCCGCCCGGGAGGGGTGTCCTCGCTCCTCGCGGGGAGGAACGGGGCCGCGACCGGCGCCGACTCGCCCACCCCGTCGCCGATGCCCAGGGGGAGGGTGAAGTGGAAGATGCTCCCGCCGCCCGGGCGGTCGTCCACCCCGATGCGCCCGCCGTGGGCCTCCACGATCCCCCGGGCGATGGTGAGCCCAAGCCCGGCGCTGCGCCGGCCGCTGGGGACGCCCTGCCAGAACGGGGTGAACATGTGCTCGCGGTGCTCCGGGCCGATCCCCGGGCCGCTGTCGGCCACGGAAACGCGGATCCCGTCCGGCGTGGCGTCCACCCCCACCCACACCTCGCCGCCCTCGGGGGTGAACTTGATGGCGTTCTCCACCAGGTTGGAAAGCACCTGGAGGACGCGGCCGCCATCGGCGGGGATGATGGGGACGTCGCCGGCGACGGCGGAGACCAGGCGCACGCCGCGCCGCTCGGCGATGGGGAGGAGCACGGCGAGCCCGCTCCCCACCAGCAGCGGCAGGTGCTGGGGGGTGCGCACGATGGCGAAGTGGCCGGCCTCCATGCGGGTGACGTCCAGCAGGTCCTGGATCAGCCGCTCCATCTGCTCGGCGGCGAGCGAGATGGTGCCCAGGGCGTCGCGCACCGGCTGACCCAGCTCGGGCACGAGCCGCGCGCTGAGGATGGAGGTGGAGTTGAGCATGATGCTGGTGAGCGGGTTGCGCAGGTCGTGCGACACCGCCTGCATCACCCGCTTGCGCGTCTGCAGCGCCTTCTGCACCTCGCCGTGGAGCTGGGCGTTGTCCACCGCCAGCGCGGCGCGGCGCGCCATCTCCTCCACCAGCGCCCGGTCGTCCGGGTCGGGCTCGCGCGCGGAATCCCACCCCAGGCTGAGGGCGCCAAGGACGCGGTCGCGGGCGCGCAGCGGCACCACCAGCAGGGCGGTGGGGTTCAGGTCGCCGCGGCACTCCTCGCCGCGCGGATCGTCCTGGCGGCGCGCCGGCTCCCCGGCGGGGACGAAGCGCACCTCGCCGGTGCGCAGCGCGTGGGCCACGGGCGGGAGGATCAGGTCCAGCACGGGGGTGTAGCGCTGGATGCGGGCGCGGATCTCGGCCTGGCGGACGGGGTCGGCGTGGACGGCGGCCAGGCGCTGCACGCCGCCCTCGGCGTCCAGCAGGTAGACGATGCACGAGTCGGCCAGCCGCGGCACCAGCAGCCCGGACAGGCTTTCCAGCGTGGCCACGGCGTCCAGCGACGCCGTGAACATCTCGGAGGCCTCGGCCAGGAAGCGGGCACGGCGGGCGGCCATCTCGGCGTCGGCGCGGGCGAGCTGCTCGCGCTCCAGCAGGTGCACGCGCTCCTGCTCGGCGCGGCGGTGGGCGGTGTGGTCCTCCACCACCCCCACGCCGCCCATCACCCGCCCCGCGGAGTCGCGCAGCGGCGCCACCCGGATGACGATCCACATCTCCACCCCCCCGGGGGTGAGGTAGGGCCCCTCGTAGGCGGCGGCGTCGCCGCGGAGCACCGGCTCGAAGGTGGGGAGGACGCGCGCGTCCTGGATCTCGCGGATGCGGTAGCCGATGAGCCGCCCCCGCGGGAGGTTGGTGAGGGCGTGGAACCGCTCGTTGAACGCGGTGACCCGCAGCTCCCGGTCGTAGAAGAAGACGCCGGTGGGCACCTGCTCGAAGAGGGCGCGGTGCCGCTCCTCGCTGTCGCGCAGCGCCTCCTCGGCGTGGAGCCACTCGGTGACGTCCAGCGCCACCCCCACCACCCCGGTGATCTCGCCGCCCTCGCGCAGCGGGTGCACCTGGGCCTTGTAGCTGCGCTCGCCCCAGTCCAGCCGGTAGGCGGCGGCCTCGCCGCCGAGCGCCCGCAGGTGCCCGGCGTGCGGGGGAAGCGCGGGGTCCCGGGTGCCGAGGACTTCCGGCAGCGAGCGCCCCAGGGCATGGGCGGCCCGGGCGCCGGCGGCCGCCATGGCGCCACCCTCCAGGGTGGTGAAGCGGAGATCGCGGTCGGTGGTCCACACGAAGGCCGGGATCTGCTCGTAGACCAGGCGCTGCCGCTCCTCGGACGCCTGCAGGGCGGCGAGCGCCGCCTCGCGCCCGGCCAGGTGCTGGACGTTGCGCAGGGCGGTGGCGGCAAGGGCGGCGACCGCCTCCAGCACCTCCACGTCCTCGGCCGTGTACAGGTCCGGAGTGTAGCTCTGCACGGAAAGCACGCCCAGCACCTCGTCGCCGTCCAGCACGGGGGTGCGGATGGCCGACTCGGAAAGGCGGGGGCTGCCGAAGGGGGCGGCGCCGCGCGAGGCGGGGTCCTGCGAGCGCAGGGTGCGCAGCGAGCGGCGCTCGCGGACGACGCGCTCGCTGGGGGTGCCCGCCAGCGGGATGGGCTCCCCGGGGTCGTGGAGGTGGTGGTCGTGGCTCCCCAGGAGGTGCAGCGCGTGCGCGCCGGCGTCGTACACCGCCACGGTGAAGGCGTCGTGGTCGATGACGCGGCGGGTGGCGTCGCGCAGCACGTCGTGCAGCCGGCGCAGGGTGCGGGCGCCCAGCACCCCCGCCGCGGCGGCGGCTACCGCGTGGAGCCGGTCGGCCCTGCGCTGCGACTCGCGCTGGGCCTCGCGCAGCGCCCGCTCGGCGTGCTTGAGGGGAGACAGGTTGCGGCCCACGGAAAGGATCCCCTCGACGCGCCCCTGCTCGTCCAGGAGCGGGCCCAGGCGGCACTCGAAGTACGCTTCGCCGCCGGGGGTGGGGAAGTCGAAGGCGACGACGGCCTCCTCGCCCGTCGCCACCACGCGGTCCACCGCCTCGCGCCAGCGCGCGGCGAAGGGCCCGCCGATGCCTTGCTCGCGCGCGAACTCGCCGTGCGTCCGCCCCAGGAAGGCGGCGGCGGGGAGCCCGGTCTCCCGCTCGATGGCGGGGCTCACGTACAGGTGGCGGCCCTGCGCGTCGAAGCGGGCGACGATGTCGGGGGAGCGCTCCACCAGCGTGCGGAACCCCTCCTGGTGACGGCGGAGCTCGGCGAGCGCGTCCTTCTGCGCGGTGACGTCCACCATGATGCCGTGCAGCCGCCGGGCCGTGCCGCCGGCGTCGGCCGCCACGCGGGCGGTGTCGTGGATCCACACCGTGCGCCCGTCGGCGGCCACCACGCGGTACTCCAGGAAGTGGTCGCGCCCGGCCAGCGTCGCTTCCCGGCAGGCGGCGGCGGTGGCGGCGCGGTCGTCGGGGTGCACCAGCGCCTCCCAGAAGCCGGGCTCCCGCCACCGACTCAGCGGGTAGCCCAGCAGCGCCTCGGCGTGGGGGCTGACGAAGGTGAACCGGAAGGTGGCCGCGTCCGCCTCCCAGACGATGGCGCCCAGGTCCTCCACCAGGCGGGTGTGGCGCCGCTCGGCTTCGCGCGCCCGCTCGTCCGCCCCGCGCAGGAGCGCCCACTGCTCCGCGGCGGCGGCGGCCACCTCGCGGAGCGCGTCCATCTCCGCTTCCGTCCAGCGGCGCGGCGCGGGGTCCAGCACGCACAGCGAGCCCGCGGCGCCACCGGGCCCCCGCAGCGGCACCCCGGCGGCGGAGGGATCGTCCGTCCCACCCTCCACGCGCACCGGGACGCCGCCCGCCACCACCGCGTCGTGCACCGCCCGCCACCCCGCCGGCTCCCCGTGCGGCTCGGTCCCGTACGCGCCCACGTGGTCGGCGCCGTCCTGCACGACGCACGCGACCCCCAGCGGAGCGCGGAGGGCCACGGCCGCGAGGCGGGCGTGGAGCTCGGCCATGCGGCCGGTCTCGGGCTGCGGGAGCTCGGTCCGCGCGCCGGAGGCGGGGGGCTCGTGGGCTGTGTCGCGGGGGTGCATCCGGGGGATGAAAGGCGTGGACGGCAACGGACAATCTCTTGCCCCAGCGGAGGATACACAAGGGGCGACCGCCCGGCGCGGGACCGCACGTGCACGCCCCGCGGGCTCAGCGGCGCGCCGCGCCGCGGAAGTCCGGCCTTCCCCCGTAGTCGTTCCCGCAGCGCGACATGGCGCCCTCCGAGTTCGGGTTGTAAAGGCTTTGTCCGGGGTCGCAAGTTGCAGGCCCCAGCCTGCTGCGGTGGCCCGTGAGGGCTTCGTGCAGGCGGGAGATATACGGGAAGATGCCGCGTGAGGGATTTCGGCCCGAAGGGGCGAGACCGCGCGGCTGTTTGCGCGGGCTCGACTCCGTTGCAGACGGTCGTTTCGTCTGCTACGGAGCCGAAGCCCGACCCCGGCGCCAGCCGGGGGCACGCCCGAACCCGCAGTCCGGAGCTTTTCATGACCACGCCCGGCGACCCGAAGAAAACCCCCGTCCAGATCGACCTCCCGACGGCGGAGATCGCCGCCCTGGCGAACGCCCTCCCGAAAAAAATAGACGTCGACCCGGACACGGTTCAAAAGGACCTGGCCCGTCTCGTGCTTACGCTGGTGGAGCTCCTGCGGCAGGTGGTGGAGCACCAGGCCGTGCGGCGCATGGAGGACCCCGACCTGAGCGAGGACCAGGTGGAGCGCATGGGGACGGCGCTCCTGCTGCTGGAGGAGAAAATGCAGGAGATCAGAGGGGTCTTCGGGCTTGCGGGCGAGGACCTCAACGTCGATCTTGGTCCGCTGGGGAAGCTCCTGTAAAACGAGACCCGCACACGACAAGGCGCATTGTCCGATCTCGCTCCCCTCGCCCCCACGCGCCCCCAGGGGCTGGTCGACATCCTCGACCGGATCCTCGACAAGGGGCTGGTGATCGCCGGCGACATCAAGATCAACCTCGCCAACGTGGAGCTGCTCACCGTGCAGGTGCGGCTCCTGGTGTGCTCCATCGACAAGGCGGAGCAGATCGGCCTGGACTGGTGGCGCTTCGACCCGGCGCTCAGCGGGGGCGCGGCGCGGGTGGAGGTGGAGAACCGGGAGCTCCGCGAGCGGGTGCGCCTGCTGGAGGAGCGGCTGGAGCGGCTGTCGGCGGGGGACGCCGGAGGGGGGTGAGCGCGGTGCGGGCGGGGGCGGAGCGGGGGCGGACGACCGGGAGGGCCTCCCCATCCTTCTGATTCGGAGAAGCATTCGATGGCCGTAGAACGAGCGCCGGGCGGGACCAGCCTGATCGACGTCCTGGACCGGGTCCTCGACAAGGGGATCGTCATCGACGCGTACGTGCGCGTGTCCCTGGTGGGGATCGACCTGGTGACCGTCGAGGCCCGGATCGTGGTGGCGTCCATCGACACCTACCTGAAGTACTCCGAGGCGGTGGGCATCACCGGCCCCTCGCGTCCCCGGGAGATCGTGGCTCCCTCCCCCTCCGCGGCCGAGATGGACCGCCTCGTCGCCGAGAACGCCGAGCTGAGGCGAAGGCTCGACGCGCTGAGCTGAACCCGTGGGCTCCTTCCCTCCCGACACCGCCGAGCTCCTGGCCCTGCTGGACCGCGTCCAGCGGGCCGGCTCGCTCGCGCAGGCGCTCGCCCTGCTGCTGGAGGGCGCGCTCGCCCCGCTGGGCGTGGCGCGCGCCCTGGCCGCGGAGGTGCGCCGCGGCGCGGTGCGCGGGGTGGCGGGGACGGGGTGGGACGAGGAGACCGTGCGCGGCTTTTCCGTCCCGCTTTCGGCGGGCTTCCACCCGGCGGTGCGCGCGGCGCTCGGCGGGGAGCCGGCGGAGTGGCGCGGCGAGGAGGTGCTCCCCGGGCTGGGCCGCGGGGTGGTGCTCCCGGTGCCCGGGCGGGAGGAGGTGGCCGTGGTTCTGCTGGTGGACCCGGGGGCGCGGAAGCCGGACGACTTCGCCGCGCTGGCCGGGACGCTGCGGCTGGTGGGGCCGGCGCTGGAGCGCCTGGGCGAGCTGGACGAGCTGCGCCGCTCGTCCGGGGCGATGGAGCGCCAGCGGCAGCTGCTCACCGCCATCGTCAACGCGCTCCCTGATCCCGTCCTGGTCACCGACGCGGGGAACCACATCCTGCTGGAGAACGCGCGCGCCAAGGCGCTGCTCACCAGCGGCGAGGGGGACAGCGAGGGGCGCCGGCGCGCGGTGGAGATCAACAACCTGCTGCTCTCCTCGTTCCTGACCCGCGCGGGGGAGCCGGCCACCGGGGCGCGCGAGCTGAACCTGGTGGACCCCTCCGAGGGCGGGGACCTGCTCTTCGAGGTGCTCGCCACGCCCTTCCCGGAGGCGCTGGTGGGGGAGGGGGCGACCGTCTCGGTGCTGCGGGACGTGACGGACCTGAAGCGCGCGGCCACGGAGCTGGAGCAGCAGTTCAAGCGCATGCGCCAGGCGGAGGTCAAGTCGCGCCGCGAGCGCGACCGCCTGAACCTGATCCTGGAGAACGTGGGCGACCCCATCCTGGTGACGGACGAGGATTCCAACATCATCCTCACCAACCACCAGGCGGAGCGGCTCTTCGAGGCGTCGGCGGACTCGCCCGGCCAGCAGGAGGTGCGCACCAACGACACCCGCTTCTCCTCGTTCATCTCCGACTTCGCGCTCAGCCCCGACGCGTCGCGGGTGGAGCAGCTGATGCTGGTGGACCCGGACACGCACCGCGAGATCCCGGTGGAGGTGGTGTCGGGGAAGATCCTCAACGAGCGCGGGGAGATGACGGCGGTCGTTTCCATCGTCCACGACCTGACCAAGGCGGTGGAGAACGAGCGGCTGGCGCTGGAGCTGACCGCGCTCAACGAGGGGCTGGAGGACCGGGTGGCCGCGGCCACCGGCGAGCTGGAGGAGCGCAACCGGCAGCTGGAGTGGCAGAGCCGCGAGCTGGAGCGGGCGTACCGGCTGAAGTCGGAGTTCCTGGCCAGCATGAGCCACGAGCTGCGCACTCCCATCAACGCGCTGCTGGGCTACACCTCGCTGATGCGCGACCAGATCTACGGCGACATAAGCAAGCGGCAGGGGGAGGCGCTGGACCGGATGTTCGCGGCCAGCCAGCACCTGCTGGAGCTGGTGAACGACGTCCTGGACCTGGCCAAGATCGAGGCCGGGAAGATGCCCGTGCACCTGGAGCAGGTGGACGTGACCGCGCTGATCCAGGAGCTTTCCGCCACGGTGGAGCCCATGGTGCGCCAGAAGCAGCTGGAGTACCGGGTGGAGCTGGCGCCGGACCTCCCCGTGCTGGAAACGGACCGCACCAAGGTCAAGCAGGTCCTGCTGAACCTGCTTTCCAACGCGGTCAAGTTCACGCACGAGGGGGAGATCCGCGTGGCGGCGCGCCCGGCTCCCGGCGGCGACGGGGCGGAGGTGGAGGTGGGCGACACGGGGATCGGCATCGACCCGGAGAGCCTGGAGAACATCTGGGAGGACTTCCGCCAGGTGGACCAGTCGTCCACGCGCGAGTACGGGGGCACGGGGCTGGGCCTTTCCATCACCCGCAAGCTGCTGGACCTGCTGGGCGGGTCGGTGCGGGTGGAGTCGGAGCTGGGGGAGGGCTCGGTGTTCACCGTCAGCCTGCCGCTGCGCGGCCGCGAGGTGAAGGTGGAGGCAGGGGCACCCGCGGACGGCGAGTAGGCCGCCCGCGCGGCGGTGTCCGCGCGCCTCCGCAGGCATTACCTTGCTCCGCATGCCCGCCGGACCGTCCGCGCGGGCCCCAACCCAGACGACCGGACGCTGCCGACCATGCCCATCGCACAGGCGCTCCTCCCCGAGTTCGACCACGAGATGGCCACCACGCGCTCGCTGCTGGAGCGCGTCCCCGAGGACCGGGCCGGCTTCAAGCCGCACCAGAAGTCCACCGCGCTGGGCGCGCTGGCGATCCACATCGCCAACCTGGCGAGCCTGGGGGCCAGGATCGTGGCGCTCACGGAGATCGACATGAACCCGCCGGGCGGCCCCGGCTTCACCCCGCCGCAGTTCAGCAGCACCGCGGGGCTGCTGGAAACCTTCGACGCCAACGTGGCGAAGGCGCGCGAGGCGATCGCCGGCGCCTCGGACGAGGAGCTGATGGTGACCTGGACGCTCAGGAACGGCGGCAACACGATCTTTTCCATGCCGCGCGCGGCGGTGCTGCGCACCATGCTGATGAACCACATGATCCACCACCGCGGCCAGCTCAGCGTGTACCTGCGCCTCAACGACGTGCCGCTGCCGTCGATCTACGGGCCCACCGCGGATACGTGAGGGCGACGGCAGTACGCAGTACGTGGAAGCGCCCCCCCGGGATCTCCCGGCGGGAGCGTGTGGTTCTGTGGTTCTCCTCCTCTCCGCTTGCGGGAGCAGTCCAGACTATCCTACGAGATCGATCTCAAGAGTAAGCACGGCACGTTCTAACCGCTTGAGGTATCGAACAGTGGGACAAACTTGTCTCACTCGCTGACTCTTGACCTGAAAGTCATGCAGAGTGGACGAAGTTCACATAAGTTGAGGGCTCAGGGACACCTGGTCCCGAGCCCTCAAACTTTTTCAGGAGCCCACTTATGCGCCCGATCCGCACGCTTGCCACGCTCGCCGCCCTTACCCTCCTTACGTCCTGCACCGCAAACCCGACTGCTCCGAGTGCAGCATCAGACCGTCCCATGCTCACCGGCGGCTACATGGGTTCCGGCAACGCCTTCGATCCCGGGGCAGACACGACCTCCACGGCGTCAGTAGCCGCAGGCACCGTGACTGCCCGTGGCCCTGGCTATATGGGTTCCGGCTACTAAATCATGCTTGCTGTTCGGGCGCGCGTGGTCTTCTGGTCCGGGATCCGCGCGCCCGCATGGCGCTCACCAACTGCCGGGCGAGCCGTCCTGCATCCTTTAGATTATGGCTCGGATCTGAAAACGGCCGTGGCCTGACCCGGGTTTTTCTGGCAGACCTGACCCGCGAAAGCAAGTCTTCCGCGAACCCCAGCACGTAAGCCTCGCTGCGTGCTTCCCCGATCTCGCGGGCTCTTAATGCTACAGCTTCTGCCCAATCAATCCGTCCGGCACTTAGCGCACCCTCTCCAAGGTTGATTAGAGCTGCCGCATGCTGTTCTCGGTTCACCCCCATTCGTTCAATAAGCTTGCGGGCAGACTCCCAAGCCCTGTCAAATACCAACATTTCACCAGCACCGGCCGCCGAGCGTGCGATGCTCCCCCAAAGGAGAAGTTGGTCCGGTGCATTAAAGGTATGGTTTTCCAACTCGCGAAAGACTGTCAGCGCGTTGGCGTAGTCTCCCCGGTTCTGCATCATGAAAACGGCCACGTCATGGGCAACCTTCGCGATTGCTGTAGAGCCCGGCTCATATACCAAGAGCGCTTCCCGAGCGAACGCAAACCCTTTGTCTCCGGCTCCTTCTTCAAAGTGGATAATACAGAGATCATGGAGGGCTGCGCCCTCGGTCTCCCGCAGATCGTGGCGCTGTGCGAGTTCCCGGGCCTCTTCAAATGCCGCGATCGCCCCAGGGATGTCTGAAGCCTGGCGGCGGATGCTTGCAAGCCTCATCAGGCTCTCGGCTCCTATCTTCCACTGACCCGAGCGCGCAGCAAGCTCCCGCGCCCGCTCAAACCACACAGAAGCGGAATCATGCTCGGCAAGCTCTCGAAAGAGCATTCCGAGGGCGTAGGCAGCCTCCGCGCTGTCTGGTTCGGCAAATACTGCGGCATGGGTTGTGGCCTGTTCATCGCTCGGCCGCCTGATCGTCCGCAGAGAAGAAAGAAGCTTCTCCACCGCGCGTGCTCGCTCCTCAGCCTCGTCTGGCTCTTCTTCGATCCTCTGATCGCCTGACGGTCCGCCTTTCTCCTGGATTTGCGCAAGGAGTGATTCTGCCTCCTGGCAAACACCCTGTTCGCCGGTCTCAAGAGCAAGAGACAACGCCCGGCGTCCGGCGAAATCGGCTCGGGCCACGTCACCTGTGAGAAGTGCTGCCCGGGCCAGTACGAGAAGGGCATCAGCATGAGACTCGTCCCGAGGATTCTCATCCATGCGGGAAAGAGCATCAGTCCACGCTGTTTCAAACAAGGCCCGCTCACCGTTGCCCCCTGCTGCCCGTGCCAAGTTGGCTAGGAACCTGACTCGTTCGGTCGGCCGGAAGCGCAGAGTTGCCATTTCCCGAAGGACTATCAGAGCCTCGCGGTACGCTCCCCGAAAGTCCATCCAGCAGACCGCGATGTTCTGAGCAAGCGGCTGAATTTGATAATGCCCTGATCCGTAGAGGCGAAGAGCAAGATTCGCTGAAGCAAGTCCGGTCCGCGGATTTCCCAACTCGTAGTTGAGAACGGCCAGATCGAAGTAGGCATCCGCCCGTACTTCCCTGAGGTGATACCTCCGGGCGATGCGGATAACGCGTTCCTGTAGCTCGACTGAACGCACGCGGTTGCCTGCCTGCCACTGGATGAGCCCCAATCCGCTGTAGCTTCGGGCTTCGGTTTCCCAATCCCCAGCCCTGCGGGCAAGGACGATGGCCCGCTGATACCAGGCCGTGGCCCGGGCGAGATCCGCTTTCCTCCGGGCCTGCCTTCCGACCTGATATGCGCAGCGGGGATTCGTCCGGTCTACGAGAGCCGCGGCCTGAGCAAAGGAGAGCGCGGTACCTGTCCTTCCCTGCTCCTCGGCCCAGGTCATGATTCGCGTGCAGAGTGAAGCGATGATCGGGGCCGCGTCCGCGTGGCTGTCGCGAACCAGAACCTGAAGTGCCTCGAGATCAAGGCGAAGGTCGGCGAGAACGTCTCCCACTTCGCCGGGCTCATCATGGAAGAGTCCTGGCCCGCGCTTCTCAGGCGCGATCATCCCCCACAGCGTTACGTCCTGAAGGATTTGCCAGAGCACCACCGCAGCCTCAGGTCCGTTTTCTTCAAGCACCACGGCGTGGGGAAGCGCCGGCTCCCCGGGTGAGCGCGTGATTGGCGGAGGCGGCGGAGCGGGTCTGCCTTGGGCGTGAAGGCGGCGGGGTGACTTTCGCATGTTGATATGACAACAGGGGGCGCAAATCCGGGCGCGTAACATCCGGCAGGTTACGTCCGGATCCGATCCTGCGCCAGATAGTTGACATTGTGCGCAGGGAATCAGCTCTGAAGACGTGCTTTGGGGGGAGCACCCTGTCCGCTTGGTAGCGCGTCCTGCCAGGTGCATTTGAGAGCACCGAACAGAACAGGCCGAAGTGCTTGCTGCTGGGACACGCATTTCATTCACGCCCTACTCCTTTCCGCATGTCTCCCGCCAATGGTACCGTCCAATTGCCTTCCGTTCTACCCTCACTCAAGCAGCCCTGAATACGCCGATCGGCGGGGCATTGAACGTAAGAGCGCGAGGGTTCCATGCGGCAAGACTCGATGAACCGGCCGTTCCCGATCTACGTTTCTCCGAGCGGACGCATCGCCACCGTGGAGGCGATCATCACGGTTGAGCCTGAGGCGCGGCTTGCTCCGGGCGATCTGGAAGAAGTGCTCGATGAGATCGTCCGACGGCTGGACCGGGCACTTGCCGGGATCTTCAATGATCTGCCGGCGGCGATCACCACGGATGAAATCAGCGTGGTCAACCCGCCGCACGTGCCGTTCTTCCCGGCCACTTTCGGAGACCGCGTTTACGGAGACCAGACGGAGGTCTACGAGGCGATAGAGCGCCTGCGGGAAGGAACTCCGCTCGGCGGGCTGCTCTTCGATTGCACCGGGCGTGCATTCACAGCCCACGTCTGGACCAACTTCAGGAGAGTGAAGGAGGAGGACAGAAAGGTGGCGAAGGTGTGGACGCTTGAGGTAGAACCGGGTGAGAAGGGGGGAAGTCAGCCGGGGGCACGCCCGACCCCGTAGTTCGATGCAGCTGCCGTTGACAGCCCAGCCCCAACCGCTCTACATTCGCCCGAAGGATACGTGAGCCGCGGTCCCGCCAATCCGAGCGGGGCCGCTTTTTGCTTGTGGGGCGCCGGGCCGAGCGCCGGAGCCTGCACACGGGGACGGGTCAGATGAACGAGCATCGCTGCGTAGTGATCGTCGGCTCCCAGTGGGGAGACGAGGGAAAGGGCAAGATCGTCGACGTGCTCGCGGAGGACGTGGACATCGTCGCGCGGTACCAGGGCGGCGCCAACGCCGGGCACACCGTGCACGTGGGCGAGGAGGAGTTCATCCTCCACCAGATCCCCTCGGGGATCCTTCACCCCGAGCAGCGCTGCCTGCTGGGGAACGGGGTGGTCTTCGACCCCTTCCAGTTCTTCGAGGAGCTGGACGCGCTCACGGAGCGGGGGATCGACGCGGAGCGCCGGGTGGGGGTGAGCGGGCGCGCCCACCTCCTGCTCTCGTACCACAAGCTGCTGGACCGCGCCGCGGAGGCGCAGCGCGGCGCCGGGAAGATCGGCACCACGGGGCGCGGGATCGGGCCGGCGTACGAGGACAAGGTGGCGCGCCAGGGGATCCGCGTGGCCGACCTGCGCGACGAGGCCCGCGCCGCCGACCTGCTGCGCCGCGCGGTGGCGCGCGCCAACGAGCGCCTGGGGTGCATGGGCGTGGACGAGCGCGCGGACGCGGAGCAGGTGATCGCGGAGGTGTCCGGGATCCGCGAGCGGCTGATGAAGCTGTCCGTGGAAACGGGGCGCGTGATCCACGACGCGCTCCGCGCGGGGAAGCACGTGCTGCTGGAGGGCGCGCAGGGCGCGCTCCTGGACGTGGACCACGGCACCTACCCGTACGTGACGTCGTCCAACACCACGGCCGGCGGCGCGGGGCTGGGGGTGGGGATCGGCCCCACGGCGATCGACGCGGTGGTGGGGGTGGTGAAGGCGTACACCACGCGCGTGGGCTCGGGCCCGCTCCCCACGGAGTTTCCCTCGCCCATGCAGGAGCGGGTGCGCGACCTGGGCGGCGAGTACGGCGCCACCACGGGCCGCCCGCGCCGCTGCGGCTGGTTCGACGCGGTGGTGGTGCGCTACGCGGCGCGGGTCAACGGCCTCACCGGGCTGGCCGTCACCAAGCTGGACGTGCTGGACACGCTGGAGGAGCTCCGGATCGCCGTGGGCTACCGCGCCCTGGGACAGGAGCTGGACGACTTCCCCGGCGACCTGGGGCTGCTGGAGGCGGCGGAGCCGGTGTACGAGACGCTCCCCGGCTGGATGGCCTCCACCCAGGACGCACGCCGCTGGGAGGACCTCCCCGAGGCGGCCCGGGCGTACCTGCGCCGCCTGGAGGAGCTGACGGAGGTGCCGATCTGGTACGTGTCGGTGGGCACGCGCCGCGACCAGATCATCCACGTGGAGCACTCGCACTGACGGCAGGGAACAGGGAATAGGGAACAGGGAACAGGGAACAGGGAACAGGGAACAGGGAACAGGGAACAGGGAACAGCCTGCAACTGCGGGCCCTCACCCCCCCGACCCCCTCACCCGATCCAGGGAGACGGGAGGACGACACGACGCACGTGAGGGTCAGGAAGCCCTCCCCCAGAATTGGGGGAGGGTGGCGAGCCTAAGCGAGCCGGGTGGGGGCCCCTGCGGACGCCAGCGCGATGACCGCGTGAGGG
>JBEVLE010000003.1:0-27284 GCA_040509335.1 Longimicrobiaceae bacterium | reverse complement strand
TTCGAGGCGCCCACCGTGGCGCGGCTGGCGGCGGCGGTCGCCGGGGGGAACGGCGGAATCGCCGGCGCGGCGCCGCCCATCGTCCCCGTGCCGCGGGACGGGCCGCTCCCTCTCTCCTTCGCGCAGCGGCGGCTCTGGCTCATCGACCAGGTGGAGCCCGGGAGCGCCGTCTACAACATCCCCGCGGCTCTACGCATGCGCGGCGCGCTGGACGCGGGCGTGCTGGAGCGGAGCCTCGCCGAGGTGGTGCGGCGCCACGAGGTGCTCCGTACCGTGTTCCGCGGCGGGGACGACGGCGAGGCGGCGCAGGTGGTCCTCCCCGCCGGGCCGGTGGCGCTGCGCCGCGTGGACCTGACGGTGCTGCCGGCGCGGGAGCGCGAGGCGCGCCTGCCGGAGGTGGCGCGCGCCGAGGCGTCCGCCCCGTTCGACCTGGGGCGGGGCCCGCTGCTCCGCGCGACGCTGGTGCTCCTCGCGGACGGGGACGCGGCGCTGCTCTTCACGGTGCACCACATCGTCAGCGACGAGTGGTCCACGGAGATCCTGGTGCGCGAGGTTTCCGCCCTGTACGGCGCCTTCGGCCGGGGGGAGGAATCGCATCTGCCCGAGCTGCCGGTGCAGTACGCGGACTTCGCGGCGTGGCAGCGCGCCCGGCTCCGCGACGACGTGCTGGAGCCCGAGCTCGACTTCTGGCGCGGCAGGCTGGGCGGCGCCCCCCCGCTGCTGGAGCTGCCCACGGACCGGCCGCGCACCGCCGCCGCCGACCCGCGGGGCGGCGTCCGCCGCTTCGCGCTCCCGGCGGAGACCGCCGCTGCGCTGCGAACGCTGGCGGCGGAGGAGGCGGCGACGCCGTTCATGGCGCTCCTGGCGGGGTTCCAGGCGCTGCTCGCCCGCTGGTCCGGGCAGGACGACGTCGTCGTGGGCACCCCCGCCGCGGGGCGCGGGCGGGCGGAAACGGAGGAGCTGATCGGCTTCTTCGTCGACACGCTGGTGCTGCGCGGCGAGCTGTCGCCGGCGACGACGGGGCGCGAACTGCTCCGGCAGGCGCGCGAGCGCGTGCTGGAGGCGCAGGCGCACGGCGACGTCCCCTTCGAGCGGCTGGTGGAGGAACTGGCGCCGGGACGGGCCACCGGGCACGCCCCTCTCTTCCAGGTGATGTTCACGCTGGAAACGCTGCGGGCCGGGGCCGCGCTGCGGCTGGGCGGCGTGGAGGTGGAGCCGCTGGAGGTGGACGCGGAGCCCGCCAAGTTCGACCTGACGCTGGAGCTGGCGGACGAGGGGGAGCGGATCACGGGGCGGGCCGTGTACCGGACGGCGCTGTTCGACGCGGCCACCGTGGACCGGCTGGTGGAGCACTACCTCCGCCTCCTCGCCGGGATCGCGGCGGAGCCGGACGCCCGCGTCGGCGACCTCGCCCTGGCGGGCGAGGCCGAGCGGCGGCGGGTGCTGGAGGAGTGGAACGCGACGGCCCGGCCGTTCCCCGACCGCCCGCTGCACGAGCGGTTCGCGGAGCAGGCCGCCCGCACTCCCGGCGCCGCGGCGCTGCGCTTCGCGGGGCACACGACCACCTACGCGGAGCTGGCGCGCGGCGCGAGCCGCCTGGCGCGCCGCCTCCGCGCGCTCGGCGTGGGACCCGAGGTCCGGGTGGGGCTCTGCATGGAGCGGACGCCCGGCGTGGTGGCGGCGATGCTGGCGGTCCTCGAGGCGGGAGGGGCGTACGTCCCTCTCGACCCGGAGTACCCGGCCGAGCGCGTCGCCCACATGCTGGCGGACTCCGGCGCCGCGGTGCTGCTGACCGAGGAGCACCTGCTGGCGACGCTCCCGGAGTTCGGCGGCGAGATCGTGCTGGTGGACCGGGAGGACGAGCACGTGGAGGACGCGGACGCACTGTCGCACTCGACGTCCCCGGACAGCCTCGCCTACCTCATCTACACCTCCGGCTCCACCGGCACCCCGAAGGGCGTCGCGGTCCCGCACCGTGCGCTCGCCAGCCAGATCGCGTGGATGCAGCGGGCCTTTCCGCTCGCCGCCGCGGACCGCGTGCTCCAGCGGACCCCGTTCAGCTTCGACGCGTCCGTGTGGGAGTTCTGGGCGCCGCTGGCCGCCGGGGCGACGCTGGTCATGCCGGAGCCGGGCGAGCACCGGGAGCCGGCGCGGCTCGCGGCCGTCATGGCCGCCGAGGGGGTCACCGTCGCGCAGTTCGTGCCCACGCTGCTCGGCGCCCTCCTGGAGGAGGAGCTGTCGGCGTGCACCGCGGTGCGCCGCGTCTTCGCCGGGGGCGAGGCGCTCCCGGCGGAGCTGGCGGCGAGGGCGCGCGCGGCGCTGGGGGCGGAGGTCGTCAACCTGTACGGCCCCACGGAGGTGTGCATCAACGCGACCGCGCACACCTTCGCGGCCGACGGCGGCGCCACCGTGCCGATCGGACGGCCGGTGGACAACGTGCGGGCGTACGTCCTGGACCGGAACGGGGAGCCGGCCGCGACCGGCGTGCCGGGCGAGCTGTACCTGGGGGGCGTGCAGCTGGCGCGCGGCTACCTGGGGCGGCCGGGGCTGACCGCCGGGAGCTTCGTCCCGGACGGGCTTTCCGGCGAGGCGGGGGGGCGGCTGTACCGCACCGGCGACCGGGTGCGGTGGCTCGCCGGCGGCGCGCTGGAGTTCCTGGGCCGCACGGACCAGCAGGTCAAGCTGCGCGGCTTCCGCATCGAGCCGGGCGAGGTGGAAGCGGCGCTCCGCGCGCACCCGGCCGTGCGCGACGCCGTGGTGGTGGCGCGCGACGCCGCCGGCGGGGCGCGGCTGGTGGCCTACCTCGTCCCGGCGGACGGGGCGGGGGAGCCGGACGCGGGGGAGCTGCGCGCATTCCTGCGCGGACGCCTCCCCGACTACATGGTTCCCTCCGCGCTGGTGGCGCTGGCGGCGCTCCCGCTCACTCCCAGCGGCAAGGTGGACCGCGGGGCGCTCCCGGAGCCCGCCGCGGCGGATGGCGCCGGAGCACGGTACGTCGCCCCCCGCACCCCCGCCGAGGATGTGCTGGCCGGCATCTGGGCCGAGGTCCTGGGCGTGGAGCGGGTGGGCGTGGAGGACGGCTTCTTCGACCTGGGGGGCCACTCGCTGCTCGCCACGCGCGTGGTGTCCAGGGCGCGCGCAGCGCTGGGGGTGGAGCTCCCCGTCCGCGCGCTGTTCGAGGCGCCCACGGTGGCCGGGCTCGCCGCGCGGGCGGAGGCGCTGCGCCTGGAGGGCGACGGCGTGCGCGTGCCGCCGGTGGTCCCCGTCCCCCGCGGCCGCCCCCTCCCGCTCTCCTTTTCGCAGGAGCGGCTCTGGTTCCTGGACCGGCTGGAGCCCGGGAACGCGCACTACAACATCGCCGCCGCGCTGCGCCTCCGGGGGCCGCTCCGCGCGGAGGTGCTGCGCGTGGCGCTGGAGGACGTGACCCGGCGCCACGAAGCGCTCCGCACCGTGTTCGCGGAGCGGGGCGGGGGACCGGTTCAGGTGGTGCTCCCCGCCGGCCGCTTCCACCTCCCGGTGCACGACCTGTCGGCGCTCCCGGGAGCGGAGCGCGAGCGCGCCATGCTCCGCCTGGTCCACGACGAGGCGGGCGGGGGCTTCGACCTTCTGACCGGACCGCTGCTGCGCGTCCGTCTGGTGCGCCTCGCCCCGGAGGAGCACGTCCTGGTGCTGACCATGCACCACGTGGTGAGCGACGCGTGGTCGATGGACGTGCTCTGGCGGGAAGCCGCGCGCTGCTACGCCGCGCGGGCGGCCGGGGCGTCGTGCCCGCTCCCGCCGCTCTCCGTGCAGTACGCCGACTTCGCCGTGTGGCAGCGCGAGGCGCTGGCGGGCGAGGCGCTGGACGCGCAGGCGGGGTGGTGGCGGGCGGCGCTGGAAGGCGCCCCCGCCCTCCTCGCCCTCCCCACGGACCGCCCGCGGCCCGCCGCGTGGAGCCACCGCGCCGGGGAGCACCCGTTCGCCGTGTCCGCCGGGGTCTCGGAGGCGCTCCGCGCCCTGGGCCGGCACGAGGGCGCGACGCTCTTCATGACGCTCCTGGCGGCGCTCCAGGTGGTCCTTGGCCGCTTCTCGGGGCAGGACGACGTGGTGGTGGGCACCCCCGTCGCCGGGCGGACGCGCGCGGAAACGGAGGGGCTGATCGGCTTCTTCGTCAACCAGCTCGCCCTGCGCGGCGACCTGTCGGGCGATCCCACCTTCGCCGCCCTGCTGGGCCGGGTCCGCGAGGCCACGCTGGGCGCGTACGCCCACCAGGAGCTCCCCTTCGAGCGGCTGCTGGAGGCGCTGCGGGTGGAGCGCACCGCGGCGCACGCCTCCGTCTACCAGGTGATGATGGTGCTGCACGCCGCCCGCGGGGACGCCGTCGCGCTCCCCGGCGTGGAGGTGGCGCAGGTGCCGGTGCATTCCGCCGCCGCCGCGGTGGACCTGGAGATCGCCTTCCGCGACACCCCCGGCGGGGTGCTCGGCACGGTGGTCTACGCCGCCGGCCTGTACGACCGCGCCACGGTCGCCGCGCTGGCGGACCACCTGGTGATGGTGCTGGAGGAGGCGGCCTCGGACCCGGGGCTCCGGCTGTCGGAGCTGTCGCCGCTCACGCCGGAGGAGCGGCGGACGGTGCTGGGCGAGTGGACCCGCACGGCCCGCCCCTTCCCCGAGGAGCTCGGCGCGCACGAGCTGTTCGCGCGGCAGGCGGCGCGCACCCCGGACGCGGTCGCGGTCGCCGCGGGCGACCGGGAATTGACCTACGCCGAACTGGACCGCCGCGTGGAAGCGCTGGCGCGCCTCCTCCGCGCCCGCGGCGCGGGGCCGGAGTCGCGCGTGGCGGTGTGCATGGAGCGCGCGCCCGAGATGCTGGTGGCGATCCTCGGCGCGCTCCGCGCCGGCGCCGCCTTCGTCCCCATGGACCCCGCCAACCCGCGCGAGCGGCTGGCGCGCGTGCTCGCCGACTCCGGCGCCGCGCTGCTGCTGACGCAGCGCCGGCTCCTCGCCGCGCTCCCCGCCGCCGGCGTGGAGGCGATCGTGCTGGACGGCGACTGGGAGTCCGAGGTGCCGGAGGGCGGTCCGCCGGCCCCGGCCCGCGTCGATCCCCGGGGCGCCGCCTACGTCGTCTACACCTCCGGCTCCACCGGCACCCCCAAGGGCGTCGTCGTGGAGCACCGCTCGCTGGTGAACCACGCCACCGCGGCCGCCGCGGAGTACGGCATCGGCCCGCGCGACCGCGTGCTCCAGTTCGCCTCGCCGGCGTTCGACGCCAGCCTGGAGGAGATCTTCCCGGCGCTGGCCAGCGGCGCGGCGCTGGTGCTCCGCGACGAGGAGTCGCTGGCCGGCGTCCCCGCGTTCCTGGCGTGGTGCGCCGCCCGCGGCATCACCGTGCTCGACCTGCCCACCGCGTTCTGGCACGAGCTGGCGGCCGAGCTGGAGCGCGGCGGCGCCGCGCTGCCGGAGAGCGTGCGCCTGGTGATCATCGGCGGGGAGCGGGCGCTCCCCGAGCGAATGGCCGCCTGGCACGCCGCGGTGGGAGGCGCGGCGCGGCTGGTGAACACCTACGGCCCCACCGAGGCCACGGTGGTCGCCACCCTGGCCGACCTCGCGCCGGAGGATGGGGCGGAAGAGGGGGCGGCGCTCGCCGCGGTCTCCATCGGGCGGCCGGTCGCGAACGCGCGCGCCTACCTGCTGGACGCCATCGGGCGTCCCGTGCCGCCGGGCGCGCGCGGCGAACTGTACCTGGGCGGCGCCGGGGTGGCGCGCGGCTACCTGGGGCGGCCCGCGCTCACGGCGGAAAAGTTCGTCCCCGACCCCTTTTCCGGCGAGGCCGGGGCGCGGCTCTTCCGCACCGGCGACCTGGCGCGCTTCCGCCGCGGCGGCGAGCTGGAGTTCGCCGGGCGCGCCGACGGCCAGGTCAAGGTGCGCGGCTTCCGGGTGGAGCCCGGCGAGGTGGAGGCCGCGCTCGCGCGCCTGCCGGGGGTGCGCGAGGCCGTCGTCGCTGCGCGCGAGGACGAGCCGGGCGCGGTCCGGCTGGTGGCGTACGTGGTCCCGGAGGCGGAGGGCGCCGCCACGGCGGAAGCGCTGCGCGCGGGGGTCAGGGCCGCGCTCCCGGAGTACATGGTCCCCGCGGCCTGGGTCCTCCTGGACCGCCTCCCGCTCACCCCCACCGGCAAGCTGGACCGCCGCGCCCTCCCCGCGCCCGACGCCCCCGCTGCGGCCGAGCACGTGCCGCCGCGCACCCCCACGGAGCGCGCGGTGGCGGAGATCTGGGCCTCGGTGCTGAGGGTGGAGCGCGTGGGCGCCACGGACGACTTCTTCGCGCTGGGCGGGCACTCGCTGCTCGCCCAGCGCGTGGTGTCCCGGGTGCGCGAGGCGCTGGGGGTGGAGCTGCCGCTGCGCGCGCTGATGGAGGAGCCCACCGTGGCGGCCGTGGCGGAGCGGGTGGATGCGCTGCCGCGGACGGTCCGGGCCCGGGAGCGCGGCGGAGCGGCGGCGGCGGGGGACGGCCCGGTGCCGCTCTCCTTCGCGCAGCAGCGCCTGTGGTTCGTGCAGCAGCTGTACCCGGAGAGCGCCGCCTACAACATGCCCGCGGCGCTGCGCCTGTCGGGGCGGGTGGAGGTGGCGACGCTGGAGCGCTGCCTGGGCGAGGTCGTGCGCCGCCACGAGGCGCTGCGCACCGTGTTCCCGGACGCCGGCGGCGAGCCGGAGCAGCGGGTCCTCCCGCCGCGTCCCGCGCGCATCCCGGTCGCCGACCTGCGCCGCCTGGAGCCCGACCGCCGCGGCGCCGAGGCGCGGTGCCGGGCCGCCGACGAGGCGCTTCGCCCGTTCGTCCTGGAGCGCGGCCCGCTGCTGCGCAGCGCGCTGCTGCGGCTGGCGGACGAGGAGTGGATGCTCCTGTTCACCATGCACCACGTGGTCAGCGACGGCTGGTCCATGGGCGTGCTGGTGCGCGAGGTGTCCGCCCTGTACGAGGCCTTTTCGCGCGGCGCATCCTCGCCGCTCCCGGAGCTGCCGCTCCAGTACCCGGCCTACGCCGTGTGGCAGCGCCGCCACCTCGCCGGGGAGGCGCTGGAGCGCCAGGTGGCCTGGTGGCGCGCGGCGCTCGCCGGCGCGCCCCCCGCCCTCGACCTGCCGACCGACCGGCCGCGCCCCGCGATCCCCGGCGAGCGCGGCGACTCCACGGCCTTTTGGCTCTCGCCCGCGACCTCCCGCGCGGTCGACGCCCTGGCCCGCGCCGAGGGGGTCACGCCCTTCATGGTGCTGCTCGCCGCCTGGCAGGCGCTCCTGGGCCGCTGGGCCGGGCAGGAGGACGTGGTCGTCGGAACGCCGGCCGCCGGCCGCGACCGGGTCGAGCTGGAGCCGCTGATCGGCTTCTTCGTCAACACCCTCGCCCTGCGCGCCGACCTGTCCGGCCGCCCTTCGCTGCGCGCGCTCGCGGGCCGCGTCCGGGAGTTCGTCCTGGGCGCCTTCGCGCACCAGGACGTCCCCTTCGAAAGGCTGGTGGAGGAGCTGGCCCCCGGCCGCTCCCTGTCGCACACGCCGCTCTTCCAGGTGGTGTTCACGCTCGGCGAGCTGGAGGGCGCGCTGCGGCTGGGCGCGGTGCGGATGGAGTCGGTCCCGCCGGCCGCCGAGCCTGCCCGCTTCGACCTGGGGCTTGCCATGGAGGTGGTGGACGGGCGCTACGCCGGGTCGCTCGCCTTCCGCGCCGACCTGTTCGACGCGGCCACCGCGCGGCGGATGGCCGGGCACTTCGTCCGCCTGCTGGACGCCGCCGCGGCGGACCCCGACCGGCCGCTCGCGGACGTCGATCTGATGGACGAAGCGGAGCGCCGCCGGGTGCTGGAGGAATGGAACCCGGCCGGGCGGCGGCCGTACCCGCGCGAGGCGTGCATCCACGAGCTGTTCGAGGCGCAGGTGCGGGCGAGGCCCGGCGCGGCGGCGCTGGTCTGGGAAGGCGTGGAGCTGACGTACGCGCAGCTGGATGCGCGCGCGAACCGGCTGGCGCATCACCTCCGCGGCCTGGGCGTCGCCCCGGAGAGCCGGGTGGGGGTGCTGCTGGAGCGCGGCCCGGAGCTGATCGTCGCCATCCTGGCCGTGCTCAAGGCCGGCGGCTGCTACGTCCCCCTGGACCCGGGCTACCCCGCCGAGCGCCTGCGCATGATGCTGGACGACAGCGGCGTGCGCGTGCTCCTCGGCCGCGGCGACGTCGCCTTCGCGGCGGAGGCGGGCGACCTGTCGGTCGTTCTCCTCGACGAGGCGGCGGAAGCGATCGCCCGCGAGCCCGGGGAGGCGCCGCGCGGCGGGGCGACGGCGGAGAACCTGGCGTACATCGTCTACACCAGCGGCAGCACGGGGCGGCCCAAGGGCGTCATGGTCGCCCACCGCCACGTGGTCCAGCTGGCCGTCGAGACCGACTACGTCCGCCTCGGGCCCGGCGACCGCGTGGCGCAGGCCTCCAACGCCAGCTTCGACGCGCTGGCATTCGAGGCCTGGGGCGCGCTGATGAACGGCGCCACCCTGGTGGGCATCCCCCGCGACGTGCTCCTCGCGCCCGCCGCGCTCCGCGACGTCCTGCGCGAGCAGCGCATCACCACGCTGTACCAGACCACCGCGCTGCTGAACCAGCTGTCGCGCGAGCAGCCGGACATCTTCGCCCCGCTGCGCGAGGTGCTCTTCGGCGGGCAGGCGGCGGATGCCGACAGCGTGCGCAGGCTGCTGGAAGCCGGCGGGCCCCGGCGCCTGCTGCACATGTACGGCCCCACGGAAACGACCGCCTGGTGCTCGTACGAGCCGGTGGAGCACGTGGCCGGGGACGCGGCTACGGTGCCGGTGGGCCGCGCGACGGCGAACCAGCGCATCTACCTGCTGGACGCGGCGCTGACCCTCGTGCCCGTGGGGGTGCCGGGGGAAGCGTACGTGGGCGGCGACGGCGTCGTCCGCGGCTACCTGGACCGGCCGGCATTGACGGCCGGGCGCTTCCTCCCCGACCCGTTCGCCGCGGAGCCGGGCGCGCGGATGTACCGCACGGGCGACCGGCTGCGCTGGACGGCGGACGGAAAGCTGGAGTTCGTCGGGCGGGTGGACGAGCAGGTCAAGGTACGGGGCTTCCGCATCGAGCCGGGAGAGATCGAGGCGGTGCTGTGCGCGCACGCCGAGGTGCGCGAGGCGCGGGTGATCGTGCGGGAGGATCCTGCCTTCGGCATGCCGGGCGAGCAGCGCCTGGTGGCGTACCTGGTGGGCGGGGCGGACGCGGACGCGGTGCGCGACCACCTGCGGCGGAGCCTCCCGGAGTACATGGTGCCGGGTGGATTCGTGGCGATGGAGAGCTTTCCGCTCACCCCCAACGGCAAGCTGGACGTCAGGGCGCTGCCCGCGCCGGAATACGGGGCGGGGGCGGAGCACGTGGCGCCGCGGACGCCCACCGAGGAGCTGCTGGCGGGGATCTGGGCGGAGGTGCTGGGCCTGGAGCGGGTGGGGGTGGAGGCGAGCTTCTTCGAGCTGGGCGGGCACTCGCTGCTGGCGACGCAGGTGGTTGCCCGGGCGCGATTCGCGTTCGGGGTGGAGCTTCCGCTGCGGGCGCTCTTCGAGGCGCCCACGGTGGCCGCCCTGGCCGGGCGCGTCGAGGCGCTGCTCGCGGACGGGGAAGGGACCCAGGCGCCGCCGCTGGTGGCGCTCCCGCGCGACGGTGCGCCGCTGCCGCTGTCGTTCGCGCAGCAGCGGCTCTGGTTCCTGGACCGGCTCGCCCCCGGGAGCGCCGCCTACGCCATGCCGTTCGCGCTCCGCCTGCGCGGGCCGCTGGACGCCCGCGCGCTGGAGCGCGGCCTGGCGGAGCTGGTGCGCCGCCACGAGACGCTGCGCACCGTGCTCGTCCCCCTGCCCGGCGGAGGGGCGGCGCAGTCGATCCTGCCGCCCGCCCCACCGCCGCTCCCGCGGGTGGACCTCGCCGGGCTCCCCGCGCCCGCCCGCGAGGCCGAGACGCGCCGCCTGGCCGCCGCCGATTCCGCGCGCCCCTTCGACCTGGAGCGCGGGCCGCTGCTGCGCGCCACGCGCATCCGCCTCGCCGCCGACGAGCACGTGCTGCTGTTCGCCCTCCACCACGTGGTGAGCGACGGGTGGTCCATGGGCGTGCTGGTGGCCGAGGTGTCCGCGCTGTACGAGGCGTTCGCGCGGGGCGAGCCGTCGCCGCTCCCCGAGCTGGAGGTTCAGTACGCCGACTTCGCCGCCTGGCAGCGCCGCTGGCTGGACGGCGAAGTCCTCGCGCGGCAGCTCGACTACTGGCGGGGGCGGCTGGCCGGGGCCCCGCCCGTCCTCACCCTCCCCACGGACCGGCCGCGCCCCGCCGTCCCCGGTGAGCGCGGGGACCATCGCGCGCTGGAGGTCCCGGCGGAGGTCGCGCGCGGGCTGCGGGCGCTCGCCCGCCGCGAGGGCGCCACGCTGTTCGCCGTGCTCCTCGCCGCCTGGCAGCTCCTCCTGGCGCGCTGGGCGGACGAGGACGACGTGGTGGTGGGCAGCCCCGTCGCCAACCGCACGCGGCTGGAGCTGGAGCCGCTGATCGGCTTCTTCGTCAACACGCTGGCGCTGCGGACCGACCTGTCCGGCGACCCCACGCTTCGCGAGCTGGTGGGCCGGGCCCGCGAGACCGTGCTCGGCGCGCAGGCGCACCAGGACCTCCCCTTCGAGCGGCTGGTGGAAGAGGTGGCGCCCGAGCGCTCGCTCGACCACTCGCCGCTCTTCCAGGTGGCGTTCGCGCTCCAGAACACGGAGCGGGCGGAGCTGCGCATGGGACCGCTGGCGGTGGCATCGCTGGACGCCGGCCCCGAGCCCGCCAAGTTCGACCTGAGCCTCACCCTCGCGGAAGAGGGAGACCGCCTGGAGGGCGTCCTCGCCTTCCGCGCCGAGCTCTTCGACGCCGCCACCGCCGAGCGGCTGCTGGAGCGCTTCGGCGGCGTGCTCGCCCTCCTCGCGGACGACCCGGAGCACCGCGTATCCGGCTTCGACCTCCTCCTCCCCGCCGAGCGCGCCCTGCTCCGCGCGGAGTGGGACGCCTCCGCCCGTCCGCGCCCCGCCTCGCCGCCCGTCCACGAGCTGGCCGCGGCGCACGCCCGCCGCGCCCCCGACGCTCCCGCCCTGGTCGCCGCGGCCGGCACCCTCACCTACGGCGCCCTCCTCCGCCGCGCCGACGCGCTCGCCGCCCGCCTCCGCGCGCTCGGCGTGGGCGTGGAAGCGCGCGTCGCGCTCTGCCTGGAGCGCGGTCCCGAGCTCGCGGTCGCCGCGCTGGCCGTTGTCCGCGCCGGCGCCGCCTACGTCCCCATCGACCCCGCCTACCCCGCCGAGCGCATCGCCTTCCTGCTGGCCGACTCCGCCGCCGCCGCCGTGCTGACCACGGCGGCGCTGGCAGTGCGGGTGCAGGCCTTCCCGGGCGAGATCGTGGTGGTGGATGAGAACGACGATGCCGAGGCACAGGAAGCCCTCCCCCAGAATTGGGGGAGGGTGGCGGCTCTAAGGCCGCCGGGTGGGGGCCCCCCCGCGGACGCCAGCGCGATTCCCGTCGACCCCGACAACGCCGCCTACGTCGTCTACACCTCCGGCTCCACCGGCCGCCCCAAGGGCGTCGTCGTCACCCACGGCGCGCTCCTCAACCTGGTCCGCTGGCACCTGGACGCCTTCGGCGTCACGGCGGCGGACCGCGCGACGCTGCTCGCCGGCCCCGGGTTCGACGCCTCGGTGTGGGAGCTGTGGCCGTACCTGGCAGCCGGGGCCGCGCTGCACCCGGTGGAGGACGAGGACACGCGCACCGGGCCGGTTGCGCTCCGCGACTTCATGCTGGCCCGCGGCGTCACCATCGCCTTCGCGCCCACGCCGCTCGCCGAGGGGCTGCTGGGCGTGGAGTGGCCCGCGGACGCGCCGCTGCGCACCCTCCTCACCGGCGGCGACGCGCTGCGCGCGCGGCCCGCGCCGGGCCTCCCGTTCGCGCTGGTCAACGACTACGGCCCAACGGAAACGGCCGTGGTCGCCACCTCGGGGCCGGTGGATCCCGCCGGGGATGGCGCCGGGGCTCCCGACGTGGGGCGCGCGATCGACAACGCGCGGACGTACGTGCTGGACCGCTGGCTCCACCCGGCGCCCCCCGGCGTCCCCGGGGAGCTGTGCGTCGGCGGGGCGGGGGTCGCGCGCGGCTACCTGGGGCGGCCGGAGCTGACCGCAGAACGGTTCCTCCCGGACCCGTTCACCGGCGAGCCGGGGGCGCGGATGTACCGCACCGGCGACCGGGTGCGCCGCCTCGCCGGGGGCCGCTTCGAGTTCCTGGGGCGCGCCGACGCGCAGGTCAAGATCCGCGGCATCCGCGTGGAGCCGGGCGAGGTGGAAGCCGTCCTGGCCGCGGCGCCCGGGGTGCGCGAAGCGGCCGTCACGGTCCGGCGCGGCGGGGCGGGGGAAGCGCGGCTCGCCGGGTACGTCGCCGCGCGCGAGGGCGCGGAGGTCGCGCCGGCCGGGCTGCGCGAGTGGCTGCGCGCCAGGCTCCCCGAGCACATGGTCCCGTCCACGCTGACGGTGCTGGACGCCCTTCCGCTGACCGCCAACGGCAAGCTGGACCGCGGGGCGCTCCCCGCGCCCATCGGCGAGGAGGACGGCCGGACCCGGGCCGCGCCGCGCACGCCCACGGAAGAGGTGCTCGCGGGGATCTGGGCGGAGGTCCTGGAGCTGGACCGCGTGGGAACGCACACCGGCTTCTTCGACCTGGGTGGCCACTCGCTCCTGGCCACCCGCGTGGTGTCGCGCATCCGCGAGGCGTTCGGCGTGGAACTGCCGCTGCGCGTCCTGTTCGAGGCGCCCACCGTCGCCGGGCTCGCCGCGCGCGTGGACGCCGCGGCGCGGGAGGGCGGCCGAGTGCAGGCGCCGCCGCTGCTTCCCGTTCCCCGCGACGGTGCGCCGCTGCCGCTGTCGTTCGCGCAGCAGCGGCTCTGGTTCATCGACCAGCTGGAGCCGGGCTCGGCCGCGTACAACGTGCCGCAGGGGATGCGGCTGCGCGGACCGCTGGAGGTGGGCGTGCTGCGCCGCGCTCTGCAGGAGATCGTCCGCCGCCACGAGTCGCTGCGCACCACGCTCCGCCGCGTGGAGGGGCGGCCCGTGCAGGTGGTCGCCGCGCACGCGCGGGCCCGGCTCCCGGAGATCGACCTGCGCGCGCTGGACGCCGCCGCGCGGGAGGCGGAGGCGCGCCGCATCGCCGCCGCCGACGCGGAACGGCCCTTCGACCTGGCGCGGGGGCCGCTGCTGCGCACCTCCGTGGTGCGGCTGGGCGACGCCGACTTCGCCCTGCTGCTGAACATGCACCACGTGGTCAGCGACGGCTGGTCCATGGAGGTGCTGGTGCGCGAGCTGTCCGCGCTCTACGACGCTTTCCGGGCCGGAAAGCCCTCGCCGCTGGCGCCGCTCCCGGTGCAGTACGCCGACTTCGCCGCCTGGCAGCGGGCGTGGCTGGACGGGCCCGTGCTGGATCGGCAGCTCGACTTCTGGCGCGAGCGGCTGGCGGGGGCGCCCCCGGTCCTGGAGCTCCCCACCGACCGGCCGCGCCCCCGCGTCCCCGGGGAAGCGGCCGGGAGCCGGTCGCTCACCCTCCCCGCGGGGACCTCCGCCGCGCTGCGGGCGCTTTCCCGCCGCGAGGGGACCACGCTGTTCATGACGCTGCTCGCCGCCTGGCAGGCGCTGCTGGGGCGCTACGCCGGGCGCGACGACGTGGTGGTTGGCGCCCCCGTGGCCGGGCGCGACCGGGTCGAGGTCGAGGGGCTGATCGGGTTCTTCGTCAACACGCTGGTGATGCGCGCCGACCTGTCCGGGGAGCCGGACGGGCGCGAGCTGCTGCGCCGCGTCCGCGAGGCCGCGCTGGGCGCCTACGCCCACGCGGACGTCCCCTTCGAGCGGCTGGTGGAGGAGATCGTGCCGGCGCGCTCCCTGTCGCACACCCCGCTCTTCCAGGCCACCTTTTCCCTCCAGAACGCCGACGCCGCGCGGCTGCGCCTGGGCGAGGGCGAGCTGGAGGAGCTGGACGCGGGGGCCGGCACCGCCAAGTTCGACCTGGTCTTCGCCATGGCCGACGACGGCGAGCGGCTGGGCGGGACGCTGGCGTACCGGGCCGAGCTGTGGGACGCCGCCACCATCGCCCGCATGCTGGAGCACTTCGGCGTGCTGCTGGGCGCCCTCGCGGCGGATCCGGGTCGGCCGGTGGCGGAGCTTCCGCTCCTCCCCGCGGCGGAGCGGCGCCGGGTGCTGGAAGAGCTCAACGACCCCCGGCGAGACTACCCGGCAGGGCTGCGCGTGCACGACCTGTTCACGGCGCAGGCGCGGCGCACCCCCGGCGCGCCCGCGATCGCCTTCCGCGGCGCGGCCGTGACGTACGCCGAGCTGGAAGAGCGCTCGGGGCGCCTGGCGAGCCACCTGCGCGGGCTCGGCGTGCGGCCGGAGACGCGCGTGGGCATCTGCCTGGAGCGCACCCCCGAGCTGGTCGTCGCCATGCTCGCCGTGCTGCGCGCCGGCGGCGCCTACGTCCCGCTGGACCCCACCTACCCGCGCGAGCGGCTGGGCTACATGCAGGAGGACGCCGGCGTGTCGCTGGTGCTCACCTCCGGCCGCCTGGCCGGCGCGCTCCCCGCGGGGACCCGCACGCTCGCCCTGGACGACGTCCGCGCCGCCGTGGACGCGGCACCGGCGGAGGTGCCGGAGAGCGGCGCGCTCCCGGAGAACCTGTCGCACGTCATCTTCACCTCCGGCTCCACCGGCCGCCCCAAGGGCGTGATGATCCGCCACTCGTCCGTGGTGGTCCTGCTGCACTGGCTCCGCGAGGCCGTCTCGGACGAGGAGCGGAGCGCGGCGCTCTTTTCCACCTCCATCAACTTCGACGTGTCGGTGGCCGAGGTCTTCGGGACGCTGGCCTGGGGCGGCAGGCTGGTGATGGTGGAAAACGCGCTGGAGCTGGCGACGGTCGCCGAGCCCGTGGTCCACGCCAGCATGGTCCCCACCGCGGCGGCCGAGCTGCTGCGCGCCGGGACCATCCCTCCCACGGTCCGGACGCTGAACCTGGGCGGCGAGCCGCTCCCCGCCGACCTCGCGCGCGGCCTGTACGCCCTGGGAACGGTGAAGAAGGTGGGAAACCTGTACGGCCCCACCGAGGACACCACCTACTCCACGTACTTCGTGGCCGCCCCGGACGGCGGCCCCGTCCTGGTGGGGAGGCCGGTGGCGAACACCGCGGCGCGGGTGCTGGACGCAGGGCTGGAGCCCGTCCCCGTGGGCGTCCCGGGCGAGCTGTACCTTGCCGGCGACGGCCTGGCGCGGGGGTACGCCGCCCGCCCGGAGCTCACCGCCGAGCGCTTCCTCCCCGACCCCTTCGGGCCGGCCGGCACCCGCATGTACCGGGTCATGGACCGCGTCCGCTGGCGCGCCGACGGGCAGCTGGAGTACTTCGGCCGTACCGACTTCCAGGTCAAGGTGCGCGGCTTCCGCATCGAGCTGGGCGAGATCGAGGCCGCGCTGCGCGCCCACCCCGCCGTGGCCGAAACGGTGGCCGTCGTCCGCGAGGACGCGCCCGGCGACCGGCGCATCGCCGCGTACCTGATCCCCGCCGCGGGCGCAGAGGCGCCCCCCGCCGGCGAGCTGCGCGCCTGGCTGCGCGACCGCGTCCCCGAGTACATGGTCCCCTCCGCCTTCGTGGCGCTGGCGGAGCTTCCGCTCACCCCCAACGGCAAGCTGGACCGGCTGGCGCTCCCCGCCCCCGGCGAGCGCGCCGGCGCCGGGCGCGAGTACGTGGCGCCCCGCACCCCCACCGAGGAGGGGGTCGCGCGGGCGTGGGCGGCGACGCTGGGAATCGAGCTCGTGGGCGCGCACGACAACTTCTTCGACCTGGGCGGGCACTCGCTCCTGCTGGTGCAGCTCCACTCGCGGCTCCAGGAGCGCTTCGGCGCGGCGCTGTCGCTGGCGGAGCTCTTCCAGCACCCCACCCTGGCCGACCTGGCGCGGCGGATCGACGAGCTGCGCGACGAGCCCGCGGCCGTCGAGGACGAGCGGCGGCGCACCCTGGACCGCGCCGAGGCGCGCCGCGCGCGCATGTCGCGCCCGCGCACCGGCCGCGCCGGGGGGCGCGGAACCGCCCCGGACGGCGGGGACGGGGAGGAGGAGCCGTGAGGCGGACGGAGGGCCGGGATACCGGCCGGCCGCTTCGGCTCGCATCGCCGCGCGGGCGGCCGGCAGGGTTGCACCCCGGCGGGGAGGATGCGAATATTATACGACCCCTGTTGCGCAGGCCCGTCACGGCGGGCGGGCCGCGGCGCCCACCGCGGCCCGTCCCACGTTCCATCGTCCCCGAGGAGCCGCCCGATGAAAGCTGTCGGAATCGCAGCCGCCTTCGCCCTCCTCGTCCCCGCCGCCGGGGCCGCCGCCCGGACGCCCGCCGACTCCGCCGCGATCCGCCCGTGGGACCAGGAGCGAGCCCCGCCGCGCCACCCGTAGGCCGCGGTGGGAAAGGCCCGCCGCCTGCCGGGAAGCCCGCGCATGTGAGGACAGGAAGCGGACGATGGCCGCTCCGCCGGCGTCCGGCGTCGTCGCAGCACCGCACCCAGAGCCCGAGGGCGACCCCGCGTCGCCGCGAATCCAATCCAGGCAGAGGACAACCGACCATGGCCAAGATCGAAGAGGAAGTCGCGACCCGGAGCGCCGTCCAGCTCAGAGGCATCGACCACGTGGAGATGTGGGTGGGCAACGCCTTCCAGGCGGCGCACTTCTACCGCACGATCTTCGGCTTCCGCCCCGTGGGCCGGGCCGGGCTCGCCACCGGCGTGCGCGACCGCGCTTCCTTCGCGCTCGAGCAGGGGCGCATCCGGCTGGTGGTGTCCAGCGGGCTCACCCCGGACAGCGCCATCGCGCGGCACGTGCACCAGCACGGCGACGGCGTCCGCGACGTGGCCTTCACGGTGGACGACGTGGCGCAGGCCTTCGAGGCCGCCGTGTCCCGCGGCGCCACCCCCATCATGGAGCCCACCGCCATCGCGGACGACGGCGGCCGCGTGGTCAAGGCCACCATCGGCGCCTTCGGCGACACGGTGCACTCCTTCATCCAGCGCGGCGACTACGCCGGGCGCTTCCTCCCGCACTACCAGCCCGTGGACCACATGGGCCCGGCCGCGCCGCTGGGGCGCGGGCTCATCTCGGTGGACCACGTCGCCGTGAGCCTGCGCGAGGGCGACCTGGACGCGCAGGTGGACTTCTACACCAACGTGCTGGGCTTCCACCAGTCCAAGCACGAGATGGTGTGGACCGAGCGCAGCGCGATGAACTCCAAGGTGGTGGAGGATCCCACCGGGAGCATCAAGTTCCCCATGCAGGAGCCCGCCCCCTCCAAGGGCAAGTCGCAGATCGAGGAGTACCTGGACTTCAACAAAGGCGCCGGCAGCCAGCACGTGGCCTACCTCACCGAGGACATCTTCACGGTCGTGCGCTCCCTCCAGGGCAACGGCATCAAGTTCCTGCGCGTGCCCGCGACCTACTACCAGATGCTGGAGGCGCGCATCGGCCCGGTGGACCCCGCGGACATGATCCCCGCCTCCGAGCTGGGCGTGCAGATCGACCGCGAGGAGGACGGCATCCTGCTGCAGACCTTCACGGAGCCGCTGGAGGGCCGCCCCACCTTCTTCGTGGAGGTGATCGAGCGGCGCGGCGCCAAGGGCTTCGGCGCCGGGAACATCAAGGCGCTCTTCGAGTCGCTCGAGGCCGAACAGGCCCTCCGCGGCAACATCTGACCGGGGTGACCGTGTCCGCCACCCCCACCATGCAGGCCGCCGAGGAGCTGACGCTCGCCCGCTGGGCGCAGGAGGTCCGCCCCTCGGCGCTGCAGACCATGCTGGTCCGCAGCTCCCAGCCCGGGATCCTTTCCCTGGCGCTGGGCTTCCCGGCGCCCGACCTGTTCCCCGCCGCCGGCCTTTCCACCGCCGCGGAGCGGGTGCTGGCGCGGGACCCGCTCGCGCTCCAGTACTCCCCGCCGTTCGCGCCGCTCCGGCGGCAGGTGGTGGAGCTGATGGCCCGGCGCGGCGTGGAATGCCGCGAGGAGCAGGTGTTCCTCACCGCCGGCGGCCAGCAGTGCATGAGCCTGCTCACGCGGCTGCTGCTGAACCCCGGCGGCACCCTGCTCACGGAGCGGCTCTGCTACACCGGCTTCCAGCAGGCGGTGGAGCCCTTCCAGCCCGAGATCCTCACCGTCCCCACCGACCTGGACACCGGGATCGACGTGGACGCCGTGGAGGCGCTGCTCGCGGCCGGGGAGCGCCCCGCGCTGATGTACGTGGTCACCGACGGCAACAACCCGCTGGGGGTGAGCCTCAGCGCGGAAAAGCGGCGGCGCCTGGTGGAGCTGGCGCGCGAGCACCGCGTCCCCATCCTGGAGGACGACGCCTACGGCTACTTTCAGTACGTGGACGACCCGCTTCCCCCCATGCGCGCCCTGGACGATCGCTGGGTGCTGTACATGGGGACCTTTTCCAAGATCTTCGCCCCCGCGCTCCGCTGCGGGTGGCTGGTGGTGCCGGAGGAATTGATCCGTCCGCTGGGGATCATCAAGGAGGCGACCGACATCAACACCTCCACCTTCACCCAGCGGATCATCTCCGCGTACATCGACGACGGGCTCCTCCCCGGCCACCTGGAAACGCTGCGGCGCGAGTACGGCGCCCGGCGCGACGCCATGGACGCGGCGCTCCGCGAGCACCTGGGCGGCGAGGCGCGCTGGCGCTCTCCCACGGCCGGCGTCTTCACCTGGGTGGAGCTCGCCGAGGGGACCGACGCCACGGCGCTCCTCGCCACCGCGCTGGACACCGAGGGCGTCGCCTTCTTCCCCGGGAGCGCCTTCGCCGTGGGCGGCGACGGCTACGCCTCCAACTGCGTGCGCCTCAACTTCTCCCACTGCGGCCCCGAGCGCATCCACGAGGGCGTGGCCCGGCTGGGCCGGGTGGTGAAGGGGACCCGGTGAGCGCGAATTCCGCCCCGACGGCGGCGGTGGAGGTCTTCGCGATCGAGCGGCTGCGCGAGTTCTCCACCCGCATCCTCCGGTGGCGCGAGGTGCCGGAGGAGGACGCCCGCCTGGCCGCCGACGTGCTGGCAACCGCCGACCTGCGGGGGATCGACACCCACGGCGTCGCGCGATTGGCGCAGTACGTGGAGATGTTCGAGCGCGGGTGGATCAACCCCCGCCCGCGGGTCCAGGTGGTGCGCGAGACGCTCGCCACCGCCACGGTGGACGGGGACAACGGGCTGGGGCTGGTGGTGGGCCCGCGCGCCAACCACGTCGCCATGGACAAGGCGGACGCGGCGGGCTCCGGCTCGGTGGCGGTCCGCAACAGCAACCACTTCGGCATCGGCGAGTACTACGCGCTCCAGGGCCTCCCGCGCGACATGATCGTGTGGGCCATGACCAACTCGCCGCCGCAGGTGGCCCCGCTCTACGGCGCCGAGAAGATGCTGGGCACCAACCCCATGGCCATCGCCTTCCCCGGCGGCGAGGAGCCGGACGTGGTCATCGACGTGACCACCAGCGCAATCGCCTTCGGCAAGGTGGAGCACGCCGCGCGCAAGGGCGAGCGCATCCCCGAGGGGTGCGCCGTGGACCGCGACGGGCGCATGACCACCGACCCCGGCGAGATGCTGGCCGGGGGCGCCCTCCTCCCGCTGGGGGGCGACTTCCAGCACGGCGGCCACAAGGGGTACTGCATGGCCGCCATGGTGGACATGCTCTCGGCGGTGCTGAGCGGCGCCAACTGGGGGCCGTACCCGCCGCCCTTCCCGGCCAACCTGCCGGCCCCGCCGCGCTACGTGGGGAAGGGGGTGGGACACTTCTTCATGGCGCTGCGCATCGACGGCTTCATCGACCCGGACGAGTTCAGGAGCCAGGTGGACGACTGGGTGCGCACCATCCGCGGCACCCGCCCCGCCGCGGGCACCTCCGGCCCCATGATCCCGGGCGACCCCAACCGCCGCGCCGAGGAGAAGCGGCGCGTGGACGGGGTGCCGGTGATCCTCCCGGTGGTGGAGCAGCTCCGCCGCCTGTCGGCGGCCTCCGGCGTCCCCTTCGACTGAGCCGCGCCGGGGGGCCCTTTCCGGCGGCCGGGGGCGGCTTCCCCGGCGCTCGAAGCGACGTGCCGGATCCCGCCCGGACGAGGGTCCGGAACGGCAGTTATTTTGCGACACAAGGGTTGCGAAACCGCCTGCTGGCAGGTAGCTTGGGGCGGGCAGCGGCCCTCGTGGGGCACCTCTCCGGCGGTCCGGAGCGGGCGTTCAGAAGCGGTCGGGGGACGAGTTTCCCGGCCCCAACCATGGCAGGCAGTGAGCAACGCAGCAAGGAAGAGCTCCGTCGTCGAATGGGAAAAGCCCGGGCCCCGGGCGCGCCTTCGCCTCTTCTGCTTCCCGTACGCCGGGGGCGGCGCCGCCGTCTTCCGGGGGTGGGGGGCTGTGGCGCCCCCCGAGATCCACGTCGTCCCGGTGCACCTCCCGGGGCGCGGCAACCGCTTCACCGAGCCCGCGCTCACCCGCTCCGAGGCGCTGGTGGAGCAGCTGGCCGAGGAGCTGTCGCCGTACATGGACGTGCCCTTCGCCCTGTTCGGGCACAGCATGGGGGCGATGCTCGCCTTCGAGCTCACCCGGCGCCTGCGCGCGCTCGGCAAGCAGCTCCCCGAGCACCTGCTGGTGTCCGGGCGGCGCGCCCCGCAGCGCCCCAGCGACAAGCGCAAGCTCCACGGGCTGCCGGAGGACGAGTTCCGGGTGGAGCTGCGCAACCTCAACGGCACGCCCGACGAGATCCTGGAGCACCCGGAGCTGATGGAGCTCTTCGCCCCCATCCTCCGCGCCGACTTCGAGCTGTGCGAGACCTACGCCCTGCGCGAGGGCGAGCCGCTGAACGTGCCCATCTCCGCGTTCGGCGGGCTGGAGGACCCGGACGTGAGCCGCGACGACCTCATGGCGTGGAAGGAGCACACGCGGGGCTTCTTCAAGCTGCGCATGTTCCCGGGCGGCCACTTCTTCCTCAACGGCGCGCGCCAGCAGCTGGTGCACGCGGTGTCCGAGGACCTGCTCCGCCTGGCGCTCCGCTGAGCCGCACGACGCAACCTGGACGAGCCATGCAGCTACCTCCGGCGCTCCTGGAAAACTGGATGCGCTACTACTACTTCGACACGGACGTCGACATCGGCAGCAGCGGGGTGGACGACTTTTCCATGGTCGACCTGCGCCGGCTGATCGGGATCACCGAGGCCGACTTCGACCGCGTCGTCTTCCAGGACAGCATGTCGCTGGGCGGCGACGGGCTGCGCCGTGCCCTCGCCGACCGCTGGCTGGGCGGCGACACGTCGCGCGCCATGGCGACGCACGGCTCCAGCGAGGCCAACTTCCTCATGGACCACGCGCTCCTCCGCCCCGGCGACGAGGTGGTGGTGCTGGACCCGTGCTACCCCCAGCTGTACGCCGTCGCGGAAGCGCTGGGGTGCACGCTCAAGCACTGGCCGCTGCGCTGGGAGAACGGCTTCGTCCCCGACGTGGAGGAGGGGGTGCGCCTGATCGGGCCGCGCACGCGCATGGTGGTGGTCAACTTCCCCCACAACCCCACCGGCGCCACCCTCACCCCCGAAGGGCAGGACGCGCTGATCGCCGCCTGCGACCGCGCGGGCGCCTACCTGGTGTGGGACAACGCCTTCCTGGAGCTGACCTACGACGATCCCCCGCTCCCGGAGCCGGTGCTGAAGTACGAGCGCGCCATCTCCACGGGGACCTTCTCCAAGGCGTACGGCCTCCCCGGGCTGCGGGTGGGGTGGTGCTTCGCAGCCCCGGAGATCCTGGAAGAGATGATCCGGGTCCGCGACTACGTCACGCTGCACCTGTCGCCGCTGGTGGAGATGATCGCCGAGCGCGCCGTCGTGCACGCGGACCGCCTGCTGGCGGAGCGGGTGGGGCTGGCCCGCCGCAACCGCGACGTGCTTGCCGCCTGGGTGGCGGAGCACGACGGCCTGGTCACCTGGGCCCCGCCGCGAGGCGGGGTCACCGCCTTTCCGCGCCTGGACGCCGTCCCGGACGTGGAGGCTTTCTGCCACCAGCTGGCCCGCGAGCAGCGGGTGCTCCTGGTGCCGGGGAACTGCTTCGGCCACGCGCAGCACGTCCGGCTGGGATTCGGGAGGTCGACGGAGGCGCTGGAAGAGGGCCTCGCCCGGCTCTCGCGCCAGCTGCGCGCCGCCGCCGCTCCCGCGCTCGTCTAGCCCGCGCACGCCGACGGGCCGGGCCCCTCCGCCCCGTCCGACGGTACGCTCAACATCCAGACTGAATAGAGAGGTTGTCCATGCCCAGGGTGGTGCTGACCGGCGACGAGGTCGCTTCGATCCGGAGTCTTCTCCGGGAGCTCGCTTCGCGCTACCGGACGCCGGAAGATCCGCAGTTCCTGAAGGAAGCGGACGTCTACGCGCACGAGCTGCCGCGGCGCGTGCGCGCCGCGTTCCGCGAGTTCCGGCTCACCGAGCCCAAGGACGCGCTGCTGACCGTCTCCGGCTACCCGGTGGACCAGGGCAAGATCGGCGGCACGCCGCGGCACTGGCGCGACAAGGACCCCTCCAACGACACGCTGGAGGAGGAGATCCTCCTGGTCCTCTTCGCCTCGCTGCTGGGCGACGTCATCGGCTGGTCCACGCAGCAGGACGGGCGCATCGTGCACGACATCTTCCCCATCCAGGGGCACGAGCACGAGCAGCTGGGGAGCGGGAGCGAGGAAACGCTCACCTGGCACACCGAGGACGCCTTCCACCCGTACCGCGGCGACTACCTGGGGCTGATGTGCCTCCGCAACCCGGACGGCGTCCCCACGACCTTCGCGTCGCTGGAGAAGGTGAACCTTTCGCCGGAGCATGCGCGCCTCCTCAGCGAGCCGCACTACACCATCCGGCCCGACGAGTCGCACCTGGCCAAGAACCGCGGCCAGGAGAGCGGCCGCTCGCCCGAGGAGGAGGCGCTGCTCCAGCGCGCCTACGCCAAGATCGACCAGATGTGGGACTCCCCGGAAAAGATCCCGGTGTTCTCGGGCGGCACCGAGTCGCCCTACATCCGGCTGGACCCGTACTTTATGGACCCGGTCCGCGACAACGACGAGGCCCAGGCCGCCCTGGACGAGCTGATCCGCCAGGTGGACGAGGTGATCGAGGACCACGCCCTGTCCCCGGGCGACTTCATCTTCGTGGACAACTTCAAGGCCGTGCACGGCCGCAAGCCGTTCAAGGCCCACTACGACGGCACGGACCGGTGGCTGAAGCGGGTCAACGTCACCCGCGACCTGCGCAAGTCGCGCGACGGCAGGCTCTCGCCGGACTCGCGCGTGATCCACTGACGGCCGGGGCGGGGGGGACGCTCCCCTCCACCAGCCTTGCTTCCCCACCGCACCCAGACCGAACGCCATGAAGCTTCTCTTCGTGCTCCTCCGCAGATCACCCCTCCTGGTGGTGCTGGCCATCGCTGCGGGCGTGGTGAGCGGCGCGAGCAACGCGGGGCTCCTCGCCCTGATGAACCGGGCCATCCACACCACGCAGCCCTGGACGCACCGGACCCTGGTGCTGCAGTTCCTGGCACTCTGCCTCATCCTCCCGTTCGCGCGCGGCTTCTCGACGTTCATCATCACCACCCTGGGGCAGAACACGATCCTGGAGCTGCGCACGCAGCTCAGCCGGCGCATCCTGGCCGCGCCGCTCCAGAAGCTGGAGGAGATCGGGTCGCACCGGCTGCTGGCGGCGCTCACCCAGGACGTCAACGTCATCGTCATGACCATGACGTCGCTCCCGCAGCTGTTCGTGCACGGGGCGATGGTGACGGGGTCGCTCATCTACCTGGGGTGGCTCTCCTGGAAGGTGCTGGTGATCGTGCTGGGCTTCATGCTGGTGGGGGTGGTCACCTACCAGATCCCCATGATGCGGGCCCAGGCGTACCAGCGTAAGGCGCGCGACGAGGCCGACACGCTGTTCGGCCACTTCCGGGCGATCACCAACGGGTACAAGGAGCTCAAGCTGCACTTTCCGCGGCAGGACGGGCTGATCTCCGGCCTCGACACCACGGGCAAGGTGCTCAAGCGCTTCACGGTGACGGCGTCCACCATCTACAGCGCCGCGGCCGGGTGGGGGCAGCTGGTGATCTTCATGATGATCGGCTCCATCATCTTCCTGGTCCCCTCCTTCGAGGTGGTGGGGCTGGAAACGATGACCGGGTACGCGCTGGTCCTGCTGTACATGATGACTCCCCTGGAGGTCATGCTGGGCGTCATCCCCGAGATGTCGCGCGCGCAGGTCTCCCTGCGCAAGATCGACGACCTGGGGCTGTCGCTGGACGACGCCCGCGGGCCCGTGCCGCGCCTCCCCGGCGCCCCGGTGCCGGAGCAGCGCACGGAGTGGAACACCCTGGAGATGGCCGGCGTCACGCACGCCTACCACCGCGAGGGCGAGGAGGAGCCGTTCACGCTGGGCCCCATCGACATGACGATCAACCGGGGAGAGACGGTGTTCCTGGTGGGCGGCAACGGCAGCGGCAAGACCACGCTCGCCAAGCTGCTCCTGGGGCTCTACGTCCCGGAATCGGGGGAGCTGCGCTTCGACGGCCGCGCGGTCACCGACGCCAACCGCGCGGACTACCTGCACCAGTTCGCGGTGGTGTTCTCGGACTTCTACCTGTTCGACTCGCTGCTGGGGATGGAGTCGCCGGAGATGGACGCGCTGGCGACACGCTTCCTGTCGGAGCTCCGCCTGGCGCACAAGGTCCGGGTGGAGGGCGGCAAGCTGTCCACCACCGCCCTGTCGCAGGGGCAGCGCAAGCGCCTCGCGCTCCTGGTCGCGTACCTGGAGGACCGCCCCATCTACCTGTTCGACGAGTGGGCGGCGGACCAGGACCCGCTCTTCAAGGAGGTCTTCTACCTCCAGCTCCTCCCCGAGCTCAAGTCCCGCGGCAAGACGTGCGTGGTCATCAGCCACGACGACCACTACTACGGCGTCGCGGACCGCATCATCAAGCTGGACTCCGGGCAGATCGAGTACGACGGCAGCCCCGAGTCCTTCCAGTACCGCCCGGTCGGCGTGCCCCTGCCCCTCGCCTCGGCGCAGGCGCAGGAAGCATAGCCGGCCCCGTACCGTGCCGCCGGCGGCGGCATCCGACCGTGATCAAGGAGGAAGACGTATGGCGATCGACCAGAGGGCGAGCGGGCTGGCGGCCGGGAGGGCGCAGGTCCCTCCCGCGGCGCCCGCGGAAAGCGCCGGCGCGCCCCACGGCGCGCAGGGCACCGCGGCCCCCCTGCCGCTCTCGCGCGAGGCCAGGCGGATCCGCGACGGCCTGGGGCTTCCCATCACCGCCCTCCCCGGAGTGGAGCGCGAGGAGCGCGCCTACCTGCACGACCACTCGGAGGCGCTGAACCGCGTCATCGTGGGCGCCTCGTCCGAGGCGGGCGTGTGGCGCCTCCTGCGCGAGCACCTCCCCGCCGCGGCCTTCGAGGCGCTGCGGGAGCGCGCCCGCGTCTCCTTTTCGCCGCTGTGGAGCGCGGGGGAGCTGGAGATGCTGGAGGACAAGGGGCTCCGCGACCTGGAGGCGGAGTGGAAGGCGCGCATGGCCGCGCACCCGCGCTGGTCCGCGGCGGCCGGGGTGATCCGCCAGGAGAACGAGTACGCCCCCATCTGGCGCGACATCATGGGCGGCGACTTCGACCTGCGCGGGCGCGGCGCCGAGTACACCCGCGGCATGGCGAGCTTCCAGGCCAGCCGCTGGATGGGCGCGCGCATGCTCCTGGACATCCTGGGCGCCCGCGAGGGCGAGCCGGGGATCTTCCTGGACGTGCTGGGCGGCGACGGCTACGTGTGGCGCTTGCTGGAGGCGGAAAAGGGCGTGGCCGACACGCGCCTGGTGATCGTGGAGGACGCCGCACTCTTCCCCGCGGAAGGGGCCGAGCTGCCCGCCGCCGCGCGCGGGCTGCTGGAGCGCCTCGCCGCCGTGGACCCGCACGTGGCGGTGCTGCTGGTGCGCCGGGCGGAGGATGCCGCCGCGGACGGAGCGCCGCAGGGCGAAAGCCGCTACGCGGCGCACTTGCTGGCGGCGCAGGCCGGCGGGCCGGCGGTCTCCGGAGAGTTCGCCATCTCCGGCGCGGAGCTGCGGGGGCTGGTGAGCGCGGGCGAGGCGGCGTGGCTCGCGGAGGTCCCGGGCGCCGAGCCGCTGGCGGACCGCGCAGCGGCGTTCGTGGCGGCGGGGCGCGACCAGCAGGGTGGGGCGCTGATCGTGACCAACGACATCTCCCCGCACATGTTCTACCGGGCGGGGCTGTGGGGGCTCCCCTCGCGCGAGGACGCCACGCAGCTGTCGCGCACGTTCCTGGCGGACTCGCTGGACGGGGTGCTCTTCGCTTACGGCACGCACCACATCCCCGACATGTTCGACGCCACGCGCGAGGCGCGCCTGGTGATGAAGCCGGGCGCCGTGGTCGTGGTGCACGACTTCTTCGACGAGGGGCCCGCGGGGCAGTGGTTCCACCACGTGGTGGACAAGCACAGCAAGACGGGGCACGACATCCCGCACATCGGGCCGGTGCAGATGGCGGTGATGCTCTTCGCGGCGGGCTTCCAGGACCTGGAGCTCCACGAGACGCAGGATCCCTTCTTCTTCGCCTGCGACGGCGTGGAGGTGAAGGCAAAGGACCTGGCGCTCCACTACCTGCTGGGCATGTACGGGATGGAGCAGAGCTTCAAGCACCGCATGGACCACTTCGAGGAGGTGGTGAAGACGGTGCTCACCTACCCCGAGGTGGACGAGACGCCGGTGTTCACCGACGAATGGGTGTATGTGCCGCGCCGCGCCGTCGTCGCGAAAGCGCGCAGGCCGGAAGGGGACACGCATCGCTACTCCGCGAGCGATCTCGCCATGATCCGCACCATCACGGAGCTGTTCCGGATGGAGCCGGACGAGGTGATGCGCCGGGCGAGTGCGCCCGAGGAGATCCGCCAGTACTGGTTCGGCGTGGACGGGAGCCGCTGGGGGGTGTCGCGCGAGCGGCAGCAGGAGTGGCTGGACTGGGCGAAGACGGTGGTGTGAGGCCGGTTTTGAACTGCGGGGTTGGGCGTGCCCCCGGCTGGCGCCGGGGTCGGGCTTCGGCTCCGTAGCAGACGAAACAACCGTCTGCTACGGAGTCGAGCCCGCGCAAACAGCCGCGCGGTCTCGCCCCTTCGGGCCGAAATCCCTCACGCGATTTCATCCGAGCCGCCCCGGACCTCGTCGAGGTCCGG
>JBEVLE010000002.1:0-24175 GCA_040509335.1 Longimicrobiaceae bacterium | reverse complement strand
AGACTCGCCCGAAGGCGAACAAAGTATGAGGTGACCGGCCCGGAGCCGGCACGGATAGAAGGTGGAACTCGGGTGGAGAGAGCACCCGGACGCCAGAGGGGAAGCGGTCCGAAGTGCGGCGGTGTGGCAGAGGTACAGAGGTGAAGCAAGGCAGGCGCAGCAGGGTAGACCGGGTTATGGGCTACCCCAGGGAGGTTGTGCCCAGCCCTCCAGAGACTTGACAGCGGCGGACTCATAGAAGGGATTTCGGCCCGGAGGGGCGAGACCCGGCGGGGCAGTTTCCGCCGGGGCTCGACTCCGTTACGCACGGTTGTTTCGTGCGTTACGGAGCCGAAGCCCGACCCCGGCGTCAGCCGGGGGCACGCCCAAACCTTCCGTTCACCCCGACATGACGAGCACGCACGTGGAGTACGGCTGGCGGACGGCCGGCCCGCAGGGCTCCCACGAATACCTGCTCCCCGCGGCGCTGGACGAGGTCGCCCGCGCCGCGGCGGGACGGCCGCTGCGCATCCTGGACCTGGGCTGCGGCAGCGGCTACGTGGCCGCGGAAATCGCCCGGCGGGGCCACGAGGTGGTGGGCGTGGACGTGTCCGCCGACGGGATCCGGCTGGCCCGCGACAGCTACGAGGCGGAGCTCCCGGGGCTCCGCTTCCACGCGTGCTCGGTGTACGACGACGACTTCGCCGAGCGGGTGGGCGGCGCGGTGGACTGCGTGCTGTCGCTGGAGGTGGTGGAGCACCTGTACCTGCCGCGCGCGCTCTTCGCCCAGGCGCGGCGCCTGCTGCGGCCGGGGGGGGCGCTGGTCGTGTCCACGCCGTACCACGGCTACCTCAAGAACCTGGCGATCTCGCTGGCCGGGGGGTGGGACCGCCACTTCGGGGTGGACTGGGACGGCGGGCACGTCAAGTTCTTTTCCCCCGCCACGCTGCGCCGCATGGCCGCGGAGGCCGGGTTCGAGAGCGTGCGCTTCCGGGGGATCGGCCGCGCGCCGCTGCTGTGGAAGTCCACGATGATGACCGCTCGCGCGTGAAGCCGCCGGCGGCGCTCGCGCGGGGCTGGCCGCTCGCGGTGGGTGGGTCGTATCTTCCCGCGCAGCTCGCCTTCCACGCCGTGTCCACGGGGGCCACGCTGGCGCTCGCCTGGGCGAGCTGGCACCTGCTGGAAAAGCGCTTTCTCGCGCTGCGGCGCTTCGTGGGAGGGGACGCGATCCCCGCGCGCGCGGCCGCCGATGCGCCGGCCGGAGCCGTTCCCGCGGCGGGGTGACCCGCCGTCCGTCCTATCCTCGTCCCCGCCCGTCCCATCCCGGAATCGGTGTACATCCTCGGAATCAACGCCTTTCACGGCGACGTCTCGGCGGTCCTGCTGCGGGACGGCGAGCTGGTCGCGGCCGTGGAGGAGGAGCGCTTCCGCCGCGTCAAGCACTGCGCCGGCTTTCCCGCGGAGTCCATCCGCAGCGTGCTCGCGGCGGGGGGGATCGGCGGGCGCGACGTGGCGCACGTGGCCGTGTCGCGCGACCCGCGCGCCAACCTGCTCCGCAAGGCGGCCTACGCGCTGAGGCGGCGCCCGGACCCGGCGCTGCTGCGGGACCGCGTGCGCAACGCGCGCAGCGTGCTGGAGCTGCGCGCCCCCCTGGCCGCGGCGCTCGGGGTGGACGCCGGGAAGCTGCCGCGCCTCCACCACGTGGAGCACCACCCGGCGCACCTGGCCAGCGCCTTTTTCGTGTCGCCGTTCGAGGACGCGGCGGTGTGCGCCATCGACGGCTTCGGCGACTTCGTCAGCACCTCCACGGCGCTGGGGACGGGGCGGCGGCTGCGGATGCTGGGCCGCGTGTACTTTCCCCACTCGCTGGGGCTGATGTACACCGCGGTGACCCAGCACCTGGGCTTTCCGCACTACGGCGACGAGTTCAAGGTGATGGGGCTGGCCCCCTACGGCGAGCCCGACCGGGTGGACGAGCTGCGCCGGCTGGTGCGCCTCCGCCCCGGCGGCGGCTTCGAGCTGGATCTCAGGTACTTCCGCCACGCCTCGGAAGGGGTGGAGATGGAGTGGGGCGACGGCTACCCCACCCTGGGGCGGGTGTACACCCCGGAGCTGGAGCGGCTGCTGGGCCCGGCCCGCGCCCCCGGCGATCCGCTCGCCCCGGAGCACGAGGCGCTGGCGAGGTCGCTCCAGGAGGTGTACGAGGAGTGCGCCTTCCACGTGCTGAACGGGCTGTGGGAAAGGACGCGCAACCCGCGGCTCTGCCTGGGCGGGGGGTGCGCAATGAACAGCGTGGCCAACGGCAAGATCCGCGAGCGGACGCCCTTTTGCGAGGTGTTCGTGCAGCCCGCGGCGGCGGACAACGGCACCGCGCTGGGCGCCGCGTACTGGGTGTGGAACCAGCTCCTGGGCCGCCCGCGCGCGGGCGCGATGGAGCACGCGTACTGGGGGACCTCGTACCCGGACGCGGACGTCGCCGCGCTCCTGGCCGGCCGCGGCGAGGCCGCGCGCGGGCTGGAGGTGCGGCGGTTCGACGGCGAGGAGGAATTGTGCCGGGCGACGGCGGAATTGATCGCCGGGGGGAGCGTGGTGGGATGGTACCAGGGGCGCATGGAGTGGGGGGCGCGCGCGCTGGGGAACCGCAGCATCGTCGCCGACCCGCGCCGGGCCGACATGCGCGAGCTGATCAACACCAAGATCAAGTTCCGCGAGAAGTTCCGCCCCTTCGCGCCGTCGGTGCTGGAGGAGCGGGTGGACGACTGGTTCGAGGGCGCCTCGCCGGACCCGTTCATGCAGCAGGTGTTCCCGGTGCGCCCCGCCATGCGCGGGCGGGTCCCGGCGATCACCCACGTGGACGGGACGGGGCGGCTGCAGACGGTGAGCGCCCGCACCAACGCCCGCTACTACGCGCTGATCCGCGCCTTCCAGGCGCTGACCGGCGTGCCCATGATCCTGAACACCTCGTTCAACGAGAACGAGCCCATCGTGGACACGCCGGAGCAGGCGCTGGACTGCTTCCTCCGCACGCGGATGGACGCGCTGGTGATCCACGACACCCTGGTCCGCCGCCCGTGCGATTCTGGACATCCCCCGGCGGCACCTCTATCTTGAGCGCTCCCAACTCGATCATGCCCCTCGTGCACCTCCGGATGTTTCTCCCCGCCGCCCGCCGGATCCTGTTCGCGCTCCTCGTGGCGCTCAGCGCGGCCCTGCACCCCGCGGCGGCGCAGGCCCCTCCCGCCGACGAGCAGGTGCTGAAGCCGGGCGATCGCGTCCGCATCACCGTGTGGCGCAACCCGGAGCTTTCGGGGACCTTCGACGTCGGGCCGCGGGGCGAGGTGCAGCACCCGCTCTACCGCACCCTGGTGGTCGCCGGGCTCCCCATCGCGCGCGTGGAGGCGGAGGTCCGCACCTTCCTGCGCGCCTTCGACGCCAGCAACCCCGACTTCCTGGTGGAGCCGCTCTTTCCCGTGACGGTGACCGGGGAGGTGGTGACGCCCAGCCGCTTCGACCTTCCCCCGGGGTACACCGTGGGGCGGGCCATCGAGCGCGCGGGCGGCGTGGACGCGGGGGGGCGGCTGGACCGGGTGGTGCTCACCCGCGGCGGCGCGCGGATCCGGGTGAGCCTGCGCGACCCCGGCCCCGCGGGCTCGGGGATGCTCGTGCGCTCCGGAGACCAGATCCGCGTGGAGCCGGCCCGGCGCTGGCGCGACTACGCGCAGGTGGGCTCGTACCTGGTGAGCGTGGGCACCTTCGTGCTGGCCACCTACCAGGTGCTCCGCTCGTAGCCGCCTCCGCCGCCCCGCCCGACCGGCGCGCCGGGAACGTTCCCGGCTCACCCCGTATCCGGACCCCTCCCACACCGCGGGACCCGCATGTCACAGCACCCTGAGTACCGGGCGGAAGATCCGCTGGACTGGAGCCCGCGCGCGGGCTCCGCCGGCGACGAGGCGAGCCAGCTCCGCACCCTCGCGGCGGGCGTCGCCCGCCGGTGGTGGCTCGTCGCCCTGGGGCTCGCGGCCGGGCTGGGGTGCGCCGCGTACCTCGCCACGGACGACGAGCCCGAGTTCCGCTCCACCGCCACCATCTGGGTGCCGCAGGCCGCGTCGGACGGGAGCCCGCTGGGTGGGATCGGGTCGCTGATGGGGCTGGGCGGGGGCGGGGCATCGCTCTCGGAGCTGGAATTGGTGCGCAGCCGCGCCCTGGGAGGCGAGGTGGTGGACTCGCTGGGGCTCCGCCTGCAGGGCGTGAAGGGCGCCGACCTGTTCGTGGACACGGCGCGCGTGGAGCCGGGCGCGCCCGGCGGGACGCTGGTGCTGGCGTTCGGCGCGGACGGGGTGCGCGCGGACGCGGGAAGGGAGTCCGCGCGCGCGCCGTACGGGCGGATCTTCGAGGTGGCCGGCGTCCGGCTGCGCGTCCCCCGGCACCCGGGGGTGGAGCGCGCCGAGTTCCGGGTGGTGTCGCGCGACGACGCCATCGGGCGGTTCCAGGAAAGCATCATCGTGCGCCCCCGCGACCGCACCACGGTGGTGGACGTGGGGATCACGGCGCCCTCGCCCAAGCTGGCGGAGCGGAGCGTCAACCTGGCGGTGGACCTCCTGCGGCAGTCGCACTCGCGGAGGACGGAGGCGGAGGTGCAGGAGCGCGGCCGCCGGCTCCGCCAGCAGATCGCCTTCAACGATTCGTCGCTGCACGCGGCGCAGGCGCAGCTCGCCGGCTTCCGCAGCGCCCAGGAAACGTACAACTCCGGCGACCTGTTCCGCGCGCGGGAGGCCGAGCGCATGGGGCTGGAAACGCAGCTGTCCGAGCTGCGGGAAAGCCGCGCGGCGTACGCGGCGCTCCTGGAGGGGCTGCGCTCCCCCGGCGCCGCGCAGGACCGCGGGCTGGACGTGTTCATCGCCTCGCCCGGCGTCATGGGGCAGCCGCTGATCTCGCAGCTGTACGCGTCGCTGGCGCAGTACCAGACCCAGCGCGACAGCATGACGGCGGGACGGTGGGGGCGCCCGGCCGGCCACCCGGACGTGGCGCGGGTGGACGAGCTGATCTCCGAGACGCGCCGGCGCCTGGTGGGCGCCGCGGGGAGCGCCCTGCAGGCGCTGGACGCGCAGATCGCGGGGGTGGAGCGCCGGCGCGGAGAAACGCAGGCCAAGATGCAGCCGCTCCCCGCCGCCGACGCGCGCGAGGAGGCGGTGCTGCGCCAGATCGAGGGGCTGGGCCGGATGTCGCTGCTGCTGCGCGAGGAGTACACGCGCCAGCAGCTCGCCACCGCCGGCGACTCCATCCGGGTCATGGACCGGGCGCTCCCCGGGTGGCGGGTCAAGGCGAACCTGCTGCAGATGCTGGTGCTGGGGGTGTTCGGCGGCCTGGTGGTGGGGGTGGGCGGCGCGGCCGTCCTCGCCACGCTGGACTCCACGCTGCGTACGGCCGCGGACGCGGAGCTGCTCCTGGGGCTCCCCATCCTGTCGGTCGTCCCGGGCGAGGGGCGGCGGAGCGGGACGCTCGCCGCGCCCGGAGGCCGCGGCGGGGAAGCGTACCGTACGCTGCGCACCAACCTGCGCTTTTCCCGGGTGGCCCCCGGGGTGCGCACCCTCGCGGTGACCAGCGCCGGCACCGGCGAGGGCCGCACCACCGTCGCCGCGAACCTGGCGGCGACGGTGGGCAGGCAGGGGGCGCGGGTGCTCCTGGTGGACTGCGACCCGGGGCGCGCGCGCCTGCACTCCGTGTTCGGGACGGACCGCGCGCCGGGGCTGACGGACCTCCTCCTGGGCGACACGGGGTGGGACGCGGCCGTGCATCCCACGGACGCCGCCAACGTGTCGCTCCTCCCCGCCGGGACCCCGGTGGGGCTCGCCGCCTCCGAGGTGCTGGAGAGCGGCGCCCTGCAGCCCATGCTCGCGGAGCTGGCGACCCGCTTCGACCTGGTGGTCCTGGACATCCCCCCCGTCCTCGCCGACACCGCGGGGAGCGCCAGCGTGGCCGCTGCCGCGGACGGCGTGATCCTGGTGGTCCGCGCGGGGCGCACCGGGCGGGAGCCGGCCCGGCTCGCCCTTCGCCAGCTCGCCGCGGTGCACGCGCAGATGGCCGGCGTGGTCCTGGGCGACGCGCCGGGGGGCGGCGAGCCGCGCGCCCACCCCGGGGGCCTCCTCCCGCCGCGCCGGGCCGGGGTGCAGGTGGGGCGGATCGCGGCCGACAAGGGCGACCGCGTGCTCCCCGGACCCCGGGGATGATCGACGCCGGCCTGCTGGCGCGGCTCGCCTGCCCCCGCGACGGCGATCCGCTGGAGATCCGCGGCGGCGGCCTGCGCTGCCCCGCGGGCCACGCGTACGCGGTGGAGGACGGGATCCCGGTGCTGCTGGCGGGGGAGCCGGTCCGCGCGGGCGGGGAAGCCGGCGGGGCGGGGGAGGGGGGCGCGGTCGACCCGTTCGTGGAGCGCGCCCTGGTCGCCACCTGCGGCAACCTGTACCGCCCCGTCCAGGGACGGCTGCCGCGCCACCCCATCCCGGAGCTGCGCATCGCCCCCGCGGGGGACGAGGTACTGCTGGACGTGGGATGCAACTGGGGCCGCTGGTCGGTGAGCGCGGCGCGGCGCGGGTTCCGGGTGGTGGGCGTGGACCACAACCTGGACGCGCTGCGCGCCGCCCGGCGCGTGGCCCGGCGCTGCGGGGTGCGGGCGGACTTCGTCGCCGGGGACGCGCGGGCGCTCCCCTTCCGGCGGGGCGCCTTCGACGTGGTGTTCTCGTACAGCGTCCTCCAGCACCTCGCGCCGGAGGACGCCCGCCGCGCGTTCCGCGAGATCGGGCGGGTGGTGCGCGGCGGCGGACGCACGCTGGTGCAGATGGCGAACGCCTGGGGCGCGCGCAACCTGCTGCTGCAGGCCCGCCGGGGCGGGCGCGCCTCGCGGGACATGGAGGTGCGCTACTGGCGTCCCTCGGCGCTCCTCCGGGAGTTCGGAGGGGCGGTGGGCCCGTCGCGGCTCCTGGCCGACGGCTTCGGCGGGCTGGGCGTGCAGCCCGCCGACGCCGACCTGTTCCCGCCCCGCTACCGCGCGCTGGTCCGCGTTTCCGAAGCCCTCCGCGCCGCCACCCGCGCGCTCCCCTGGCTCGCCCTCGCCGCCGACAGCGTGTACCTGGAGTCGGTGGCGTCCCCGGACGCGGGCGCGGCGCGGTGAAGCAGGTCCTGCTGGGGCCGGACGGGATCGAGGTGGCGGAGGTCCCCGCGCCCCGCTGCCTCCCGGGCACGGTCCTGGTGCGGGTGGACCACTCGTGCGTTTCCCCCGGAACCGAGCTGGCGGGGATCCGCGGCGGGGCCGTTCCCCTGTGGCGGCGCGCCGTGGCCGATCCCGGCAAGCTGCGCCGCGCGCTGGAGGTGGCGGCGGGCGAGGGGATGTCCGGGATCCGGCGCGTGGCGCGGGCGCGCCGCATGGCGGTGCAGGCGGTGGGGTACTCCGCGGCGGGCGAGGTGCTGGAGGTGGGCGAGGGGGTGGACGGGGTTTGCGTGGGGGACCGCGTGGCGTGCGCGGGGAACCAGTTCGCCCACCACGCGGCGGTGATCCGCGTCCCCCGCACCCTGCTGGCCCGCGTGCCGGACGGGGTGAGCCTCGCCGCCGCGAGCACCGTCGCGCTGGGCGCCATCGCGCTGCAGGGGGTCCGCCGCGCCGACCCCACGCTGGGCGAGACCTTCGTGGTGCTGGGTCTGGGGGCGCTGGGCCAGCTCGCCGCGCAGCTGCTGCGGGCCGCCGGCTGCGCCGTGGTGGGGGTGGACCCGGACGACCATCGCGTGCGGCTCGCCCGCGTGCTGGGGGTGGAGGCGGGGATCGGCCCGGACGAGGGCGACCCGGTGGACCGGGTGCTCCGCCTCACCGGCGGCGCGGGGGCGGACGGCGTGCTGGTGACGGCGTCGTCGCCTTCCAGCGCGCCGCTGTCCGCGGCCTTCCGCATGTGCCGGCGCAAGGGGCGCGTGGTGCTGGTGGGCGACGTGGGGCTGGCGATGGACCGCGCGGACGTGTACGCCAAGGAGCTGGACTTCCGGGTGTCCACCTCGTACGGGCCGGGGCGCTACGACCCCGTCCACGAGGAGGGCGGGGTGGACTACCCGCTCCCCTACGTGCGCTGGACGGAGGGGCGCAACATGGACGCGTACCTCCGCCTGCTGGCCTCCGGCGGCGTGAGCGCGGACGCCCTGCTGGAGGCGGTCTTTCCCGTGGACGAGGCGCGGGCGGCGTACGCCGCGCTGGAGCAGCGCGCGCCGCGCCCGCTGACGGTGCTCCTCCGCTACCCGGCCGGGCCCGTGCCGGCGCGCCGCGCCGTGCCCAACCCCGCCGCCCCGCGGGGCCGCGCGGGGCGCGTGCGCGTGGCGGTGGTGGGCGCCGGCGGCTTCGCGCGCGCCGTGCACCTCCCCGCGCTGCAGGCGATGGCGGACCGGGTGGAGATCCGGGCCGTGGTGAGCGCGGGCGGGCACTCCGCGCACGCGGCGGCGCGGGAGTTCGGGGCGGCATACGCCACCACCGACGCCCGCGAGGTGCTCGCCGACCCGGAGGTGGACGCGGTGCTGGTCTGCACGCGCCACGACCTGCACGCGTCGCTCGCGGCGGAGGCGCTGGAGGCGGGAAAGCACGTGCTGGTGGAAAAGCCGCTGGCGCTGTCGCCGGACGAGCTGGAGCGGGTCCGCGCCGCGGCCACGGCGCGGGGCGGCGAGGGGCCGGTGCTCCTGACCGGCTTCAACCGGCGGTTCTCCCCCTTCAGCCGGCGCATCGCGGAGGTGCTGGGAGGGCGCTCGGGGCCGCTGATGGCCGCCTACCGCGTCAACGCCGGCGCGCTCCCCCCGACGAGCTGGGTGTACGGCCCCGAGGGCGGGGGGAGGAACGTGGGGGAGGCCTGCCACTTCTACGACTGGCTGGGGTGGCTCACCGGCGCGCGCATCGTCCGGGTCACGGCGCAGCGCGCGCGCGGCCCCGCCGGCGCCCACCCCGCCGCGGACGACTTCGCCGTTTCTCTCGCCTTCGACGACGGCTCGGTGGCGACGCTGCTGTACACCGCCCTCGGCAGCGCCCTCCACCCCAAGGAGCGCGTGGAGGTCTTCTCCGACGGCAAGGTGGTCACGCTCGACGACTGGAAGTCGCTCGCCGTCAGCGGGGCGCGCGCCCCCGGCCTGCGGACGCGCGCCCCCGACAAGGGCCACCGCGACGAGGTGGAGGCGTTCGTGCGCGCGGTCCGCGAGGGCGGAGCGTGGCCGATCCCCCTGTGGCAGCAGCTCCAGGCCATGGAGATCGCCTTCGAGGTGGAGCGGCAGCTGCACGCCCCGGCCGCCGCGCCCTGACGGCGGACGCCCCGGACGCGCGGACTACGTTCGGACCTCGTCGTCGGGCGCCGTGATCGGACCTTGTACGCCGAAAGGAACACCGGGCGGAACCATCGCCGCCGTCCCGGCCGGCCGCAGGAACTCGTAGACGCGCGCCGCGGCGAGCATCCCGGTGACGGGAGCCACCCAGTAGATCCAGTGCGCAGTCCAGATCCCGCCCGCCAGCGCGGGCCCGAGCGCGCGCGCGGGGTTCATGGAGGCGCCGGTCAGCGGCCCGCCCATCATGGCGCAGAAGCCGACGGTGAGCCCGACCGCGAGCCCGGCGAAGCCCGAGGCCACCCGCTCGTCGGTGGCCACCGCCATGACGACCAGCATGAGCACGAACGAGAGGAGCCACTCGACCGCCAGCGAGCCTCCCACACCCACCACCGGGAGGGTGGCGCCGAGGCGCCCGACCGGACCCAGCACGGCCCGCAGCGTCAGGGAGGCGAGAACGGCCCCGGCACACTGCGCGATGACGTAGGGGAGGACGTCGCGGCCGGGGAAGCGCCCCACCGACCAGAACGCCACCGTGACGGCCGGGTTGATGTGCGCCCCGGAGATGTGCCCGAGCGCGTAGACCATCGCCAGCACCACGAAAGCGAAGGCGAGCGCGACGCCGGCGTGCCCCACCGCTCCCTCCGTGTACGCGTCCACCATCGCCGCCCCCGGCCCGATCAGCACCAGGAAATAGCTTCCCAGCGCCTCCGCCACCAGCCGCCGCACGTCCGTCCGCATCCGTCCTCCCCTCCGGTTCCGGGTCAGCCCCGCTGCACGCCGCCGGTGCGGAGGTACTCCGCGAAGTCGTCGGGCAGCTCGCTCCCGCGGATCCCCGCCATGGCCCGCTCCAGGTCGTACTCCACCCGCACGAGCTCCACCCGCGGTTCCTCCCCGCTCATGTCCAGCAGCACGTAGCCGGCGCGCCAGTCGCCGTCCTTGGGGCGGCCGACCGAGCCGGTGTTGACGAAGTGGATGCGCTCCACGGTGCGCTGCCAGGGCCTGTGGGTGTGCCCGAAGCAGATCACGTCCCCCGCCCGCGCGCCGGCCTGCTCCGCCATCCCGAGGCAGAAGGCGTCGTCGCGGTCCTCGGTCCAGTAGAGCGTGTTGAGCGTGGGCGTCCCGTGCACCAGGATCACCCGGGGTCCCGGGAGGTGCCCACCCCGCGGCCGCACGTCCATCCGGAAGGGGAGCGACCCGAGGTAGCGCCTGGTCTCCGCGGACACGTGCCGTCGGGTCCATTCGTAGCTCAGGTGCGAAAGCTCCTCCTGGCGCGGATCCTCGTACCTGCACCCGCAGTGCTTGTAGCCGGCCGCCACCGTGGAGTCGTAGTTCCCGGCGATGCCGCTCACCTGGAGCTCGCGAAGCAGGGCCACCGTCTCGTCGGGCCAGGGCGCGTAGCCCACCAGGTCCCCCAGGTGGTAGGTCGCCGCGAGGTCCTCCTGGCCGGCGATGTGGTCCAGCACCGCCCGCAGCGCGGGCAGGTTGGCGTGGACGTCGGAAATCAGTGCGTATCGCATGGGGATCCCGGGGCCGGGGTCGCCGCCAGCCCCTCCAGCAGTAGCTGCAGGTGCCGGATGCGCGTCGGGTCGGCGCAGTAGCAGGTTCGGGGGCCGTCGATCTCGCCGTGGATGAGCCCTGCCTCGCGCAGCACCTTGAGGTGCTGGGAAACGGTGGACTGGGCGATCGGCAGCTCCCGGCAGATCTCACCGCAGACGCACTCCTCGCGCTCCAGCAGGATGCGGAGGATGCGGACGCGCATGGGGTGGCCGAGCGCCCTGGCGAGAGAAGCCAGCGCCTCGTCCGGATCACGGCTGTCGTCGATGGGGGGCGCGGGCGGGCAACACTTCAAGGCAGGGCTCCCGGGCAGGTCTATCGTTGATCTACGATGAACGATATTGCGCCGGACGGGTGCCCGTCAACCGGCTCCGCGCTTCCCCGGATCGCGCGGCCGCGCCGGAGCCCGCGTGAGGGATTTCGGCCCGAAGGGGCGAGACCGCGCGGTCGTTTGCGCGGGCTCGACTCCGTTACGCAGCGTTGTTTGCTGCGTTACGGAGCCGAAGCCCGACCCCGGCGCCAGCCGGGGGCACGCCCGAACCCTTCCGTTCAACCCGACCCCTCTTACTCCATGCGCAGCGCCGCCATGGGGTCCACCGAGCTGGCGCGCCGCGCCGGGATCCACGAGGCGACCGAGGCGACCCCCAGCACCACCGCCCCGATCGCGGCGCCGAGCAGCGGCGGGCTCGCCAGCGGCCACCCCAGCGCGGCGCCGACCAGCCGCGTCGCCGCCATGCTGAGCGGCAGCCCCAGCGCCAGGCCGAGCGCGCCCAGGCCGAGCCCCCGCGCGAAGAACATCCGCACCACCTGGCCGCCCTGCGCGCCGAGCGCCGTGCGGATCCCGATCTCGCGCGTGCGCTGCCCCACCGACAGCGACACCACGGCGTACAGCCCGATGGCGGACAGGAGCAGCGCGAGCAGCCCGCCGCCCGCGACGGCTCCGCCGGCGCGCAGGAGGGCGCGGCGCGACCCGGCTTCCCGCTGCTCCACGGTCTGCGCCCGGGCGATCGGCATCTGCGGCGCTTCGGCCGCGACGACGCGCCGCAGCGTGCCCAGCATGGGGAGCGCGGGCCCGGCCGTGCGCGCGACCACGCCCGTGTTGAGGGCGGCGTACGGCACGTACGCGCGGAACCGGCCGCCGTCGCCGGCGGGGCCCGCGGCCGGCTCGTCCACCACGCCGACCACCACCAGCGCGGGGGACCGGGAGCCCGCCCCCGCCATCTCCAGCCGCCGGCCGAGCGGATCGGCGTCGCCCCACAGCCGCCGCGCCAGGCCGCTGCCGATGATCACCCGGTCGAACGACGGCGCGCGCCCGGCCTCGGCGGCGGAGGCCTGCGCGCGCTCGGCGGCGTCGAAGTCGCGGCCGCGCACGATGGGGAGGTCGAAGGCGTCGAAGTAGCCGGCCGGCGCGGCCGTCAGCACCGTTTCCATGGCGGGGTCGTACGCGACGCCCGCAACGCGGTCGGCGGGGTGGACGGCGAGCGGCGCGACCACGGTGCCCATCTCCATCGGCATCGCGGCGACCACGCCGGGCACCGCGGCGACGCGCTCCACCACCGCGGCGACGCGGGACGCGCGCTCCGCCGCGGACACCCGGCCCGCCCACGTGTCCAGCTCGATCTCCACGATGCGGTCGGGAGCGCCGGACGTCGCGCGGGCGTCCGCGTCCGTGACCATGGTCGCGGCCACCACGGCGAGGCCCACGAGCAGCGGCTGCGTGAGCGCCACCTGCGCGACGACGAGGACGCGCTGCAGCCGCGACCGCGCCGCGGCCGCGCCCGACGAGCTCTTCAGCACCTCGCCCACGGAGACGCGCGTGGCGTGCAGCGCGGGCGACAGGCCGAACAGGATCCCGGTGGCGACGGCGACCGCGCACGTCGCCGCGGTCACGCGCCAGTCCACCACCAGCTGCACGCCCTCCAGCGCCGACCCCGCGAGGCGGATCCCGGCCGCGGTTACGAACAGGCCCACGGCCGCGGCGACCAGGGCGAGCAGGACGCTCTCGGTGAGGAGCTGCCGGACCAGCCGCCTGCGGGGCGCGCCCAGCGACAGCCTCACGCCGATCTCGCGGCGCCGCGCGACGGCGAGCCCCACCATGAGCGCGCTGACGTTGGTGCAGGTGATGAGCAGCGCCAGCAGCGCGAGCCCGCCGGCCGCCGCCGCCGACACGACCAGGTCCGCGCGGGAGCTGACCCGGGCGTTGCTGGCGAGCATGGGCACCACGTCGGCGCTCGCCGTTTCTCCCGCCGCGGCCGCGGCGGCGTCGCGCGCGGGACGGAGCGCGCGCTCCGCGATGCCGGCGACGACGGGCGCCGCGGTCCCGGCCGCCACGCCCGGGCGCAGGCGGGCGGCCGCGCCCAGGAACAGGCTGTCGTGGCCGAGGAACACCGCCGCGGTGCGCTTCTGGAGCAGGGGGTACGCCGCGAGCGGCACCCACACCGTGGCGCCGCCGCCGCCGTCCGTGCCGTGAAAGCGCGGCGGCGCGACGCCCACGATCTCCACCGGGAAGCCGTTGACGCGGAGCGTGCTGCCGACCACGCCGCGCGCCCCGCCGAAGCGCTGCCGCCACAGGGCGTGGCTGATCATCGCCGTGGGCGGCGCCGTCATCCGCGCGGCGTCCGGCCCCGCGGCGGGAACGGTGCCGAGCGCCGGGCGGACGCCGAGGACGCCGAAGTAGTTGGGCGTCGTGTAGACCAGGCTCACGGCGAGCGGCGCCGCCGACGCGTCGCCGGCGTCGACCAGCGCGGTCTCGTCGGCGTGGGCGGCCACGGCGGCGAAAAGCTCCGCGCGGCCGGCGTACTCCTGCACCTCGGGCCACGAGAGCAGGCGCGGCTGGACGTTGGCGATCCCGCCCGCGCGCAGGGTGCCGCGGATGCGCACCAGCGACGCGTCGCGCGCGATCCCCGGGGCGGGGAGCGTGGCGATGGAGTTCAGCACCGTGAACAGCACCACGTTGGTGCCGATCCCCAGCGACAGCACCACGACCATGGTGGCGGTGGACAGCGGCGTGCGGCGGAAGTGGCGGAGGGCGTAGCGGATGTCGGCCAGGGCGCCCTCGACCCAGGGGAGGCCGCGCTGCTCGCGCACGCTCTCGGCGGCCTGCGCCAGCCCGCCCGCCGCGAGCAGCGCGCGGCGGCGCGCCTCGGCGGGGGGCATGCCGCGGCGGATGTTCTCCTCGGTCTCCATCTCCAGGTGCGCCTCCATCTCGGCGCGGAGGTCGTCGTCGGCGCGCCCGTGGCCCCGGAGGACCGCGCCCACGCGGGCCAGCGCCCTGCGGACCGCCTTCATGCGGCCCCCGGCTTGAGCGCGAAGAAGGCGGCGATCAGCTCCGCCGTCTGCTGCCACTCCCGGGTCTCGCGCGCCAGCTGCTTTCGCCCCGCCGGGGTGAGCGAGTAGAACTTGGCGCGCCGGTTGTTCTCCGACTGCCCCCACTCCGCCGTCACGAACCCCTCCTGCTCCAGCTTGAGCAGGGCGGGGTAGAGCGTGCCGTAGTTCAGCGTCAGCCGGTTCCTGCTGGTCTCCTCGATCCGCCGCGCGACGCCGTAGCCGTGCAGCGGCCCCAGCACTTCGAGCGTCTTGAGGATCATGAGCGCCAGCGTCCCGGGCTGGATGTCCTTTTTCTCCACCGCGCAGCTCCTATTGTTTACCCATAGGTCGAGGGCGCGACTCCGGCGGTCGGGGCCGTATGGGATTCCAATATGAAGATCGCGCGGAGCGCGGCGTCGCGCAAGCGCGGCGCCGGCGGCTACGGGCGGGGGGAGGGGGCCAGCCGGCCGTGGTTCGCCAGGATCTCCCGCAGGCGGTCGTGCGGGAGCCCGTAGATGCGCAGGCCGTCGGCGCCGGTGGTCGTGCGGGCCGCGACCATGGCGTTGGTGATCGCCTCCTCGGTGGCCTGCACGGTGGCCTGGAAGAGGCCGTCGATGCGGTCGTTGGGGAGCATCACGAGGGGGACGGCCGCGCTGTCCCGGGCGGCGCCGGGGTTGGCGGTGGAAAAGGCCAGGAAGATGTCGCCGCTCCCGTTGCCGGCGGTGCTCCCTTCGCGCCCCAGCCCCAGCGCCGCGCGGCGCGCCACGCGCTCGAGCTGGTGCGGCAGGAGCGGCGCGTCCGTGGCGACGACGATGATGATGGAGCCCAGCTCGCGGTCCTCGTTCCGCTGCGGCGCGGGGGCCGGCGCGCCGCAGCGCGGGACGCCGCGCAGGAACGCCTGGGAGGGCGGCCCGGCCCGCTCGAAGCAGGGGCGCATGCCGGCGATCTCCCGGCCCACCGGCACCCCGGCAATGCGCAGGTCGTACTGGCCGCCGTAGTTGCACTGCACCAGCACCCCCACGGTGTAGCCGCCCTGCGCCGCGGGGAGCCGCCGCGACGACGTGCCGATCCCGCCCTTGAACTGGTTGCACACCATCCCCGTCCCCCCGCCGACGCTCCCTTCCTCCACGGCCCCGCCCCGGGCGCCGTCCAGCGCGGCGAACACGTGCTCGGGCTTGACGTGGAAGCCGTTGATGTCGTTCAGCAGCCCGTCGAAGGTCTCGGCCACCACGGGGAGCGCCCACAGGATGGCCGGGTCGTTCCGGACCATCCACCGGACCGCCGCGTCCCGCACCACGCCCACGCTGTGGGTGTTGGTGATCAGGACGGGCCCCTCCAGGAAGCCGCCCTCGTCGATCCAGGCGGTGCCCGTCATCTCCCCGTTGCCGTTCAGGGAGAACCAGGCCGCGAAGACGGGGTCCGTGCCGCGCTTTCCGCGCGGCAGCACGGCCGTGACGCCGGTGCGCACCGGCCCGCTCCCCACCACCAGCGGGCCGTCGCCGGCGACCAGGGTGGTGTGGCCCACCTCCACCCCCGCCACGTCGGTGATCGCGTTGTGCGGCCCCGGCGTCCCGTCGAACGGGACGCCCAGGTCGCGCGCCCGCGGCCGGGCCTGGGCGTCGATCGGGGGAGCGGCAAGGGCGGCCAGCAGCGTGGCGGCCGCCAGCAGCGGAAAGCAGCGGGAAAGGGGGCTCAAGAGGGCTACGCTCCTTCGGCGCGGGCCAGGGCGCGGTCCAGCACGTCGATGGCGAAGTCGGCGTCCTCGGCGGTGATGCACAGGGGCGGCTTGATGCGGAGCACGTTCCCCTCCAGCCCACCCTTGCCCATGAGGACGCCCATCCGCCGCGCGTGCTCCAGCACCTGGAGCGTTTCCTCCGTGGCCGGGGTGCGGGCCTCCCGGTCCCGGACCAGCTCCACGCCCAGCATCAGCCCCATCCCGCGGACGTCCCCCACCAGCGGGTGCCGCTCCCGGAGCTCGCGCAGCCCGGCCAGGAGGCGGCCGCCCACCACCCGGGCGTTTTCCTGCAGGCCGTCCTCGTCGATGACGTCCATCACCGCGAGCCCGGCCGCCATGGACACCGGGTTCCCGCCGTAGGTGTTGAAGTGGATCCGCTGCGCCAGCGTCGCCGCGATCTCCCGGCGGGTGGTGACCGCGGCCAGCGGCGTCCCGTTGCCGATCCCCTTTGCCATGGTGACGATGTCGGGGACCACGCCGAAGTTCTGGAAGCCCCAGTAGTGCTCGCCGGTCCTGCCGAACCCGGTCTGGACCTCGTCCGCGATGCACAGCCCGCCGTGCTCCCGCGCGATCCGGTACGCGTGCTCGAAGTAGCCCGGCGCGCCGTGCGTGGCCCCGCCCACCCCCTGGATGGGCTCGGCGATGAACGCCGCGATCTTCCCGGGCGTGGAGTAGCGGATGGTTTCCCGCACCTCCTCCGCGCTCCTGCGGGCGACCTCCTCCGGCGTCCCCGCGAACGGGCTGCGGTACGCGTCGGGGCACACCACGTGGTGGACGCCGGCGCTCTGCTGGGTGGGGAACTTCCAGGTGTGCAGCGAGGTGAGCCCCATGGCCGAGGGCGAGCCCCCGTGGTAGGCGTTGCGCACGGCGATCACGTCGGTGTTCCCCGTGTACAGCCGGGCCATGGCGACGGCGAGGTCGTTGGCCTCGCTCCCGCTGTTGACGAAGTAGGTGACGTCCAGCCCCGGGGGAAGCCTGTCGGCGAGCTTCCGGGCGAGCGCACCGAGCCCCGGGTGCAGGTAGATGGTGGTGGCGTGCTGCAGCGTCGCCGTCTGCTCCTGGACGCGCGCGACCACCCGGGGGTGGCAGTGGCCGCAGGAAACGGTCACGATCCCGGCGAACAGGTCCAGGTAGCGGCGCCCGGTCTCGTCGAACAGGTACTGCATCTTCCCCTCGACGATCAGCAGCGGCTCCCGGTACAGGGTGAACAGGGCGGGATTGCAGAACTCCAGCCGCTCCGCGAGCACCTGTTCCCGCGACGGTCCCCGGTACGGGCGCGGGGTGTGGTCGAAGGGGGGCATCCGGACCGGGGCGGCCATCAGCTCGGACATGGGGAGACCTGGGGTGGGAGAGATGGGGACGGGCATCCGCCGGCCCGGGCTACGACATCCAGCTGGTGCCGGCCTCCCGGTTCCACTTGGTGGTGGTCTTCCTGGAGCGGGTCCAGAACTCGATGGAGCTCCGCCCGGTGAGGTCGCCCACCCCGAAGCGGGACGCATTCCACCCCCCGAACCCGAAGGGCTCGCGCGGCACGGGCACCCCCACGTTGACCCCCACCATCCCGGCGCCGACGCGCTCCGCCACGTAGCGGGCGACGCCGCCGCTCTCGGTGAACACCGAGGCGGCGTTGCCGTACGGGGAGCGGTTCTCGATCTCCAGCGCGCGGTCCACGTCCGCGGCGCGCACGATCGCCAGCACGGGGCCGAAGACCTCCTCCCGGGCGATCCGCATCTCCGGCGTCACGTGGTCGATCACCGTGGGCCCCACGTAGAACCCGCCCTCGCGGCCGGGGACCACGGCGCCGCGCCCGTCCAGCAGGACCCGCGCCCCCGCCGCCTCCGCTTCCGTGACGAAGGCCTCGATCCGCTCCTTCGCCTCGCGGGAGATCACCGGGCCCAGCGTCTCGCCGGGGACGGCGGCGCGGGCGTGCTCCACCATCCGCGCGATGATCGCGTCGGTGTGCGCCACCGCCACCAGCACCGACGCGGCCATGCAGCGCTGGCCCGTGCACCCGGCCATGGAAGCGGCGATGTTGCTGGAGGCCATCTCCGCATCGGCGTCGGGCATCAGGATGATGTGGTTCTTTGCCCCTCCCAGCGCGAGCACGCGCTTGAGGTGCGAGGTGCCGCGCCGGTACACGGCCTGCGCGACGCGGGTGGAGCCCACGAAGCTGACCGCCTCGATCCCCGGGTGGTCGCACAGGGCCTCGACCACCTCGCGCGCGCCGTTGACCACGTTGAAGACGCCCGCCGGGAGCCCCGCCTGCGCGAGCAATTCCGCGATGCGCCCCGCCGACAGCGGCACCAGCTCGCTGGGCTTGAGTACCATGCAGTTCCCCAGCGCGATGGCGTTGGGGATGGTCCAGTGGGGCACCATGCTGGGAAAGTTGAAGGGAACGATGGACGCGACCACCCCCAGCGGGTACCGGTCCACCCGGCACTCCACGCCCTGGCTCACCTCCATGATCTCGCCGGCGGAGATCTGCGGGAGGGAGCAGGCGAACTCGGTCAGCTCGATGGCCTTGAGCACCTCCGCCCGGGCCTCGGACTCCACCTTGCCGTGCTCCTGGACGATCAGCCGGCTCAGCTCGTCCAGGTTCTGCTCCAGCAGAGTGCGGTAGCGGTAGAACACCTGCACCCGCTCCTTGAGCGGCGTGGCCGCCCAGGCGGGAAAGGCCTCCCGCGCCGCGCGCACCGCCGCATCGACCGCCGCCGCGGAGGACAGAGGGACCCGGGCGAGGACGCTCCCGCTGCCGGGGTCGTACACGTCCAGCAGCGGCCCGTCGCCCTCCACGAACCGCCCGCCGACGTAGTTGCGGACGTCGGGATACCGGGTGTCCGGGGCCGGGGGAGGGGGCGGGGTTCGCGCGCCGGAGAGCGTGGCTTCCATGGGACGTCCGGGGCCGGGAGGTGCCCGCCGGAGCGCGCGGCGGGTGCCGCGGACGCGCCTGGCGGAGGCGATTGTATCCAGTATACAATTTGCTTGGACACGGTCAAGCCGAGCATCTTCGTCCGCCTTTCCCCGGCGAGCCGCCGCGAGGGCGGAGCCCCGACGGACCCTCCCTTCCACACGCCCCGATGGACACACCTCCGTGGCCCAGGCCCGCCGTCCGCACGCTCGCGGAACAGGTGTACCACGCGGTCCGCGCCCGCATCCTGGGCGGGGGGCTGGCTCCCGGCGAGTTCATCCGGGAAAAGGAGCTGGAAGCGATGGGCGTGAGCCGCACCCCCATCCGCGAGGCGCTGGGGCGGCTGGCGAGCGAGGGGTTCCTGGAGCGGATCCCGCACCGGGGATTCCGCGCCCCCCGGGATTCGGTGGGCGACCTGCTGCAGCTGTACCCGATCGTGGCGTCGCTCGACCTGCTGGCGGGGAGGAGCGCGCTGGAGCACTTCACGCCGGCGGACGTCGCCCGCCTCCGCGAGATCAACCGCCGCCTCGGCGAAGCGCGCGACCGCCGCGACGTGCGCGCCCTGATCGAGCTCAACGACCAGTTCCACCGGGTCTTTTCCGAGCGCAGCGGGAACCAGCGCCTCTGCGCCCTCCTCGACGACCTGCGCCTGCAGCTCGCCCGCCTGGAGCTGTGGTACTACTCGTACGGCGAGCACGCGGAGCAGTCCGTCAGCGAGCACGAGGAGATCATCCGCGCCATCGAAGCGGGGGACCGGGAGCATGCCCTCTCGGTCCTGGAAAACAACATGTCGCTGACGTACCGGTCGCTGCTGCGGGCCACCGCCGCGGACGGCCCGCCGGAATGACGAAATGACCTTTTTCGACCCCGCGCGCAGGTATTGACCTCGTAGTGCAGCACCCCCGCCGGAGCCGGCTCCCGGCTCCGCCGCGCGGCCCCGGCCCAGCTCCGCGGCCGATTTCCCCAACACTTTGCGCCCTTTCACGTTACCCGATCCGCTCCCGGGCCGCCGGACGACGGCTGGCGCGCTCGATTCGTGCCCGCTTGAGCTTGACTAAAACCCCTGTTGGCGTATACTCAGGGTGAGATACGCGACATCTTTTTCGCGCGCATTTCAAGTCTCGAACTGAACAAATTCGAGGCCTGGCCGGAGGTGCGTGCGCCCGGCAGGGTCGATTCGGCGGCTGCGCGGCCAGCTAGACACGGCAGCGCCTGCCGCCGTTCCTTTCCACCCCTCCCGCGAAGCTTCCGGTGCCCTCCACCTGGAGAGTGCCCGGACGGTTTCGCGCGTGCTTTTCCGACGACGTCGGCCGCGTGGCGGCAGCGTGCCCCGCGAGGCTCCTCCGTGGCGCGCGCCGGCGCCACCCACGAAGGAGCCGCGGTCCGCCCCTCGCGGCCGTCTTTCTCTAGCAGGTCTCCGCTTTGATGCTGAATCCGCACGACGCTTCCTCGCTGGTAGAGCTCCTCCGCCTCCGTGCGGACGCAGACCCTGACCGAGTCGCCTACACCTTCCTGCTGAACGGCGAGGTGGAGGAGGGGCACGTCACCTACGGCGAGCTGGACCTGCGCGCCCGCGCGGTCGCGGCCCGCCTGCAGGCGCTCGGCGCCCGCGGGGAGCGCGCGCTCCTGCTCTACCCGCCGGGGCTGGAGTACATCGCAGCGCTCTTCGGCTGCTTCTACGCCGGGGTGACGGCGGTGCCCGCCTACCCGCCGCGCCCCAACAGGGCGGATCCGCGCCTGCGGAGCATCGTCGCCGACTGCCGGCCCGCGCTGGCGCTCGCCACCCGCGAGCTCCTGGGCGAAGCGGAGCGCCTGTGCGCCCAAACCCCGGAGCTGGGCGGGCTGCGCTGGCTGGCCACCGAGGACGTCCCCGCCGAGGAGGCCGCGGGATGGACCGACCCGGAGGCGCAGGGCGACACGCTGGCGTTCCTCCAGTACACGTCGGGCTCGACGGCCGCGCCCAAGGGCGTGATGGTCAGCCACGGAAACCTGCTTCACAACTTCGCCGTCATCGAGGGCTTCTGCGGCTACACGCCCGAGACGCGCTCGGTCATCTGGCTGCCGCCGTACCACGACATGGGGCTGATCGGCGGCATCCTCCAGCCGCTGTTCACCGGCTACTGGGCGGCGCTGTTCTCTCCGGTGGCGTTCATCCAGCGGCCGGCGCGGTGGCTGGAGGCCATCTCGCGCTACCGGGCCACCAGCAGCGGCGGGCCCAACTTCGCCTACGACCTGTGTGTCCACGCCATGCGCCCCGAGGAGCGCGCGGGTCTGGACCTGAGCCGGTGGGAGATCGCCTTCAACGGGGCGGAGCCGGTGCGCGCGGAAACGCTGCGCGCCTTCAGCGATGCGTTCGCGCCGAGCGGGTTCCGGGCGCGGGCGTTCTTCGCGTGCTACGGGCTGGCCGAGGCGACGCTGATGGTGACGGGGAGCCAGCCGGCGGAGCCGCCGGTGGTGCGCGCCGTGGACCCGGAGGCGCTGGGCGAGGGGACGGTGCTCGAGGCGGAGCCGGAGGGGCGCTACCGGCTGGTGGGGAGCGGGCGGAGCGCGCCGTCGCAGCGGGTGATCATCGTGGACCCTGCGACGCTGCGGGAATGCGCGCCGGAGCGGGTGGGCGAGGTGTGGGTGCGGGGAGCGAGCGTGGCGAGCGGGTACTGGGAACGGCCGGAGGCGACGGCGGAGACCTTCGGCGCGTTCATGGCGGAAACGGGCGAGGGGCCCTTCCTGCGGACGGGAGACCTCGGGTTCCTCGACGGCGGCGAGCTGTTCATCACCGGGCGCCTCAAGGACCTGATCGTCATCCGCGGGCGCAACCACTACCCGCAGGACATCGAGCAGACCGCCAACCGCAGCCACGCGGGGCTCCGCGCCGGGAGCGGCGCCGCGTTCAGCGTGGACGAGGGCGGGGAGGAGCGGCTGGTGGTGGTGCAGGAGGTGTCGCGCCAGGCGGCGGCCGGGATGGACGTGGAGGAGGTGGGGGAAGCGATCCGCCGCGCCGTGGCGATGGAGCACGGGGTGCAGGTGCACGCCGTGGCCGTGGTGCGCCCCGGCGGCATCCCCAAGACCAGCAGCGGCAAGGTCCAGCGCCGGTCGTGCCGGGCGAGGTTCCTGGCGGGGGAGCTCCCGCTGGTGGGCGTGAGCGTGCGGGAGGACCGGGGGAGCGCGGAGCCGCGCCCGGCGGCCGCGGGGATCACCCGCGAAGCCCTGGAGGCCGCCGCCGAGGGCGAGCGGCAGCTCCTCGTGGAGGCGTTCCTGGTGGACCGGGCGGCGCGGGTGCTGGGGGTGGATCCCGCCCGGGTGGACCGGGAGCAGCCGCTGGTGGCGCTGGGGATGGACTCGCTGCGCGCCATGGAGCTCAAGGGGGTGCTGGAGTCGGGGCTGGGCACGACCGTGCCGATCTCCGCGCTGCTGGACGACGCGCCCATCGACCGGCTCGCCGCGGAGCTCCTCCAGGCGGTGTTCCTCGCGGATCCCGCGGCGGCGCCGGGTGCGCCCGCCGCGGGCGACGCTCCCCTCTCGTTCGCCCAGGAGCGCCTCTGGATCCTGGACCGGCTCCAGCCCGGGAGCGCGGCGTACAACCTGGCCGTGGCGCTCCGCGTGCGCGGGGCGCTGGACGCCGCCGTGCTCCGGCGGAGCCTGGCGGCGACGACCCGCCGGCACGACGTCCTCCGCGCCGTCGTCGCCGAAGTGGGCGGGCGGCCGGTGCAGCGGGTTGCGGCGGCCGGCGCGCTCCCGCTCCCCGCGGTCGACCTGTCGCTCCTGCGCCCGGAGGAGCGCGACGCCGCGGCGCGGCGGGTGGCCGCGGAGATGGCGCGCGTGCCCTTCGACCTGGAGGCGGGGCCGCTCTTCCGCGCGCGGCTGCTGCGGCTGGCCGGCGACGAGCACCTGCTGGTGCTGGCGACGCACCACATCGTCAGCGACGGCTGGTCGGCCGGGGTGCTGCTGCGCGAGGTGGGCGCGCACTACACGGCGCTGCTCGCGGGGGAGGATTCCCCCCTGCCGCCGCTCCCCACGCAGTACGCCGACTGGGCGCTGGGGCAGCGCGAGCGGCTGCGCGGCGAGGTCGCCGACGAGCAGCTCGCCTGGTGGCGCGAGCGCCTGCGCGGGGTGGCGCCGCTGGCGCTCCCCACGGACCGCGCGCGCCCGCCGGTGCAGAGCTTCCGGGGGGCGACCCACCGCTTTGCGATCCCCGCGGAGGTGATGGACGGCGTGCGCCAGCTCGCCCGCCGGGAACGGGCGACGCCCTTCATGGCGCTGCTGGCCGCGTGGGACCTGCTCCTGGCCCGCTACGGCGGCGAGGACGACGTGGCGGTGGGGACCACCGTCGCCAGCCGCGACCGCGCCGAGGTCGCCGGGCTGGTGGGGATGTTCGTCAACACCCTGGTGCTGCGGGTGGAGGTGGCGCCGGAGCAGGGCTTCCGCGCGCTCCTCGCGCGGGCGCGCACGGCGGTGCTGGAGGCATTCGCGCGCCAGGACCTCCCGTTCGAGCGCCTGGTGGAGGAGGTGCAGCCCGGGCGCGACCTGAGCCGCAACCCGCTCTTCCAGGTGATGCTCGCGCCGCAGAGCGAGGCGCTGGAGCCGGTGCGGGTCCCCGGGGCGACGCTGGTGCCCGAGCCGGTGGACGCGGGGACGGCGATCCTGGACCTGACGCTGTACACGTGGGAGCGGAGCGGGGGCGAACTGTCGGCGGCGCTGGAGTACGCGACGGACCTGTTCGACGCGGGCACCGTGGAGCGCATGGCCGCGCACCTGGTGCAGGTGCTGCGCGCCGTGGCCGCCGACCCGGAGCTCGCCGCGGCGGAGGTCCCGCTCCTCCTCCCGGCGGAGCGCGCGCAGCTGCTGGAGGAGTGGACCGCCACGGAGCTCGCCTACCCGGAGCGCTGCCTGCACGAGCTGTTCGCGGAGCAGGCCGCCCGCACGCCCGAAGCGGCGGCGCTGCGCTCCGGCGGGCGCACCGTCTCCTACGCCGAGCTGGAGCGGAGCGCCAACCGGCTGGCCTGGCACCTCCAGGCGCTCGGCGTCGGCCCCGAGGTGCGGGTGGGGCTGTGCGTGGAGCGCACGCCGGAGATGGTGGCGGCGATGCTGGGCATCCTCAGGGCCGGCGCGTCGTACGTGCCGCTGGACCCCGCCTACCCGGCCGACCGGCTGGCCTACATGCTGGAAGACGCCGGCGCCGCCCTGGTGGTGTCGCAGGCGCGGCTGGCCGAGCGCCTCCCGGAGGACGTCGCGCGGGTGCTGCTGGACGCCGACGCGGAGCGCATCGCCGAGCAGCCGGACGCCGCGCCCCCGGGCGAGGCGGGGCCGCGAAACCTGGCGTACGTGCTGTACACCTCCGGCTCCACGGGCCGGCCCAAGGG
>JBEVLE010000001.1:0-24731 GCA_040509335.1 Longimicrobiaceae bacterium | reverse complement strand
CGTGAGGGATTTCGGCCCGAAGGGGCGAGACCCGGCGGGGCTGTTTCCGCCGGGGCTCGACTCCGTTGGGCTGCGTTGTTTGCAGCCCTACGGAGCCGAAGCCCGACCCCGGCGCCAGCCGGGGGCACGCCCGGACCCCGGTCTTTTCACCCCGACTCCAACCGGATCCACGTCATGGACCCCGCGTCGTGTCCCTGGCGGCGGTGTCCCGCACAGTGGCCGATGCGGTGCTGTCGCGGCGGGCGCCGGAGTCGGCGCGGGCCTCGTAGACCTGGAGCAGGCTGTCCAGTGCGGCGTTGGAGGAGTCCGGCGAGGCGGCGGGCTCGGCGGAAACGGGGCGGCGCAGGGTGATCAGCGCGATCTCCGGGGGGGCGCCCAGGCGTACGGGGACGAAGCCGTAGCCCACGCCGCAGGTGATGAACAGGCCGTTGCCGTCCACCCGGTACAGGCGCTCGGTGCCGGCGATGCGGCTCCCGGGAAGCTGGGTGGCGTTGACCCAGCTCAGGCGCGGCGTTCCCGGCACCTCCACGCGCCCGCAGAAGGTGTTGCCGGCGACCACCAGCGCGTACGCGCTGTCGGGGGCGGCGAGCACGCCCGCGGGGGAGTGCGACAGGAGCAGGGGGGTGGAGCCGGAGTGCGGGATCGCGCCGAAGATCTCGGCCTGGCGCCACTCGGGGCGGCGGGGGACGTACGGGTCGATCCCGGCCACGTACGCCGTGTCGCCGCCGCGCACCAGGCGCCCGCGCTCGTTGTCCAGCACGATGACGCCGCTCTGCTGCAGGACCTGGCGGATGCGGATGGCGGCGCTGTCCGGCTCGCCCTGGCTTTCGCCGGGGTCGCGCTGGTCGCGGTCGCCCATCACGGCCATGACCGTGAGCCCGCGCAGCGGCGCCAGCACCCGGGGGAGCTCGGCGAGGCCGCTCGGGCGGGCCACGTAGTCGCCCAGCAGCACCACCAGGTCCGGGCGGAGGGACGCCGCGCGGCGCACGGCGGCCTCCGCCACGAGCGCGTTGTCGCCCCACAGCCCCAGGTTGAAGTCGGAGATCGCGGCGACGCGCATCCCGTCCCACCCCTCCGGGAGGCCGGGGACCTCCACCTCCACGGGGACCACGCGCAGGTTCTCCGCGGTGCTCGCGCCGTAGAGCGAGTCCGCCGACGGCCCCTGCTCCACCAGGGTGGCCTCCGGCTCCTCCAGGCGGTCGCCGCACCCGGCGGCGAGGGCGGCGAGCAGCAGGGCGGGGAACAGCGAGCGGGCGGAGCTCCGCATCAGGGTCGTCTCCGGGAACGGGCAAGGGGGCGCGAACCGCGCGGCGGACGGCGCTCCCGGGCGCAACGGATGTGCCAGCCCCGCGCGCCGGCCTACGCGATGAGCGGGAGCACGCCCTCGCGCCCGGCGGGGACGGTGCGCTCCAGCTCCTCCGGGTGCGCGCGGAACCAGCGCGCGACCAGGAGAATCTCGTCCACCTGGTGCTTCGCCACCAGTGCGCCCTGCGGCTCCGGCTGCCCGAAGTGCTCCGCCGCCAGCCGGGAAAGCGCGCGCCGCTCGGCGGCGGTGCGCGGCGCGGCGACCGCCGCGCGCACGGTGCCGCGCCGCACCACGTACACCCGGTCGTCGCCCCCCTCGCCCTTGACCGGGTACAGGAAGCTGAGGTTCTCCAGCGCCTCGCGCAGCCGCCCGAACTCGTCGCGCAGCGCCTCCAGGCGGCGCATGCGGTCGCGCACCGAGGCCGCGTACTCGAACTCCCAGCGCTCGGCGGCCGACTGCATCCGCTCGTCCAGCCAGCGGAGCGGCTCGTCGGCGTCGCCCGCCAGGAAGGCGCGCGCCAGCGCGACCCGCGCCCGGTAGTCCTGCTGCGTGACCATGGCCGCGCACGGCGCGCAGCACAGGCGCAGCTCGGCGCGGTGGCAGCGCGGGGCGCGGTCCACCACGAACAGGTCGGACTGGTCGGCAAAGTGGATGGGGGTGGCGGCGGGGCAGTCGCGCAGCCCCAGGAGGTCGTTGAGCTCGCGCACCGCCTCGGCGATGCGGCGGCCGCCGCGGAAGGGGCCGTAGTAGGTGGCCGCGTCGTCGGAAACGGCCTGCACCACGAACAGCTTGGGCGCGGGGCCGCCGGTGAGCTTGAGGAAGGAGTACCGCCCGTCGCGCTTGTGCTGCACGTTGTAGCGGGGGCGGAAGCGCTTGATCAGCTCCAGCTCGCGCAGCAGCGCCGCGAACTCGCAGGGCTCGTACTCCCAGGCGATGGTGTGCGCGTCGCCCACGATGCGGTGCGCCTTGTCCCCCTTCTTCGCCCGGAGGTAGGAAAGGAGGCGCGTGCGCACCTGCTTGGACTTGCCGACGTACAGGATCTCGCCGTCCTCCGACAGCATCCGGTAGGTGCCGGGGACGTTGCGCGCCTCGCGGATCTGGTCGCGGAGCGGGGTGCGTGCAGAGGGGACCAAGCGCGGGTGCCGCAGGGGTCGGGGAGAACAAAAGCCGAACCCCGAAAAGATAGTGCGGCGAAATGCGCTGCGGAAGGGCCGACGCGGCGGGTCAGGCGCCGCGCGCCACCTCGTCCAGCGAAGCGGCCAGCTCCGGGAAGTCGAAGGGCTTTGCGAGGATGCGGACGCCGGTGGCGAGGGCGTCCTCGTACACCTGGTCGCCGGGGCCGGCGCCGCTGAGGAACAGCACGCGGGCCGCGAGCGGGGGGATGTGCTCGCGGAGCATGCTCCACACCTCCACGCCGGTGCGGGCCCCCAGGTTGAGGTCCAGGAGCACGGCGTCGGGCATGCTGCGGATGACGGCGTGGAGCACCTGCTCCTCGCTGGCGCACTCCGGCCCCAGCTCCGAGACCTCGGCGCCCAGGCGGCGGAGGAAGCGGCCGAGGGCGCTGCGCACGTCGGCGTTGTCGTCCACCACCAGGACGCGCCGGCCGGCCAGTTCCACGGGCCTCGCCGGGGCCGCCGTGGCGCGCCCGGGGAACCAGGCGGGGAGGTGGATCTCGAAGCGCGCCCCGCCCAGCCGCGTCGCCTCGGTGCAGCGGACGCGGCCCCCCAGGTGCGCCACGGTCCACGCGACGGAGCTGAGCCCCAGCCCCGTTCCGCCGGAGTCGCCCCTGACCAGGGGGCGGAAGACCGCTTCCCGCCGGTCCGGCGCGACCCCCGCGCCGTCGTCCTCCACGGCGATCACCAGGGTGCGGCTCCTCCCGCCGGGCTCCAGGGTGACGTCGATGCAGGCCGTGGCGTGGCGCGTGGCGTTTGCCAGGAGGTTGGCGATGGCGCGGTACAGGAAGGAGCCGCGCCCGGCGACGGCGGTGCCCAGGGGAAGGGTGGAGGTCATGCGGATCTCCACCGGGCGCGTGGTGTCCAGCGCGCGGCGGATGGCGCGCTCGGCGACCGCCTCGGGGCTCATCCCCACCTCCGGGGACACCGTCTCGCCGCGCAGCGTCCCCAGCACGTCGCGGATCATCGCCCCCAGGTCGCCGCACCCCTCCACGGCGCGCTCCAGCTCGCCGACCGGGGCCCGTCCCATCCGGGCGTCGCCCAGCGCCAGGCGCAGGCGCCCGTCCATGACGGCGACCATGTTGGCCATGTCGTGGATGAGCTCGCCGGCGACCTCGCCCAGCGCGTCCAGCCGCTCGTCCTGCGCGCCCGCTTGCGGGGAGCCCGGCTGCGGCGTGCTCATGACGATATCCTCCGCCCGTGGATGGGGATGGTCGATCATTGCTTGACTCCGGGGGCCACGCGACCGGCGGCTTCGGGCGGGCGCCGGCATGGAGCGCCGGCGCGGGAGGGGAGCTCCGCACGCAACCTGGACGTCTACCGCGTCCCTGGCCTTAAATGTACGCCCTGCAAGGCGAGTGCGCCAGCCGTGTACGTGAAATGAGCGGTCCGAGGGGCGTCATGTTCGGGCGCTGGGGATCAGCGCTGGCAGCGCGCGCAGAAGAAGGTGGAGCGGCCGCCCTGGACGATCCGCTGGACGGGGCGCCCGCAGGTGCGGCAGGGCTCCCCCGCGCGGTCGTACACCCGCAGGCGGCCGGCGAACTCGCCGCGCTCGCCGCTGGCGTCCCGGTAGTCCAGGAAGGTGGTGCCGCGAAAGTCGATGGCTTCCCGCAGAACCTCGCGCGTCGCTTCCACCAGGCGGGCGGCTTCCTTCTTTTTCAGCGAGTTCGCGGGCCGGCGCGGGTCCACGCCGGCCCGGAACAGCGCCTCGCTGGCGTAGATGTTCCCCACGCCCACCACCCGGCGCTGGTCCATCAGCCAGGTCTTCACCGCCACGCGCGACCTGTTCGCCGCGCCGAGCAGCCACTCCGCCGTGAAGCGGTCGGAGAGCGGCTCCACGCCAAGCGCCTCGTCCCTGCGCTCCCACGCGTCGCCGGTGTAGCGCTGGAGGCACCCGAAGCGACGCACGTCGTGGTAGTCCAGCTCGCGCCCGTCGGCGAGGCGCATGCGGACGCCCAGGTGCGTGGGAGCCTCGTCGGCGGGGGCGCGCACCAGGAGCCGCCCCGTCATCCCCAGGTTCACCACCAGCAGCCCGCGGTCCAGGTGCAGCAGGATGTTCTTGGCGCGGCGGGTCACCTCGCGCACGCGGGCGCCGCGGAGCCCGGCGGCGAACTCGGCCGGCCCCTCGCCCTGCACCAGGTCGGCGTGGACCACCTCCACCTCGCGGATCTCGGCGCCGGGGAGGAGGCGGGCAAGGTCGCGGACGATGGTCTCGACCTCGGGGAGCTCAGGCACGCTCCACCTCGCCGCGGCGGGCCTCGCGCCAGCCGATGTCGCGGCGGAACTGGCGCCCCTCGAAGGTGATGCGCTCCGCGGCCCGGCGGCTGCGCTCGGCGGCCGCGGCGACGGTGGGCGCCAGCGCGGTCACGGCGAGGACGCGCCCGCCGCAGGTGAGGAGCGTCCCGTCCTCCACCCGGGTCCCGGCGTGGAACACCAGCAGGTCGGCGTCCTCGCCCAGCTCCGCGGGGATCTCCACCGGGAGCCCGGTGCGGTGGTCGCCCGGGTAGCCGCCGGAGGCGAGCACCGTCGTGGCGGCGGCGCCGGGGCGCCAGCGCAGTTCCGTCCCCGCCAGCGACCCGCCGCGCGCGACGGCGAGCATGGGCTCCAGCAGGCTGCCCGCCAGCAGGGGGATCACCACCTGCGTCTCGGGGTCGCCGAAGCGGCAGTTGAACTCCACCACCCTGGGCCCGTCCTCGGTGAGCATCAGCCCGGCGTACAGCAGCCCCCGGAAGGGGCGCCCCTCGGCCGCCATGGCCGCGACGGTGGGGAGGAGCACCTCGCGCGTGACGCGCTCCATCAGCTCGGGGGTCGCCAGCGAGACCGGGGCGTAGGCGCCCATCCCGCCGGTGTTGGGCCCGGTCTCCCCCTCGCCGGCGCGCTTGTGGTCCTGCGCGGGGAGCATGGGGAGCACCGTCGTGCCGTCGCTCAGCGCGAACACGGACAGTTCCTCGCCCCGCATGAACTCCTCGACGACGATCTCGCGCCCCGCCTCGCCGAAGGCGCCCTCGCCCAGCATCTCGCGGGCGGCGGCGAGCGCCTCGTCCACGGTGCCGCACACCACCGCGCCCTTGCCCGCGGCGAGCCCGGACGCCTTGACGACGATGGGGGCGCCGAGCTCGCGGATGCACGCCTCGGCGGCGGGGAGCTCGCGGAAGGTGTGGAAGGCGGCGGTGGGGATGCCGTGCCGGGCCATGAGTCCCTTGGCGAACGCCTTGGAGCTCTCGATCTCGGCCGCCTTCGCGGTGGGCCCGAAGACCGGGATGCCGCGGGCCGAGAAGTGGTCCACCATCCCCTCGGCGAGCGGCGCCTCCGGCCCGACGACCACCAGGTCCACGCGCTGGTTCTCGGCCCACCCGGCGAGCGACTGGAGCTCGCCCGGCCGGAAGGGGAGGGGCTCCGCGAGCCCGGCGGTGCCGCCGTTGCCGAGGGTGATGAAGAACTCGGCGTCCGGGGCGTCCTGCCTGAGCTTCCAGAGGAGCGCGTGCTCGCGCCCCCCGTTTCCGACGATCAGGATCTTCATGAATCACGATGTACGGAGTACGGCGGGCCCTCACCCGGCTCGCTTGAGGCTCGCCACCCTCTCCCGATTCTGGGAGAGGGGACCAACAGCGTGTGCTCCGGCGGGAGCCCCGCCGACGCCCGCACCAGCCTCGCGTGAGGGATTACGGCCCGAAGGGGCGAGACCCGGCGGGTGTTTGCCGGGGCTCGACTCCGTTACGCACGGTCGTTTCGTGCGTTACGGAGCCGAAGCCCGACCCCGGCGCCAGCCGGGGGCACGCCCAAAACCGTTGTTTCGTGGACGCCGAAAACCCGTTAGCACGATCCTCGCATTGCTGGCGGCCGGGAGCGCCCCCCGCTCCCCTGCATGCAACGCGAAAAAAGCCACCGGAGGGTTGTGGAGATGGAGGACAAGCAGTTCGAGGTCGACGTCGTCTACCGGGTGACCGTGCGCTACGCGGTGACCGCGGCGGACAGCGAGACGGCCGAGCGCCTGGCCCTGGAGATGTGGCAGGCGGACGAGGACGGGGTGGGGGGGACCGAGGTGTGCGAGCTGGAAGGGGTGAGCGTTTCCAGCGCCGTGGACCAGGACGGGTGCGGGCGCGACTGCGACGAGGTGCTCCGCTTTCTCCGCGACCGCGAGCTGGTGATCGAGCGGCTGGACGAGGACGCCTTCAACCCCACCGTGCACGACGCGGTCTCCGCCGAGGAGGTCGCCCGCCACCTGGGGTGGACCGACGCGGAGGGCGCCCACGACGTGGCGCGCGCGGTGCGCACGCTGGAGCGCCTGTGCAACGAGCAGCACCGCGTGGTGTGCTTCTCGCGGCCGCGGGTGCGCCGCGGCGAGCGCGGGGAGATCCGCCTGTACTGCACGCCGCAGCACCTGGAGCGCCTGTCCGCGCTGCTGGACGAGCCGGAGCCCGTCGCCGCCGGGGTCGAAGCCGAGGCCGAGCCCGCCGCCGCGCAGGCGTAGCGCACGGTCGCGTCACCGGGGCGGCCGCCGCGGCCGCCCCGTCCTTTTTCCATTCCCGGAGCGCATGGACGCCGCACGCCTGCTGGACGAGGCGCTCGCGGCGTGGGCCTACGCCCGCGCCGGCGTCGCCGACGAGGTGGCAAACCTGTCCGCGGACCGCTTCGGCTTCCGCCCCGCCCCGGAGTCGCGGAGCGTGGCGGAGCTGGTGCGTCACGTGGTGCAGTCGGGGATGATGATGGCGGGGGAGCTGTCGCGCCCGGACGGCGACTTCGCGCGCCGCTCCTTCGAGGAGCACATCGCCGACTACGGCGCGGCGGCGGAGGGCGTGGAGTCGCGCGACGCGCTGCTGCGGCTGCTGCGCGACACGCACGCGGACGGCGAGCGGCGGATCCGCGCCGCCGGGGCGGAGCACATGCTGGGGCCCATCCGCCAGTTCGACGGCTCGCACGCGTCGCGCCTCACCTGGATGCACCACGGCATCGGCCACGAGGAGTACCACCGCGGCCAGATCGCCCTGTACGCGCGCCTCCAGGGCGTGGTCCCGGCGCTGACGCGGCGCATCCGGGGCGGGTGACGGCGTCCCGCGCGGCGCTCGCCCTGCTCTTCGCCGCCGCCGGGGTCCTGCACTTCGTCCACCCGGACGCCTACGTCCGCATCGTCCCCCCGTTCCTTCCCGGGCCGCGCCTGCTGGTTCTCCTCAGCGGCGCCTGCGAGGTCGCGGGCGGGGTGGGGCTGCTGGTGCCCCGTTTCCGCCGTGCCGCGGGGGTGGGGCTGGTGCTCCTGCTCGCCGCCGTCTTTCCCGCGAACGTGTACATGGCGCTGGACCCGGAGGGTGCCGGCCGCGGGATGGCGCCCGCGCTGCTGTGGCTGCGCCTGCCGCTCCAGCCGCTGCTGGCCTGGTGGGTGTGGCGTGCGTCGCGAGGCGCGGAACGGCCGGACGGCTGAACCGCGGGTTCGGGCGTGCCCCCGGCTGCGCCGGGGTCGGGCTTCGGCTCCGTAGCAGACGAAACGACCGTCTGCAACGGAGTCGAGCCCGCGCAAACAGCCGCGCGGTCTCGCCCCTTCGGGCCGAAATCCCTCACGCGGGTCCCGCGCTGGCGTCCGCGGGGAGGGGGGCGCCGTTGCCGTTGCAGGCTGTTCCCTGTTCCCTGTTCCCTATTCCCTGTTCCCCATCCGTTCCGCGGCGTCCAGCACCGGGCCCACCCGCGGCTTCTGCGCGAACCACACCACCGGCGCGCCGGCGCGCTCCCAGTCCGCGCCCGCGGCAAGGCCGCGGTACACCACCAGCACCAGGTTGCGCAGCCCGGCGGCCTGCACCTTCCGCAGCTTGTCCTCCAGGTACTCGGGCGTCCAGAAGCCCACCACCTCCACCAGCGCTTCGCGGCCGTCGGCGTGGCGCAGGGTGAAGTCGGGGAGGAACACCTCCTCGCCCACCTGCACCGGCGTGGCCTCGCGCAGCAGCGTCCAGCCGCGGCGCTCCTCCTCGCCCATGCGGTCCGCGAACTCCTCGGCCAGCGCGCGCTCCCACGCGGAGTCGTAGGCCTCGGGGGCGGCGTCCCCGGCGAAGGGCGCCGTCGCCGCGTCCAGGCGGAAGGCGAGCGCGCGGCCGCCGCGCACCACCTCGGCCTCCAGGCGCCACCCGGGGGCGCGGGCGAGGGCGGGGAGCACGCGAGCCAGGCGGGCGCCGTAGCGGGCGGGGCGCACCACGTAGGCGGCGGCGGGGCCGGTGAGCTCCACCGCGTAGCCGCCCGGCGCGGCGGACACCACGTACATCAGGCGGGCCAGCTTCACGGCGCGGAACAGGTCGCGCCACCCGCCCGCCGCGGTCACGCGCACGCGTACGGCGTCCAGCAGGACGGCGCGGGCCAGCTCCAGGTTGTAGCGGCGCAGGAGCCCCGCGCCGTCCATGCGGGGCGCGCGGGCCAGCAGGTGGGCGCCGGGAGCGTCGGCGTACAGGAGGCGCTCCACCTCCGCGGGGGTCGTGCCCAGCTCCGTGGCGGCGTCCTGGTACGGGCGGTCGCGGTCGCCGGGCAGGGGCGGCCAGCGCCGGCCGCGCGCGCGGAACAGGGCGGCGCGCACCTCGGGGGCCCGCTCCGCGCCGTCCGGCGGGCGAAAGTCGGCGGCGTCCAGCAGCGCCTTGACGATCCCCGCCAGGCGCCGCGCGTCCTGCGCGCGCTCGTCGCGCAGCGCCTCCACCACCTCGCGCCGCGTGCGCCCCTCCAGGGCGCGCACGCCGTCGCACAGCTCGTCCAGGCGCCTCACCACCGCGGCGCCCCCGGGCAGGTACTCCACCACCACCTCGCCGCCGCGCTCGCGCGTGAACGGCGCCGCGTGGGTGCGCCGCAGCATCAGAAGCCCAGCCCCAGCTGCCCGTCCGGCGGCCCCGCGAGCCCCCGGCGGCGGCGCTGCGAGGTGAAGAACTCGTGCGTCCCCGCCGCCACGATCTCGAACATGGAGGCCACCGAGTCGCCCTGGCGGCGCAGCAGCCGCCCCAGCCGCTGCGAGAACTGCCGGGGGCTGCCGCGGGTGCTGTCGCCCAGCACGATCCCCAGCTTCGCCGCGGGGATGTCCCACCCCTCGTCCAGCACCCGCACGCTCGCCACCGCACGCATCTCCCCCGCGGCGATGGCGTCCAGCACCGCCTTGCGCTCCGAGGCCGGGGTGTCGGCGGTGATGATGGGGATGGCGAGCCGGCGCGACACCGCCTCCGCCGCGTCCGCGCTGCCGCAGAAGAGCACCGCCGTTTCCGCGGGGAACAGGCGCAGGATGCGCTCCGCCTCCCGCAGCTTGGCCGCCGAGGTGGCGACGATGCGCTCGCGCTCCAGCCACGCCCGGAACGCGTGCCGCGCCGCCGGCGACAGCCGCGTCTCGGTCATGAACAGCGGCCACGCCTCGCCGGAGGGGAGCTCCGCCCAGGGCCGCGTGGCGACGTACGCATCGTACTCCTCCGTGCGCCGGCGGTACGCCTCCATCTCCTCCGCCTCCAGCGCCACGGGGACGCGCGCCAGGGCGAAGCGGGCGAGCTGCGCGTCGGTCATCTCGCCCACGCTGCGCCGGTAGACCACCGGCCCCACCAGCCGCCGCAGCTCCGCGTCGCGCCCGTCCGGGTAGGTGGCGGTGAGCCCCAGCCGCCGCGGCGCCGGGGCGATGCGCAGCGCGTCGTGCCACGCCTTGGCCTCGCCCGCGGCGGTGTCGGCCAGGTGGTGCGCCTCGTCCAGCACCAGCAGGTCGAAGCGCTCGCCCCAGCGCTCCAGCAGCGCGAACGCCGAGTGGTAGGTGGTGACGGTGATGGGCCTCACCTCCTTTTCCGCCGCGTAGAAGGCCCCCACCCGCTCCGCCCCGAAGGCGTCCGCCAGCTGCGAGAACCACTGCCCCACCAGCGCCTGGGTGGGCGCCACCACGCAGGCGCCCCGCCCGCCGCCGTGCACCGCCAGCAGCGCCACCAGCGTCTTCCCCGCGCCGGTGGGGAGCACCACCGTCCCCCGGTGCCCCTCGGCCTCCCAGCGGCGCAGCGCCTCGCGCTGGTAGTCGCGCGGCTCGCGCGGGTCCAGCAGCGGCGCGCCCAGCGCCTCCGCGCCGGGTCCGCCCTCGCGCACGCCGTGCTCGGCCGCCCAGGCGCGCACCTCCGGGAGCCGGCTCCCGGGCGCCACGTACGCGTCCGCGCGCGGGTCGTACTCCATCCACGGCGGCGGCCGCTCCCGTACGCGCCGCAGCATCACCAGGCCGCTGCGGTAGCGGAACTCCGGGGGCGCGGCGGGGGGCGGCGTGTCGTCGGGCTCGGTCATCCGCGGACGGAAAGGGAACAGGGAATAGGGAACAGGGAACAGCCTGCAACTGCAACGACGGCGCGGCTGGTTTTGCTGTGTAGTTCGGGGGCTGTTCCCTGTTCCCTTGGGTGGTGGAAAGGGCGGTCGGGGTGGATTCCCTGTTCCCTATCTCACCAGGTGGAAGCGCTCCTGCCGGGCCAGCACCCAGCTGCGCGCGCCGGCCGAGTCCAGGCGGGCGTCCTCCTCCTGCGCCATGCGGACGCGCTGGCCGCCCCACTCGGGGACGGGGGAGGTGGCCTGGAGCTCGATGGAGTACCAGGTGTCCGGGCGCAGCGGCACGTCGCCCGCGCCGGGGACGCCCTCCTGGCGGTCCCACAGGCCGATGGTGGCCCCCGCGCCGTGGCCGTGGTCGCCGATGGGGTGGGTGTAGACGCTGCCGTCGATCCCCTCGGCGCGCATGCGGTCCAGGGTGCGGCGCAGCACGTCGTTGCCGGTGCGGCCGGGGACCATCTCCTCCAGCAGCAGGTCCTGGAGGCGGTTGGAGCGGCGGAGCGCGGCGCGCAGGCCGGCGGGGGCGTCCGTTTCGCCGGGAAGGAGCACGTAGCCCATGTGCTGGGTGTCGGTGTGCAGCCCCAGCGCCACGATGCCGAAGTCGGTGTGCAGCACGTCGCCGCGCCGGATCACCGGGTCGGCGGAGTCGCCCATCTCCACGCCGCGCCGCTGCACGCTCACCGAGGGCTGGAACCAGCTCCCCAGCCCCAGGTCGTTGACCCGCTGGCGCATCCACCACACCACGTCGCTCGCGCGGGTGGCGCCGGGGGTGACCACGCGCTCCGAGAAGGCCTCGGCGATGACGGCGTGCGTCGTCTTCTGCATCTCCACGTACGTGGGGAGCATCTCGGGGATGCGCTCGGCCAGGTAGTCCAGCGCCAGCCGCTCGCGCCGCACCACGCGCTCCCGGTACTCCGTCGGCAGCACGGCCCTCATCTGCTCCCACTCGCCGACGGTGAGGCCGTCCGAGAAAGCGTGGGTGTGGGACACGTTCACGGCGATGGTGCGCGGGGCGCACGCCTCCACCAGCGGCGGGAGCAGCTTCCACTGCTCCGGGCCCCACGGCTCCGCGGGGCGCCGCTGCACCCCGGCCGGGGCGGTCGGCGCGCCCGCGTCGCGCACCACGCGGTACAGCCCGCCCTGCGAGGTTCCCCCGATGGCCACGCGCTCCACGCCCTCCTTGGCGCCGCGGTCGCAGAACACGTAGATGGTGCGGCGGCGCGCGGCCATGGTGGTGGGCGACACCAGCGCGGGGAACACCGGGTCCTCGGCGTACTCGCGCATGGGGACGATCCACATGCGCACGCCGTGCTCGCGCATCAGCCGCGGGAGCACGCGCTCCAGGCGGATGCGCAGCCACTCCTGGCGCGTGTCCGCCTGCTCGCGCAGCGTGCCGAAGGGGCGCTCCTGCGCCGCGGCGGGGGCGCCGAGCGCGGCCAGGAGGAGGAGCAGGGCGGCGGAGGGCTTCATCGCAGGGCGGCTCGGGGTGGGTGGACGGCGTCCCCGCGCAGTCTAGCGCCCGCCGAGCGTCGCGGGCAAGCCGCGTGCAGCGTAGCTTGTGGACGAAGCGTACGGCGGCGGACGCATCCCCGCTCCTGCCGCCCTCCCACCCACGCATCCACCGCCGCCGGCGGAGGCACGCATGAAGACCTCCAAGAAGGAGCCCGAGCTGGTTCCCGTCCGCGGCGAGATCGCCGACGTCGTGCACGCCATCGCCGCGACTGCCATCATCAGGGGCCATGCGTCCCCCGTCCCGGCGGAGGTGGAGGACACGCTCGCGGAGCTCGCGGAGAACCTCGCCCACGCCGTGGTGCTCTACGCCCTCGGGCGCGTGGCCGCTCCGGCCGCGGTGACGCGCAAGATGGCCGCCGCCCAGGTGGAGCTCCTCCGCGAGCTGGCCGGGCAGGTGGGCGTCCCTCTCCCGGCGACCCTCGCCGACGTGCCCACCGAGGTTCTCGGCGAGGCCACGGCGCTGCTGCGCGACGCGGCGCTGGAGTACGCCGAGCACGAGATGCTGCTCGCGACGCACCCCGAGGACGGGCTGGTGCTGTTCGTCTCGCCCGTCACGGCGGCCCAGGCGTACGTACGGACGCTGGGGCCCATGTACGAGCGGATCGAGAAATGGGTGGCCGGCGACGCCCTGCGGATCATGGAGCGTGCGGCGGCGCAGTGGTGGTTCTCGCGGTGGGCGCCGCCCGGGCGGATGGAGGAGCACCTCTTCGCCCGGGGCGTGCGCGAGCAGGAGTTCGCGCTGGTGGACCGCCCCTTCCTGGCGCTCGACGACCGCACCGCCATCGAGCACCTGGCCGACACCGAGGCGCTGGACGGCTTCCCGCCCAAGCAGCGGCACATGGCCATGCAGCTGCTGGAATCGGAGGTGGGGGTGTGGGAGGTGCTGGAGCGGAACGGGGACGAATCGGTCTTCCGCGCGCCGCTGGACGGAAAGCTCTACCGGGTGCGGGAGCACGCGTCGGACACCCATTACGGCCCCGGGGCGCTGGCGCTCGGGCGGCTGATCCCCTTCGGCGACGAGAGCTGGCTGCGCTCGCCGGGGACAGTCTTCTTCGCGGCGGATTCTCCCGGGCAGGCGCGGGCCCTCGCGGAGGCGCTCGGCCCGGAGACCGGCCCCCTTCCCGACGTGGCCAAGATCGAGATGCTGATCAGCACGATGGCGGCTGGGGGCAAGCCCAAGTTCCCACGGGACGTGCGCCCGGCCTCCAGCGCCACCGAGGCGGAAGAGATCCTGGAGGACATGCGGGAGCTGATGCGGGAGACGGGGCTCACCCGCGAGGTCACCCGGGACGAGCTGCCCCCGGACGTGGACCGCTCCAGGCTCCCCGACGAGGGCCGGTTCTACATCCACACCGTCGACTTCGTAGTGGCGGATTGGCTGAAGGAGCTGGAAAAGCTTGTGCGCAAGGGCCAGGCGCGCCGCGAGCGCCGGCAGAAGGGAAGCGGCAAGGGCCGGAAGGGAAAGTCCGGGCGGCGCGGGCGCTGACGCCGCGGGCCCGCCTCAGCAGCCCACCAGGTCGCAGACGAAGGACACGGCCACGTCCACGGTGACCACGGCGCGCGGGGAGTCGCCCTCCGCGAACCACAGGACGCCGGCCTGCACGCCCAGCGCGTGGAAGCTGGTGTCCAGCCGCACCGCGGGGCCCAGCGCGTCCGGCCCCAGGGAGCCCACGGCCACCACCCCGGCCCCGGCGATGGGCCCCGTGCCGATGGGGCGCAGCACCCCGGCCGATCCCACGGCGGTGAAGCCCACCGGGTCGCCCTCGGCGAAGGTGACGCCGGCGGTGGCGAGCGCCTGCGCGTACCACCTCACCACCACCGGCCGGAACATCCCGTTCTCGTCGCGCACGGGCCGCGGCGTGGGGGTGTAGGTCCAGCGGACGCCGCCGGTAAGGGCCGGGGCCCAGTCGCCCACGAACCCCAGCTGCGCCACCGGGACCAGCGGGTGCCTCTGCGCCGCCGCGGGCGTGCCGGCGCAGGCGAGGAGCAGGGCGAGGATGCACGCGGTGCGCATGGCGGCTCCGGGCTCAGTTGGGGGGCGGGGGCGCCGGGGCTTCGATCCGGCTGACGATGAACGGCGCGACTCCCACGTCGCAGCAGAGCTCCGCGTGGGGGCGGGTCTGCCCGGCGAAGGGGACCACGGTGAAGTGGAAGGGATTGCCGCCCCAGTCCAGCGTCCGCTGGAAGGGGACCAGCGTGTCGCCCGAATTCTTCTGCGTCACCAGCTTCACGAACGCGTCGCCGGTGCGCACCAGCGTCTGCCCGGTCGCCTGGCTGGCGCCCATGATGGTGGTCACCGCGATCCCCGGCCCGAATCCCCGGAACGGATCCACAAGCATCTGCTGCACCGCGGCGGCACGGTCCAGCATGTCCTGCGGGACGGGCGGCCCGGCGTCGGCGGGCCAGCCGCCGGGGCGGAGGAGCTGCTGCGCGGCGGGGAGGGGGCTCCCACCCGCGTCGGTGACGCACGCCCAGGAAGGGAGCATCTGGTAGATGGCCGGCCAGGTGCGCGCCATCTGCAGCGCGAGCAGGCGGTCCTTCTGCCCCAGGCTGTCGCTGCCGAAGACCAGTGCCGCCGCGGCGGTGGTGGTGCCGGCGAGCGGCGCGCCCACCAGCACCACGCGCGACACCAGCCGGGCGAACTCGCCGGGGTCGGCCAGCTTGCCGGCGAGCACGGCGAGGAGCGCGCCCTGCGAGTGCCCGACGAGGCTGGCGCGCGGGCTCCCGCCCCGGCGGCGGGCGCGCAGCTCGTCCAGCAGCCGGCCGGCGTTCCAGCGCAGGTCGGCCCGCCAGTCGTACGGCCACTCCTCGTAGAACTTGGGGAACAGGTTGTAGGGGCTCTGCACCACGACGCCCGGGGCCAGGCGGGTGCCCGGCAGCAGCGAGGTCGCCGCGGGGGCGAGCTGGCCGGGCGTGGACCGCATGCTCATCAGCGGCACCCACTGGCTCCTGGGGCGCCCGCCCAGGCTCTTGGGGATCAGGGGGACGCCCACGGCGACGGCGTTGTAGACGGTGGTGCCGTCCTGGTCGCGGAGGGTGGTGGCCTGCGTTCCGGGGATGATGAGGACCGGGTCGGGCATGTCGCCTCCTGCGCCTGGGTGGAGGGTGCCGCGTGGAGATGATGGAGGGCAGGGTGGGTGGGGCTGGACGCGTCTCCCAAAGTATGCGCGGGGCGGCGTCGTCCCGGAAGGATCTCGGCGGCGGGCGGGGGGCGGGGGAGGCCGCGGTGGAATCGCGGGTCCCGGACGCGCGAGGGGCGCGCACCCCCCGTGGTGCGCGCCCCCCGGCGTCAAACGGTCCCGGTGTGACTCGCTAGTTGGCCGGGCGCTTCGCGAGACCGTTGCCGCGGTACGCGGTGGGCCCGGTGCCCAGCACCTTGCGCGAGTACCCGTTCTCCGGGTCGCGTCCGCGGCGGAGGGAGCGGTCCACCGCGTTCTCGCCGCGGTTGTAGGCGAGCAGCGCAAGGCGCACGTTGCCGTCGTAGTAGTCGATCAGGCGCCGCAGGTAGCGGAAGCCGGTGCGCAGGTTGGCGCGGGGCTCCAGGATGGCCTCGGCGGTGCGCATGCGGCGGTCCAGCGAGCGGGCGGTGCCCGGCATGAGCTGGGTGAGCCCAAGGGCGCCGGCGTGGCTGCGCGCGCGGGCGTGGAAGCGGCTTTCCACGCGCACCAGGCGGAAGGCCAGGTCGGGGTCGATCCCCTGCGCGTGCGCCTCCTCGTGGATCATCTCCGCCAGCTCGGGGGAGATGGCGTACTGGCGCGAATACACGAAGGACCCGATCTCCAGCTCGCGGAAGCGGCGGGCTTCCTCGCGGAGTCGGGTCCAGAACTCACGCCCGAAGGGCGCGTGGTCGGCGATGCGCGGCGATGCCGTGGCGGGGGAGGCGGCGCTGTCCGCCTGCTGCTGCCCCGACGCAGGCGACACCCAGGCGCACAGGGCGAAGACCGCCCATAGCGCGCGGCGCCGTAACGCGCCGCCGGGTGCCGTGCTGCCGACTTGAAGAGCTGCTGTGCTCAACGGTTTCCTCCGTTTTATGGTCCGGGGGACCGGTTGAAGCATCGCAGTTTAGGCCGTTTGTAGATGGAGGGCAAGTCCTAACTTTGGAATTCCTGCTGGAAGGTGGCGGGGAAAAATACGCTAACTCTTTATGGGGGAGGTGGATTGATGCCCACGCACACGGCTGATGTTGGTCTGCTTGCCAGCTCCCGTTCTGCCGTGCCCGGCGGAGAGATTTTTTGCCGGATAGGCGGCCTCATCGTTGCCGGTCGGGCTGTCCACGCAAGGACACCGGGTAGCGGGCCGCGTTCACTCGCAGCTTCTCGACGGCGGCATCGTAGAGGTCGATCCCTGCTATGTCCGCGAACCGGAGAACCCCCAGGAATACATCAGCAAGCTCTTGCCGAACATCCTCCGGATGTTCGTGCATAGCGTCCTGCCCCCACCGGAAGAGAGCCAGCAACTCTCCAGCCTCAGTCGACACCAGGGCAGCGAGATTCTGGAGAGTGTGGAACTTTTCCCAGTCTCGTTCCTGGGCAAACCGTCGTAGATCCTCTTGCAGCAACGCGACTGGATCAGCGGCCATATTCATCCCCGGAACCTGTTCTCGTTGTGCCAGCGGAGCGCTTCCGGATCGGGCTGGAAGTCCGGTCTGTTCGGCACGCTAACTTGGCTTCCATGTAGACGGAGGTAGTTCTCACCGTCGTTGAAGTCCTCACGCATCCGACCGCTTGCCTCCATGCGGTGCTCCGGGGTCACCGTGAGATATCCCGTGTCGAAAAGCCGGTGGACGTCCGAACGGAGTAGAAGGCCGTTGCTGATGACGTGCCCTTGAGTTTCGCGGAAAGGACGAATGTGTGCAGCTTCGAGCGCGGGCAGTGCTCGTTCCCGGGTGACGGCACACTGGCGTCCATAGGCATCGAGAACGACTGCTCGAAAGGTGCCCTGGCCCAGCCGGTGCGGAGTCAGGAGTGGATCGCCGTAGCCGCCAGGGATCTCCACTTTTCGGCGCTCGGCTACTCTTCCCGGTATCGTTGCTGGCTTTGGAGCCAAGCGAGACGCGACCTTCCTCCAAAGCTCAAGACCTAGCCCTTCTTGCAGATCGTAAGTCCTGCCACGTACGATGTTCCGGCTCCAATCCTCCGGGACCGGAATCCAAAGTTCTTCGGGCCAGAAAAAAGGCTCGATCAGAAGGATGCATCCGATTGTGTAGTCGTCCCACGGCTTTGGCTGCTCTCTGCGAAGACGTGCGATGCTGTCGCGCACAGGTTCGAACGAAGGTGCGCCGTTCTTCCTGCCGAATGCCTCCCAAGCAAGGCTGATCGGAAGTTTCGTGTAATGCTCAAAGAACCCTCCGCCGGCGATCATGTTGATTGGGGACTTCAACTTGAAAAGCAGCGGCTCCCCTCTGTTCAGCACCCCGAAGCGCCCACCCCACGGCTTCGGCATCCAGAAGTTGACCTCATCGACGTTCGGCTCAGCCGAGAGGAACTCGAACCAGCGCTGATCGGTCGGGGCGACGTAGGCGCGCATTCAGAGAGTGCCAGCGGGTGATCGAACGTATCGTCTCCGTAGCATAATCGGAGGTTCGGGTTCGGGTGCGCAACAAAGACGCCGCAATGGAATCGCTTTACGCTGTGCTACTTGATTGTTCGGGGCCGTCCATGAAATGACGGAAGCAGGTGCGGGAAGCGAGCCCTTGAGGGTATGTTTTGGCCGGGTCTCCTTTTCACAGAATGTTTGCAGAATGACCGTGACTGACGACCAGAAGCTACGAGAAGCACATAACGCCGTGGAGGCCGCCCTCCGCAGCAATCCCGCGATCCGCCAGTTGGACCCCGAGCGCGGCTTCCACGCCTGCTTCGAGGTCCCCGTCACCCTCCGCGAAGTCCTCGCCCACGGCATCCCGGTGGACCACCTCCCCGCCGCCGACGTCGACGGCGAGGCCGAGGACCCGGAGCGCATGGACGCCGAGGGCGACTTCCGCGTCTTCGTCGCCGTGACGCTGCGCGCCGAGCCCGACGGCAAGCTCGGCGTGGCGACCGGCGTGGACCTGGAGTTCCTCGCGCGCCTCCCCGCGAGCCCGCACCCCGAGTGGCTGAGCGCCACCCGCATCCGCGACCCCGAGAGCGGCGAGTGGGTGCAGACCGCCCCGCCGGCCGCCGTCCAGCACCTGCTCCACGACAGCTGCCCCGGCTGGAGCGAGGTCGTCCGCGCCGAGGTGGTGCGGCTCGCCCTGGTCCGCCAGTCCGGAACGTAAGCCCAGGCAGTGGCCGGGTCTCGACCGGCCCTGCGAACACCACACGCCGGAAACACCATGGAGAGCCCAGGTCCAGCCATTAATGTCGAGATCCCGCACGACCGGATCGCGGAGCTCTGCCGCCGACACGGGATCCGCAGGCTCGCGCTGTTCGGCTCCGTGCTGCGCGACGACTTCGGCCCGGAAAGCGACGTGGACGTCCTGGTGGAGTTCGAGCCCGGCGCACCCCCGGCTTCGCCTTCATCGGCATCCAGGACGAGCTGTCCACGCTTCTCGGACGGAAGGTGGACCTGAACACGCCGAACGACCTGAGCCGCTACTTCCGGGACGAGGTGGTCCGCGATGCCCGCGTGCTGTATGCTTCCTGACGCGATCCGCCTCCGCCCGCCACCGGGAGCCCGCCCATGCCCGACACCTTCCTCCTCTACGGCTCCTACGGCTACACCGGCCGCCTGATCGCCGCCCGCGCCCTGGAGCGCGGCCTCCGCCCCGTGCTCGCCGGCCGCAGCGAGGCCCCGCTGAAGCAGCAGGCCGCCGAGCTGGGCCTCCCCTGGCGCGCCGTGGCGCTGGACGACCCCGCCGCGCTGGACGCCGCCCTGGCCGACGTGCCCGCGGTGCTGCACGCCGCCGGGCCCTTCGTCCGCACCGCCCGCCCCATGGCCGAGGCGTGCCTGCGCACCGGCACCCACTACCTGGACATCACCGGCGAGCTTGCCGTGTTCGAGTCGCTCGCCGCCCGCGACGCCCAGGCCAAGGAGGCCGGCGTCGTGCTCCTCCCCGGCGTGGGGTTCGACGTGGTCCCCACCGACTCGCTCGCCGCCCACCTCAAGCGCCGGCTCCCGGGCGCCGTCCGCCTGGCGCTCGCCTTCCAGCCCGTAGGCGGCGGGCTGTCGCACGGCACCGCCACCACCATGGTGGAGAACCTGGCCGCCGGCGGCGCCGTCCGGCGCGGCGGGCGCATCGTCCCCGTCCCCGCCGCGTACCGCACCCGGCGCGTGGACTTCGGGCGGGGGCCGGTGGAGGTCACCACCATCCCCTGGGGCGACGTGTCCACCGCCTTCCACAGCACCGGCATCCCCGACGTGGAGGTGTACACCCGCATCCCGGCGCCCGCGCGGCGGATGATGGTGGCCTCGCGCTACCTGGGGTGGCTGCTGGGCTCCGGTCCCGTGCAGCGCGTCCTCAAGGGGCGCATCGACGCCGCCTCCCCCGGCCCCACCGACGAGCAGCGCGCGCGGGGGAAGAGCCTGCTGTGGGGCGAGGCGGAGGACGCGGCCGGGGGGCGCGCCGCCGCCCGCATGCAGACGCCCGAGGGGTACACCCTCACCGCCGTGACCGCCGTCGGCGCGGCCGAGGAAGTGCTCGCCGGGCGCGTCCGGCCTGGCTTCCGCACCCCGTCGCAGGCCTTCGGGCCCGACTGGGTCCTGGGGTTCGACGGCGTCACCCGCGAGGATCTGCCCTGAGCCGGCGGCGTTTGACGGAACGGACCTGACAGCGGGGTTCGGGCGTGCCCCCGGCTGCGCCGGGGTCGGGCTTCGGCTCCGTAGCACACGAAACGACCGTGTGCAACGGAGTCGAGCCCCGGCGGAAACAGCCCCGCCGGGTCTCGCCCCTTCGGGCCGAAATCCCTCACGCGGGCATCGCGCCCGCCTCGGCGTGGACGCGATCTCCGTCATCGATCCCCGCTTCCCGAACCGCCGCGCGCCCGCCCGCGTCCTCCAGCCCCACGGCCATGACCTCCAGCCGCGAACTGCCCCGCATCGACCTCGCGCACCCCTCCGGCGCCCGCGCCGCCGTGTACCTCCAGGGGGCGCACGTGGCCGGCTGGACCGACGCCTCGGGCGCCGAGCGGCTCTTCGTCAGCGAGCGCTCGCGGTACGAGCCCGGCGCCGCCATCCGCGGCGGCATCCCGGTGATCTTTCCCCAGTTCGCGGACCAGGGGCCGCTCCCCAAGCACGGCTTCGCGCGCACCACCGCGTGGGAGCACGTGGGGAGCGGCACCGACCCGGACGGCACCGTCTGGGCGCTCCTCCGCCTGGCCGACACCGCCGCCACCCGCGCGCTCTGGCCGCACGCCTTCCGCGCCGAGCTGCGCGTGGCGCTGGGCGCGGACTCGCTCGCCGTGGCCCTGCGCGTCGCCAACACCGGCGACGGGACCATGGCCTTCACCTGCGCGCTGCACACCTACCTGCGCGTGGACGACGTGCGCCGGGCCGCGGTGGAGGGGCTGCGCGGCGTGCGCTACCTGGACAAGCTGGAGGGGGGAGCCGCCTTCACCGAGGAGCGCGGGATGGTGGAGGTCGCGGGGGAAGTGGACCGCGTGTACGTGGGCGCGCCGGACCGGCTGCGGGTCCGCGGCGCGGCCGGCGGGCGCGCGGTGCGGGTGGACAAGGAGGGGTTCCGCGACGCCGTGGTGTGGAACCCCTGGGCGGAGGGCGCCCGCGCCCTCCCCGACATGGCCGACGACGAGTACCTGCGCATGCTGTGCGTGGAGCCGGCCAGCGCGGCGGATCCCGTCCACCTGGCCCCGGGCGGGGAGTGGACGGGCTCGCAGCGGCTGCGCGTGGAAGCCGCCGGGGGGGACCTGCCGGGCTGAGCCGTCGGCCCGCCCCTCCCCTGGCGAAGCGCGCCGCCGCGCCGTATTTCAAAGGCACAACCCCCAGGACGTTTCCGTCGGCCGGGCACCCTCCCGGCCCGCTCCACCCCAGAGGAACCCCATGACCCGCAGGCGGCCCGTCGCCCCGCTCCGCGCGCCCCTCCCCGGCCTCGCCCTGGCCGCGCTGCTCGCCGCCGGCGCCGCGCCGGCCCCGCTGCACGCCCAGCGCGAGGGGCCCACGCAGCCGGGGATCACCGTGTTCGACCCGGCGCGGTTCACCTCCATGCGCTACCGGATGATCGGCCCCGCGCGCGGCGGCCGCGTCACCACGGTGACGGGCGTGCCCGGGCAGACGCACACCTTCTACATGGGCACCACCGGCGGCGGCGTGTGGAAGACCACGGACGCGGGCGACAGCTGGCTCAACGTGTCCGACGGCTTCTTCGAGGCCGCCTCCATGGGGGCCATCGACGTCGCCCCCTCCAGCCCGGAGACCGTGTGGGCCGGCACCGGCTCCGAGGGCATCCGCAGCAACGTGTCCACCGGGCGCGGCATCTACCGCAGCGCCGACGGCGGCAGGACGTGGAGCTTCGCCGGGCTGCGCGACGTGGGGCAGATCGGCGGCGTGCGCATCCACCCGCGCGACCCGGGCACCGTGTTCGTGGCGGCCACCGGCAACGTGTTCGCGCGCAATCGCGAGCGCGGCGTCTTCCGCACCCGCGACAACGGGCAGACGTGGACCAAGGTGCTCTTCGTTTCCGACAGCACCGGCGCGGTGGACGTGGAGCTCCAGCCCGGCAACCCGGACGTGCTCTACGCCAGCATGTGGCGGGGGGAGCGCAAGCCGTGGACGGTGATCAGCGGCGCGCGCGAGGGCGGCATCTACCGCAGCACCGACGGCGGCGACAGCTGGACCAAGCTGGGCGGCGGCCTTCCCACCGGGCTCTTCGGCAAGAGCAACATCGCCGTGACCCCCGCCAACCCGCGCCGCGTCTACGCCCTCATCGAGGCAAAGCCGGGCGGCGGGCTGTACCGCTCGGACGACGCGGGGGACACGTGGACGCAGGTGAGCGACTACGCGCAGCTCGTCACCCGCCCCTTCTACTACACCAACATCACCGCCGACCCCGCCAACGCCGACGTGGTGTTCGTGGGCTCCGAGGGCTTCCATCGCTCCGACGACGGCGGGCGGACGTGGAGGGCGCTGCGCACCCCGCACGGCGACAACCACGACCTGTGGATCAACCCGCGCGACCCGCAGATCTGGATCCAGTCCAACGACGGCGGCGCCAACGTCACCCTCAACGGCGGGCGCACCTGGTCCACCCAGTACAACCAGCCCACCGCCGAGATCTACCAGGTCTTCGTCGACAGCCAGTTCCCCTACCGCGTCTACGGCGCGCAGCAGGACAACTCCACCCTCATCGTCCCCTCGCTGCCGCTGTCGCAGTCGTCGCCGGACGACCCGGTCCAGTCGTGGCGCGCGGGGCCGGGGTGCGAGACCGGGCCCATCATCCCGCACCCCACGCACCCCGACACCGTGTACGGCTCGTGCAAGGGGCAGTTTTCCCGCATGAGCCTGCGCAGCGGGCAGGAAAAGCAGTACTGGGTGGGGGCCGAGTCGCTGTACGGCGACCCGGGGAACACGCTGACCTACCGCTTCCAGCGCGTGTCGCCCATGGAGATCTCGCCGCACGACCCGCGAACCCTCTACTACGGCTCGCAGTACGTGCACCGCACCACGGACGAGGGCGTCACCTGGGAGCGCATCTCCCCGGACCTCACCGCCCACGAGGCGAGCCGCCAGGTCCGCTCCGGCGAGCCCATCACCATCGACGTCACCGGCGAGGAGTACTACAGCACCCTGTACGCCATCCGCGAGTCGCGGCTGGAGCCGGGCGTCATCTGGGCCGGCGCCAACGACGGCCCCATCCACGTCACCCGCGACGGCGGGCGGAGCTGGACCCGGGTCACGCCGCGCGGGCTGCCGCCGGGCGGGCGGGTGCAGACCATCGAGCCCTCGCCGCACCGCAAGGGCTCCGCGTACGTGGCGGTGCTCCGCTACCTGCTGGGCGACTTCCAGCCGTACATCTACCGCACCGACGACTACGGCCGCACCTGGACGCGGCTGACCGACGGACGCAACGGCATCCCCGCGGACCACCCCACCCGCGTGGTCCGCGAGGACCCCGCCCGCGAAGGGCTGCTGTACGCCGGCACCGAGTTCGGGATGTTCGTGTCGTTCGACAACGGGCGCGCCTGGCGGCCCTTCCAGCTCAACCTGCCGGTGACGCCGGTCACCGACCTCCAGGTGCACCGCGGCGACCTGGTGGTCGCCACCCAGGGGCGCTCCTTCTGGATCCTGGACGACCTGGCCCCGCTGCACCAGCTCGGCGAGCGGCTCCCCGCGCAGGCGCACCTGTTCCGGCCGCGCGAGGCCTTCCGCATGCGCTACGCCGCCGGCTTCGGCGGGGTGGAATCGGCGCGGAGCGGGCCGGACCAGCCGCAGTACCCGCCCGCCGGCGCCATGATCGACTACTTCCTCCCCGACACCACGGGCACGGTGACGCTGGAGGTGGTGGACGCGGCGGGCGCCGTGGTGCGCGCCTTCGGCAGCGAGGGCGCGGGCGAGCGCCTGCGCGAGCCCGAGCAGCCGGGGATGCGCGCCCCCGCCATGGAGCGCGTGGGCACGCCGCGGCTCCCGCGGCAGGCGGGGCTCAACCGCTTCGTGTGGGACCTGGCGCTCCCCGGCCCGTGGGACGCCAATCCGCAGCGGAGCGGGCGCAACGGCCCCATGGCGCTGCCGGGGCGCTACACGCTGCGCCTGTCCGCCGGCGGGCGCACGCAGGAGCAGCCGCTGGAGGTGAGGCAGGACCCGCGGGTGGCGGCGGACGGGGTCACCGACGCGGACCTGCGCGAGCAGCTCGCCCACAACCTGCGCGTGCGCGACCTGGTGAGCGACGCGAACCGGCTGGTGGCGCGCGTCCGCGAGGAGCGCGAGCGGAGCCCCGCCGGCTCCGAGCGGCTCCGCCGCCTGGAGGCGCTGGAGGCCGCCCTGGTGGCCGAGCCGGTGCGCTACGGGCGCCCCGGGCTCCAGACCCACGTCGGCTACCTGTACGGGCTCACCGTGCAGGCGGACCAGAAGGTGAGCCGCGACGCCGCCGAGCGCTACGCGGTGCTGCGCCGCGAGCTGGACGCGCGCCGCGCGGAGCTGGACGCCGCCCTGGCCGGGGGCTGAGGCACCTTCCGCAGGGCCGGGTGTAGCAAGCCGCGCGATTTTTCGGACCTTTTTTCCCGGGGAGATCCCCAGCCGAGCGAAGGAGCGAATGGCAAAGCAGGAAGGAATCGAGGTCGAGGGCGTGGTCACTGAGGTGCTCCCCGACCGCAAGTACCGCGTCAAGCTGGAGAACGGGCACGTGGTCCTGGCCTACGGGGCCGGGAAGATGTCCAAGTTCAAGATCAAGGTGCTGGTGGGCGACCGGGTGACGCTGTCCCTTTCCCCGTACGACCTGTCGCGCGGGCGGATCACGTACCGCCACAAGTGAGCGGCGCCGCTCCCCCGCGGGGGAGCGCGAAAAGGGCCCTCCCGACGCGAGTCGGGAG